>CAYPDY010000046.1:0-15754 GCA_964409515.1 uncultured Dehalococcoidia bacterium
AGCGCCGCCGACACCCACGGGGTGGGCCCGGTCATCGGCCAGATAGAGCCGCGGTGAGTCCCGTACTGGCTAGAAAGGGAGTGTGAATAGTGAGCTCGATGTTTTCTCTGGAAGGCAAAGTGGCCCTGGTGACCGGCGCCAGCAGATGGACCGGAAAAGTCATCGCCCTGGAGATGGCCAGAGCCGGGGCTGACCTGGTCGTCTGCGCCCGCAAGGCGGAGCGGTTGGAGGCCGCCGCCGAGGAGATCCGCCGGCTGGGCCGGAAGTGCATCGCCGTGCCGACGGACGTGGAGAACTCCGAGCAGGTGAACGCCCTGGTAAGGAAGGCCCGGGAGGCCTGCGGACGCATCGACATCCTGGTGAACAGCGCGGGGACCGACATGCCCATTCCCGCCCTGGAGCTCTCCGAGGAGCGGTGGGATGCGGTCGTGCGCCTGAACCTGAAGAGCCATTTCCTGTGCAGCAAGGCCGTGGCCCCGGTCATGATAGAGCAGGGGGGCGGGAGCATCGTGGACGTAGCTTCCACCGCCGGGCTGCGCGCCAGCCCGACCAACTGCGCCTATGGCGCCGCCAAGGCGGGGGTGATGAACCTGGTGATGACCCTGGCGGTGGAGTGGGCCAGGTACAACATCCGGGTCAACGCGGTGGCCCCGGGCTTCATCGCGACACCGATACACCCGGGCTACCTCGAGCAGCTACCCGGCCTGAAGGCGATCTACGAGCGGGTCCCCCTGGGACGGGGGGTCAAGATGGAGGAGGTGGCGGCAGCCGTCATCTACCTGGCGTCTGATGCCGCCGGCTACACCACCGGCGTCACCATACCGCTGGATGGCGGCATGACCATCCGCATGTAGGGGCAGCCGGCTAGCCGGTGGAGCGCAGACAGGAGGCCCCCGGATCGGTGGGGGCCTTGGCCACCAGCCATGGCTGGCAGGCGCCCATATCCAGCGTGTAGCCCAGCTTCGTCACGCCCGCCGGCAGCCCGCCGGCCTGCAGCATCCGCCTGGTAATGCGGGGAAAACCGTCCTCAACGCGGTACAGGCCTTCCGCCACCACGCGGAGCTTTCTGGCCGGGCTGGTGCGGTCGCCCGAGCTGTACCCTTGAAGCGACAGCTTGCGGTCAAGATCGGCCAGCGCCCGGGGATCGTCCTTGAGCTCGGCGGCCAGACCGTCCACCAGGCTGTGCAGGCTGTCCGCGGCCAGGGTATCTTCATGCAACTGCAGGCTGAACAGGAAGAGGCGGCCCTCCCCAGGATCATCCATCTGCTCCAGGCTCGACACCAGGTGCTGCGCCTCCTCGTGAGCCTTGACCTCCGAGGCCTTCACTTCCACGGATACGGCCGGCCACTGGTAGTCGTAGCGCGCGTCATCGGCCGCCTGCCAGCGCTCCATCACCTCCGCACTGACCGGGGCCAGCCATCTTCGCATGAACCAGAGCTCCCCGAACAGCTTCAGCGCTCTCTCCCGGCTCATCCCCTCACCCCCGGTACTCCAGAAGGTGCGCCAGCGTGACAGCGCGCTGATGATCACGTCCCGCGCCCGGCCGTGCGGCCTGGCCATGACCCTCAACAGGTCCTCAGCCACCGCGCAGAAGGTGGGGTTCTGCGCCTGATCGAGACAGACGAGGTCCACGTAGAGCGCCTCCGGGTCGGACCCCACCCGGTACCGGGACGCCGACACTTCGAGCCCCCGGGTCTGCTGCTGGCTAAGGGGCGCCGTGTTATCGGGAACCTGGATCAGGAGGTGCCGGCGTTCCTGCGCGTCTACAGCCAGATAGACCGGCTGTCCCCGGGGCATTCCCGTGGCCCGCCGGCCGCTTATGGCCTCAGGGGATTCCGGGGGCTGCAGGGTGCCCCATGAAGTCTCCAGTTCCTCCAGGTTCATGACTGACCTCCTGTAATGTGCGCCTGCGCAGCGGCCTGCGGTCCATGATACCACACGGATCAAGAGAGGCCGGGAACGATGGAATAATACAGCGGGCCGCCCCGGTCCCGGCCGAGGCGGCCTGTGTCAAAGCTTATACCCCCCTTGTTCCGGACTAGTCACCAGGGCTGGCGGCAGAGATAACGGCCTTGACGGCCACGATGATGGCCGCCGGGGCCATCAGCAGGCCAAAGCAGTACACTATGCCCAGCACGTTCTCGGCCAGCGGTTCCGATATGTCGTGGACAGGACCCAATCCTCCCGCCAGACCCCAGATGCCCAGGATGATAAGCGCCACCGCGGCGGACAGTATGACCGCACCCTCTTTGGCGGTCACATTGAGCAGGCCAATAACGATGCCGGCCAACAACAGCACCCATATCACGAAGTCATTGGTGGGCAGGCCTTCTCCTCCCCAGATGCCGCCGAAGATGGCGAACAGCACGCCGACTATGAACGCGACCTTGCCGATGATAGACAGAGTACCCGACACTTGTCACCTCCTCTCCAACCCCCGAAGGGGGGCATTCAGACCGACCCCGACCTTGGCCAGGGCCATCCTCGCAGCGTCCCTCACGGAACCTTCGCTGTCCGCCAGGGCCAGGGTCAACGGTTCCAGGGCCCTCGCATCTCGAATGTTACCCAGGGCCCTGGCCGACCACTCCCTGACGGCCCTCTCTTTGTCCCTGAGGGCTTTCACCAGAGGGTCGACCGCCCCGGCGTTTCCGATGTCCCCCAGGGCTGTCGCCGCGTGCAAGCGGACATACCAGTCCTGGTCCGCCAGAGCCTCAGAAAGCGGCTCTACCGCCCTGGCATCGCCGATCTTGCCCAGGCTCTCCGCCGCGGCAAACCGCACACCCCTGTCGGGGTCCTTCAGGGCGCGCAGGAGGGGATCGACGGATCGGCCGTCGGCAACGACCCCCAGGGCCCTCGCCGCCTCGGCCCGCACCGATGGGTCCTTTCTGCACTTCAGGGCTTTGGTCAACCCCTTGATGTCCCTCCTGGCCTCCATCTTCCTGACGTTGGAGCTGAACTTCAGCAGCATATTCATGAGCCACATCTGTGTCCCTCCTTTAGAACATCTGAGCGGGAATGGTGTAGCGGCCGCTTCCGTTGGACGGCCTGCCGCCCGGCCTTGGTTCCGGCTTCGGTTCCTGGTTCGGTTTGTTCTCTGCCATGGTCATTGTCTTTCTGTCCGCATTCGTCACGGGCACTGCCACGAACACTGACCTGTGAGTGTAGACCCGACTTTGTTGGAAATGCGTTTGAGTAATGTTGGAAAGACGTTAGAACACGGGCGGCACAGGTCAGCCGCCGGATACGCTGCGGCGACTGTCCCATGCGTCTGGCATGAGTACACATACCTGACAACCACGGCCGTTCATGAGTATGATTACCGGCCACAGCGCAGCAGTCCGATCTCCAGGCTGATGGCTGACCATTTCAGGGTTCCCGCTGCCATGCGCACTCGGGACCTGATGCGGTTACACGTCAGCGGATCAAGCATAAACGGCGGAGCTGGTGACGGCTCCGCCGTTTCAATGAGCAGCACCCTATTTCCAGATGTCTCGAATTCGCCCGGCGATGTCGGTGTTCGAAGAGATGATTGACTCCTGGGCAGCGTCATTCCCTTCCCTGGTCAACGTGACTCTCTCCATGCTCCGCATGACCTCTTCGGTGAAGAATCGGGACAGCTGGGAGTAGCTGTGCCGGTCACTGACGCCTGATGGCCGGGTGTAGTACCGCTGCGGCCACAACACATACAGATGGTCACGGGCCCGCGTCATGGCCACATAGGCCAGTCTCAGCTCCTCTTCGATCTCCTCACTGCTGCCGGTGGACATGTCAGAAGGCAGACAGCCGTCGGAGGCGTGAATGAGATAGACGACATCCCACTCGAGCCCCTTGGCTGAATGGATGGTGGACAAGACCAGCCAGTCCTCATCCTTCATCGGCCGTCCGGCAAGATCACCCGTGGAGGAAGGCGGATCCAGAACCAGGTCCGCCAGGAACTGCCTCCTGGAGTCGTATCCTGCCGCCAGCGTGGACATGTAGGCGATGTCATTCTCTCTTGGCTCCGGGTTCTCGTATATCTGCCGCAGGACAGGGGCATAGAAGCCGCGAATGCGGTCCATCTGTACCGAGAGACCGCTGTCACCAAAGGCCGCCAGCTCGCGCAGCAGTGATCCCAGCTCGGCGATCCGTTTCCTGGCCGACGGGGGCGCCTTGAAGGACGCGATCGCGGACACGTCAAACTGATTCTGGCCGAGGTGTTCAATGATGGAGGCCGTGGTCACCGGTCCCACACCGTCAAGCAGCTGCAGCACCCTGAACCAGGCTATCTCATCACGCGGATTCTCCAGTATGCGCAGAAAAGCCATGATGTCCTTGATGTGGGCCGCCTCAAGGAAGCGCAAGCCTCCGTACTTCCAGAAGGGTATGTTCCGCCTGGTCAGCGCCAGCTCCAGGGAATTCGAGTGCTGCGCCGCCCGGAACAGCACGGCCTGCTTCCTCAAGGGGATCCCCTGCTCGTAGTGCTGCAGCACCAGTTTGACGATCTGATCGTCCTGCTGGTTCTCGTCGACACAATCAATCAGCTGGGGCCGGTGGTCGGCTTCCCGGTCCGACCACAGGTCTTTGGAGTACCTTTCCCGGGTTTGGCCTATCACGAGATTGGTGGTGCTCAGAATGGGCCGGATCGACCGGTAGTTCTGCTCCAGAGTGACGATCCTGGCCCCGGGAAAGTGCCGGGGGAAATCCAGCATGTTCCGCACGGTGGCCGAACGGAAGCCGTAGATGCTCTGGGCGTCGTCGCCCACCACGGTGATGTTGTGGTTCTTCCGCCTCATGCCCATGAGAATGCCGGCCTGGAGCCTGTTGGTGTCCTGGTATTCATCCACGAGTATGTGGTCAAAGCGACCACCGATGGAATCGGCGGCTCTCTCATCCTGCAGAAGGTAGTAGAGGAAGAGCAGGAGGTCGTCGTAGTCGAGAACCTGCTGCTTCTGCTTGCGATTGACGTATTCCCGAAAGAGCTGCTTGAGCTCGTCCTTCCACATCTCGCACCAGGGGAAATCCCGCTTCAGGATCGTCTCCAGCTCTTCGGTGGCGTTGACCCGCCTGGAGTAGATGTCGAGACAGGTTCCCTTCCGGGGAAAGCGGCTCTGCTTCCTGGAGAAGCCGAGATCGTTGCGGACCACATCCAGAACATCCTCGGCATCGCTCCGGTCGATGATGGTGAACTCCGGCGACAGTCCGGCGGCCTGAGCATACATTCGCAGGATGCGGTTGGCTACAGCGTGGAAGGTGCCGCCCCACACCCTGGTGGCGGCAGACCGGTCCTGAATGGCAGAGGCAGCCCTTTTCAGCATCTCTTCAGCCGCCCGCCGGGTGAAAGTGAGCAGCAGAATGCGGTCCGCGGGGGTGCCTTCGGAGATGAGGTAGGCGACCCGGTACGCCAGGGTCCTGGTCTTGCCGGTACCGGCACCGGCCACTATCAGCAGCGGGCCGGATCCGTGCATGACCGCTTCGCGCTGGGGGGCATTGAGGTCGCCCAGCCACGCCCTCTGTGACTCCTGCACGTTGCTTTCGAAAGTCTCCTCAGCTTGTGTTGCGCCTATTATATCCGTTCTCCACCTGCATTGCGCCGGCCGCTGTGACCATCCGGGGCTGAAGGGGTAGAATGGGTGGGCGAGGAGGGATCATGGCGCCACACCCGGAGGCAGAGCCTTTGCCCGCTCGGCTTGAGGTTCGGGCGGCCTTTGCGCTTCTCTTTGATGTTCCCGGTCTGGAAGGAGAGAGGCTCCTGCCGGTCACGGTCAACGAGTACCACGACGGTATCGGCTTCTCCTACAACCTCATAGAGGAGAATGACGCCTACCTGCGCCGCAGGGCGCCGCCGGCGGCCATCAAGAGGCTGGCTTCCATGGTCGGGCACATAATCAGCGACCTTGAGATGTCGCCCCGGCGTCTGGTCATACGGATTGCGGACGCGGCGGGTACAGGAGGGTGCGGGCAACCGGCAATGGCCATTGTGGGGCGGGACACGTCGGTGTGCGTGCACATGGACCTGTCTGAGTACTCTTTGTCGAAGAAGGACTCACCCGCCTGGGAGGGCCTGCTGTATCGCGAGCTGATGCTCGCCAGGTACGTCCTTGAGCGCCGCTGGCCCAGCATGTGGCCCTTCTATGCCCCTGAAGACCTGCCCACCCCGTACCGGCTCCTGGACCCGGCAGTCCATCTCGCCATAGACGGATGGATAGTGCGCCACAAGAAGCCCAACGGCAGTAACAAGGCCGCCCGACTGTCTGAGTTCATGGGATGCGCCCGTGATGCCAGAGTGACATGCGGTGAGCCGGCCCTCCGCGCCATCGCCGATGGACTATGGGGCCGGGAGGCAGACATCTGGAAGGTGGCGGAGATACTTCGTCAGCTCGGCCTCCCTCTCGACGACACCACGCCGCTGGGGCGATGGCTCCTGAAGCACCCCGAGTCTTCCTCCTGAGCCATCCACACCTCCCCCTCCTGGCCACCGCGTCAGCAGTCATCGCGGGCATTTTGCCGGAGAACTAAGGGTTTGGCGCCGTGCGAGCTACGTAGATCAGCGGATGTCCGGCGGGGCGCACGCTGCCATTCTTGAATGGAAGGCCCACGTCGTGAGGCGGCGGCTGACGTGGATGGAGAAGGCGTGCGGTGAAGACAAGGAGTGCAGCATGACGTCCAAGCAGCTTGAATCGCTGGCCGTATACCGGAAACACAAGAACTGCCGATGTGTGCATTGCCAGGAGGCCCGGAGGGTATTGTCAGAGTATGACAGGCAGCCCAGGGTCTGCGGGGACCAGAGGTCGCCGAACGTCTGTCTGCCCGATGCTCAGTGGTAGTAGACGCTACTGTCTCGGTTCGTACTTGATGAAGACGAATTGCTCTTTGCGCTCGGTCTTCAACACGTCTATCGCGGTCACCAGATCCAGAAGCTTCCTGTAGCCGTAGTTTCGCGGATCAAAGTCAGGTGCTTGCTTGTTTATGTTGTTGGCTACGTGGCCCAGATTGGCCCATCCGTTTTCGTCAGATGCCGAGTCAATGGCGGATCTGAACAGGTTGAGGAGCTTCTTGTCCTGCCGCAGCTCTCTGCTCGATCTCCGTTTCACCGGCCCCTCCGCCGCGGAGGAGGTAGAGAAGACCTCGGTGTATATGAATCTATCACAAGCGGTGACGAAAGGCCGCGGCGTCTTCTGTTCACCGAAGCCGTAGACTATCTTGCCTGACTCCCTTATTCGCGAAGCCAGCCGGGTGAAATCGCTGTCGCTGGATACCAGGCAGAACCCGTCAAAAGTCCCTGAATACAGCAGATCCATGGCATCGATGATCATGGCGCTGTCAGTGGCATTCTTCCCTGTGGTGTAGGCAAACTGCTGAATGGGTTGAATGGAGTACTCCAGCAGGGCTGTCTTCCATTGACTCAGACGAGGTGTTGTCCAGTCACCATAGATACGCTTGACACCGGCAAATCCCAGCTTGGCGATCTCAGCCAGCAGCCCTTCGACTATGGCCGGATTCGCGTTATCGGCGTCAATCAGCACCGCCAGTGCAGACCCGTGTTCTCTTAACTCAGCCACTGTAGTCTCCTTGCCAACCAAATTCCCGGATCATCACCCACACGGCCTTGGTCGTGGCATTCCACAGACTCTCTCCCGCATTCTATACCATGGGCCAACTGCTTGAGAAGAGGGAACGCAGGGCAAGTGCTTGAAGACGCGCCAGGTGCGCAGTCCCGGCCGTATTCGGCGTCTGCCGGGCCGTGCTTCAAAAGAAGTGCGCGGGAACAGCCAGCAGGATCGCCAGAGCCAGCAAGGACACCAGCAGGACCCCGGCAAAATAGCCCCAGGACTGCCAAAACGTGCTGGAGGCCCTGTTGAGCAGTTCGGCCTGCTTCGCTTCACCGTGAATTTGACCGGGAAAGGAAAGCCCGTACAGTGGATTTGCCGATCCGCATTTTGAACACCAACCGGCCCATTCAGTTCGTGACCCGCACGCGGAACAGTACGTCCACA
Organism: uncultured Dehalococcoidia bacterium; assembly: GCA_964409515.1. Lineage (GTDB taxonomy): Bacteria > Chloroflexota > Dehalococcoidia > UBA2247 > RBG-13-53-26 > JAFGCL01. Next base: position 7,974 of record CAYPDY010000046.1, read on the forward strand.
CCATTTCGCACCCCCCTACATCCAGCCCTCGCCTCTGACCGGCCATCAACTGACACGTAGCTGCTGCGCCTCGAAGTCAGTCCGTCCTGGCCAATAGCATAGGAACGTAGTTCGCAAAAGTCAAGCCTCGGAGATAATCCTAAGTGACCAGACTCCACGGAACCGTCCTGCAGTCTGGCGACTGCAACTGGGAAAAGTGGTACAACTATTGGGGCAGGTCACATTCGCCGGAATCGGAAGGAGCTGCCATGAGCGTTGAGACCAGCCGCCACAACCATATTTCGGTCGTCAAGATGGTGAGACCGGAGAAAAGGAATGCGCTGAACAAGGCCATAACCGCAGGCATGGATGCAGCCCTGAATGAGCTGGAGGACAACCCGCAGCTGTGGTGTGGGATCTTGACCGGTACTGAATCGGTGTTTTCTGCGGGGGCGGACCTCTCGGAGGGCCCGGGCGAGCCCACAGAACGCGGCGGCATAGCGGGCCTTATCACCCGCAAGCGAACCAAACCGCTGATAGCTGCCGTTGAAGGCATGGCTCTGGGCGGTGGGATGGAGCTGGTCCTGTGCTGCGATCTGGTTGTGGCGTCATCGGCGGCGTTGTTTGGCTTTCCGGAGGTGAAGCGCGGGTTGATGGCGGATTTTGGCGGGGCATTCCGAATCAGCCGGTTCATCCCCCCAAACATCGGGCGTGAAATGCTCCTCACGGGCGCCAACCTGACCGCCGAGCGTGCCGAGCGCCTGGGACTGGTCAACGCCGTAGTTGAGCCGGGGCAGGCCCTGTCCGCTGCATTGGCGCTGGCGGACAGGATCTGTGAGAACGCGCCTCTGGCAGTTCGCGCATCCCTGGCCGTATTCAACGCTGAGGTCGCTGGGGATGAATCAGAGAGCTGGAAGCGCAGCGACGAAACCCATGCCAGGCTTCTGCAAACAGAAGATTTCAAAGAAGGCTGGACTGCGTTCTTCGAGAAACGAGCTCCCAAATGGACCGGGAAATGACGAAGATCAGGGTGGCCGGCCCGCAGCAGACAGACACCGACCTCGGTGCCATTTGAGATCAGGGTGTAACTGGACAGTAGAAGACGGGGAGGGCGTCTTTGCCCTCCCCTACCTGATGAGAAACAATGTCCTACTTGGCCAACCGGCGGCGCAGCCACACACCGAGGGTCGCCAGTACGCCCAGGCCCGCGTGACCGGGGACTTGGGAATGGTGCGCCACTCCTTCCCGGCAAGTCTCTTGGTTAAGGGTCAACGCTCGTTCGGATGCCTGGTCTGTCAGTACCATGCGTCCTCGGCGAGGTGCCTGAGGGGTGGCAGGGCCTGCCGCTGGGCGGCCTGGATACTGGCCAGCATCCCAGGGTGAGCCCGGTTAAATGCGATCAGTCTGCTGATCGCCACCGCTGCCCCTTTGATGGACAGGAATAGGGGAAGGCCAGCTTCACGGCACATCTTATGGACCCGTAGTGTGGCCTGCTGAGAGCTTTCCCTCGCTGTCATAGTCACTACCACTGCGGCCGGCAGTCTGCACATTCCGGCGCCCCGGACCATCAGTCCGCTGGCTGTGCCTATTTCCCACTCGTTCATTGGGAAAGGGTCCACGTCCACAGAGAAGTGAAACAGCACCAGATCCAGTCCCTGCCAATCGTAGATGATCCTGAGGAAATCACCCCATCCTCTATCCCCCTCCCCCATCCGGTGCTGCCTGACCGCGTCTTCCCAGTCGTCCACCGGCTCTCCGAAGAAGTACCCTTGCCTCTGCATTGGGGTGAGTATGCCTGCATCGATGGGGTTGCTCAGCATGGCTCCCGCTATGGGAATGAAGGCCGCCAATCTCTCGCGTATGTCTGGCGGGATGGGGGCCAATCTTAGCCCCGCCTGTTCGCATTCGTCAGTGACCAGGACACTAGCGCCACCGCCTTTGCCCACTGCACAGGTGATTGGCCCGTGCGGCGGTTTCATGTGGAGCATGGCCACGACCATATCGATCATCTCCTCGGCACTGTAGACTCGGATGGCGCCGGCCTGTCTCAGCAACCCCTCCCACACGACGTTGGAGCCAGCCATGGAACCGGTGTGCGAGGCTGTGGCTCGGCTGCCGCCCTCCGTGTAGCCGCCTTTGAAGACTATCACCGGCTTGGCCGAGGCGGTCGCCGTCAGCGACTTGAGGAAGCGCGGCCCATCCCGCGTGCCCTCGAGGTACATGGCGATGATTTTGGTGTCGGGATCAGCAGCCAGGCACTCCAGAAGGTCGCATTCATTGATATCCGCAGCATTGCCGTAGCTCACCGCCTTGCTGAAACGCAGGCCCCGCTCCGCAGCCAACCGGATGATGTAGGTGGTGTGGCCGCCGCTCTGGCCGATGAGCCCGAGGGAGCCTGCCTCAGAGGGAAAGTCACTGCAGAAGCTCAGACCCGTGGCGGGGCAGTAGAGGCCCATGCAGTTAGGGCCGAGAAGGCGCATCCCGCTCTGGCGTGCCTCGTCAGCCAGCGTCTGCTGCAATTGGATTGCGGCCGGATCACCGGTTTCGGCCAATCCGGCACTGAAGATGTGAAAGACCTTGACCCCCATCTCGCTGGCCTGGTGGGCCAACTGCCGGGTGCGCTGAGCGGCCACGCAAGATATGACCTCGTCGACAGGGCCAGGTATGTCTCCGAGGCTACGGTAAACGGAGTCGTTCGCACTGCTGGAACCACTCGGGTCAACCGAGTAGACGGCCCCCTTAAAGCCCATCTGCAGCAAGGGTTCGATGAAGTACTTCCTGAGCCACCACCTTGACGGGTGAGATAAGGAGCCGACAACGGCTACAGAGCGCGGATGGAAGATGTAGTCCAGCGGTCTCTGCCCGCCAGTGGAAGAAGGCTCAGATTCAGTCATGCCCCTCCGCCCTCCCCGGCAATCCCAAGCTTAACTTTTGGCTGACTCTTCTCCATGCTGCCTCCCAATGCTTATAGTGTGACGTCATCGGCAACTTGTCACGCCCCGCACCACCGGCCGTTCGCGTCAGCCAGTACGATATTGCTATGCATACGCGTCCACAGGCAAGCACACCAACCTGACATTCACATCCCAAATGATACGGCAATCGCCATTCGCCGACAACAGCATGGCAAGTTTCCTTGGACAAGCACAAAGTCTCAATGTCAGTCCTTTCATCGACTGACATTTTCCCTGACCTGTTGACTACTGACGTAATCGTGGATCAACGACAGACTGGGCCCTCCACAAGGATCTGGCTTTGGAGCGGGGGCACACAGAGGGGCAGGGATGGGTGGACTGCCGGCAGCCAACACCGCGTTGGCGGAGAAGAAGGCTCTATCCACAACAGCCTGGTGTTGTGAACACAATCGCGCCTTCCCATTGCGCTTTGTGGTGGGCGTTGCCGGTCGCCGTCGGGGCGAGGCTTGAAACAGATGGATGGCAGGCCCGCAATAGGCCCACACCGGCAGCCATGCTGTTTGAGATCAGACTCCAGCCACTTTCGGTAGCATCGAAGTTCGCTCCTCCTAGATGTCTCTGGCTATCCGCGCCCCGGCAGCAATGGCTTCCATGGCATTGCCGGGGTTATTGGCGTCGCCGATGACATGCACCTGGGGTGCCCTGCCTTCAAGCTGCCTGGCCAGTTTGCTTTCCGGTGAGGCACCCATGGCGAGGACCACGGTGTCTATCCCTCCTACCGTCTCCGTAAGCCCGTTCCGGCTGTAGCTTACGCCCTGCGGGGTGACGCTCTCGAGGCACGCCGAGGTGATGACCTTCACCTTGTGCGCCTCCAGACTCTGAAGCAGGTAGTACCGCGGTCCGAATGCCATGTCACTGGCTAGCTCCGGAAGAATCTCGACGATGGTCACATCTCTGCCGTAGGAACCTAGGAGGTCAGCGGTCTCGCAGCCCACCATGCCACCACCCGCTACGAGTACTCTCTTCCCGGTGACAGCTTTGAAGGACAGGACTTCCTGAGCGGTGATCACGTTCTGCCCGTGGATTCCGGGGATGTCGAGAATCTTCGGTTTGCCACCGGTGGCGACGACCACAACATCCGGTTTCAGTTCGGCCACGGTCGATGCATCGGCTTCCTTGCCCAGCACTACCTCGACCTTGCTCTTCTCGAGCTGGCGCGCCTGATACTTCAGATAGGGAAGGATCTCCTGCTTCCCCTGCGGGACCGAGGCGAGACGGAACTGACCACCCAGTTCTGCTGCTTTCTCGTAGAGGGTCACCTGGTGGCCCCTGAGGGCCGCTACCTTTGCCGTCTCCATGCCGGCCGGCCCGCCGCCAACGACCAGGACCCTCTTTGGCCTGTCGGCACGCACTATGGCCATCTCCCGCTCCTTGCCCACCTCAGGATTGACCTGGCACTTCGCGGCGTATGCGGTCCGGAGAGTACTGATGCAGCCTTGCATGCAGCCGGTGCACCAACGGATATCCTCGAACTGGCCGGCCGCTGCCTTGTTGGCCCACTCTGGATCGGCAAAGAACCCCCGCCCCACGGCCACGATGTCAGCCCTCCCGTGGGCAATCGCCTCTTCGGCCATCAGGGGGTCATTGAGTTTGCCCACAGTCATGATCGGCACCCCCACAACTCCCTTCAAAACCTCAGCCGCGTGAAGGATATGGCCTTTGGGCACATATGAGGGAGCCACCGTCAGAGTCTCAATGTTGGCGTAGACGCCCGCAGAGACATGAAGGCAGTCGACGCCTGCGGCCACCAGCCACGGAGCAATGGCCATGGACTCGTCAAGGTTCCGCCCGCCGGTAACAGACTCATCTGCGCTGAAGCGGAAGATAATGGGGAAATCGGGTCCGACCTCGAACCGCACTGCGCTGACAGTCTCCAGAGCAAAACGCATCCGGCTCCGCAGGTCACCCCCGTACCTGTCGGTGCGCCTGTTGGCGTAGGCTGACATGAATTGGGCGATCAGATACCCATGCGTGCCGCTGACCTCCACCGAGTCGAATCCGGAAGCTTTGGCGCGGCGTGCTGCCTGCGCAAAGGCGTCGATCAGTTCCTCAATCTCAGCGATAGTCATCACATGGGGCAGGTCCTGGCAGAGAGGACACGGGCAGGGCACAAGTGATGGGGCAAGCGGCGGCTTGTCCGGCGCCAGGGCCGGAAACTGCCGGCCAGGGTGCCAGAGCTGGATGCAGGTCTTGGCGCCGGCGGCATGGATAACGTCGTTGAGCTTCTTCCAGCCTGGGATGAACTTGTCATCGTATATGGCCGGCAATCCGATCTCCCCAAAGCCGATGGCCGCCGAGACATGGACAACGGCGTCCTCCACCATGATCAGGCCGGCGCCGCCTCTGGCCCTTGCCTCGTAGTATGCCAATTGCCTCTCGCTCGGGTGGCCATCCTCGTGGGCCTCGAGCGTTCCCATCGGAGCCATGGCAATGCGGTTCTTCAACTCCATGGTCTTCACTCTCGTCGGTGTGAACAAGTGTGTGAGTTTCACCAAGTCCTCCATGGCGACCTCCTGTGTTTGAATTCGACGAGCTGCAGCCGCGCCGGCCGTCTCTGTCATGGGCGCTCCAATGCTGCAGATGCCTCCTCTGTCTGTGCTACTAGTGGGTGACTGGAACGGTGCCCCGGCGATAGTATACCGCCTGGTGCAACTTCAGCACAGACACCGAGCCGGAAGCTCCCTGATTTCAGTGGCAAGGAAGCAGGCCAGGGACCCGGACATCCCATCAGGATGGCAGGCCCTGGCCGACAGCCCGCACCGGCGGCCATGCCGTTTGAGATCAGGCCTTCAGTTGACGGACGCGGCGACAAGACACCTCCCACCAGTAGTTCAAGTTGCAGGTGTCACCGCGCGCCCCCATCCGGAGGCAGGTGCCTTGCCCCTCATTCCAAACAGAAATCTTGCCACCCCGATGCGACTCACCAGCACTTCGTACAGAATCACGATCACCACAAAAGACGTTACCACTGTGATGCCGTACTCGAGGGGGATTGCCAACCCGGTCTGCACTACAAAGTAGGCGATTATGACAATGACCGTCTGGTGGAGGACATAGAAGGGCAGGACCATCTCGTTGACATGCGCCAGAAAACGGTTGGTGAAGTTGAGCAAACGCCCACCAAGCCAAAGAAGCCCTACTATCCAGCCCCAGGTGGCAAGGAGCCGGAAATCTACGTCTTCGTAGAATGCTGGACGGATGGAGAACTTCAGGATCAGGTGTAGGGCCGAAAATGCCACTGCTGCCACCAGGAACCACCCTCCCGTCTTCCTGATTGATTCCTGCAAGCCCGGGCTGGCAAAGAGCACATAACCCAGTATGAAGAACATGGCATAGGACAGTATGTCCCAGCTTCCCATTTGCTCGGTGAACCCGAGCCCAATCGCGCTGCTGAGCAGAGCGACGATGCCCACCGGCACCCATAGTAGTGGCAGTACCCAGGATTTCCCCAGTCTCGCGGCAACGGATTGTGCATAGCTGACACCGGTCCTGGCACGCGGCAGGAAGAACGGCAGCAGAACTGCAGAGAATACTGACAACATCATGAGGTACCAGGTATGTAGACCCATCCAGGCGAAGTTGCCTCCGGAAGCATACAAGCCATCAAAATAGTGGGGGATGAACTGGATGAAACTGCCGTTGAACTCCCCGTGTGACAGGCGCTCCAGATAGACCTGGGGTGGAGCCATCAGGAATATGCCGGTGAGGAACCAGGGGATCATGATGCGGAAGAAGCGTTCCTTGAGGAAACCGCGTCCGTTGCGCGATCTCAATGAGAAGTAGACCGCTGCACCGGACAGGACGAAAAACAGCGGCATCATCCAAATGTTCATGAACTCAACAAATCTTGTTGCTCCGAGGGAGAGTTGGGCATTCTTTACGTGCCAGTCATCGTAGTCATAGGGTCTGGAATTGTGGAACAGAAAGATGCCGATGGTGGCAATGACTCTCAGCCAGTCGATGTAGTGCTGCCTAGCCGTTGCATCCTTCATTCATGAACCCCATTCTGACCTGCCTCAAGAATGGTACCGCCTCGGTGGGGGCCTCGTATTCAACGTGAAGCAGGACGCCATCAGGGTCCGGCGGCCATGCCGTTTCAAATCAGGGCGTAGACTTCGCCAACCGGCGGCGCAGCCACACTCCGAGAGACGCCAGTACGCCCAGCCCCACCAGGCCTCCGGCCACGGCGACCAGGTAGACCCACAGGTGCACCCGGCTGCCCGTGCCGCTCACATCGAAACCTCCGGGAGAGGTGCCGGTCCCGGATGGCGTGGTCACCGTGACGTCCCTCTCGCCTGCGGCGGCATCGCTGTCGATGGCGATCTTGGCCGTTATCTCAGTGTTGGTTACCACTCTGAACTCACTGACCGTGATCCCGTCCCCGAAGGCCACAACCGTGGCACCGCTCAGGTTAGAGCCGGTAACGGTCACCGTGAGCTCATCGCCCGGCTGGCCATGGTCGGCCACAACACCGGCGATCACCGGCCCGCCAACGGTAGTGTCGGTCGTAGTTAAGCTCTTCTCGACACCGTAGCTGGTGCCGTCGCCCACCGCTTTGGCCTGGTAGTAGACGGTGGTCCCCGCGGCCAGCCCGCCCAGGTCGAACCGGAGGGCTCCGGCGGCCGTCTGGACAGCCCCGGCTGTCTCATTGGTGTAAGGGCCGCCCTGGGTAGTCCCCCAAACGAAGGACACCGTTACGCTCGTCGCCGTGCCCAGCAAGGTCAAATCGCCGTTCAGCCTCGCAGAGCTGGCCGTCACGCTGTCGGCATCGCCGGTGGCCACCGCCGGAGGCGTGGTGGGCGTTGCACTGGTGGTGAAGGTCATGTC
>CAYPDY010000046.1:15854-17505 GCA_964409515.1 uncultured Dehalococcoidia bacterium
GGTGGTGAAGGTCATGTCCGAACCGAAGACCGGGTCTCCCTCACCATCTGCCCTGGCCCGGAAGTGATAGGTAGTTTCAGGAACAAGGCTGCCGATATCGGCGCTGAAGCTGCCGGTCCCGGCCATAGCCTGGGGCGCGGTGGCGTTGTCATAGGCTGCCGTCAGCCCCCACTCGAAAGAGACCTCCACCGACGCCGCCGAACCAAGATCGTCGAGAGCGCCATTGAGAGTGGCTGATGTCGTACCCACTTCGGTAGCCGCGCTCGTGGTCACTGCGGGGGCCGGGGTGGCATCCACATCGAAGGACCAGACTGCCGAGAAGGGACTGCTGTTGCCCAGCCTGTCTTCAGCTCTGACTCGCCAGTAGTAACGGCCATCGGCCAGGGCGGAGGCCGCGGTGTGCTGTGAAGCCGGTACCCCAACGTTGATTATCGGTGAGGAGAAGCTGGCATCGTCGTCCACCTCGATCGCGTAGTACACGCTCGAGGGGTCGGTGACGTCCGACCAGTCAAAAGTGGGGGTGTCATCGTCGATTCTGGCTCCGTTGGCCGGGGATATCAGGGCGGGCACGGCGGGCGGCGCAGAGTCCACCCTGAGCGTGTCGCCCGCCTCGGCGTAACCCCAGAACCGGTTGCCGTCCGCCGTGTCCTTCGGGGTGCCGGACCAGATCTCGAAAAGGACGTTGTACAGGCCGTCAGGGGCCCCGAACTCCGGGGGGGCCCCGCCCGGAACCGTGAAGGTCCGGGTTTGCCAGCTATAGCCGGACGGGATGGTGACCACGGTGTCATGCGCCGCGTCGGCGTATCCCACCGGGGCGTCTATGCCAGCTATCCTGGCGCCCAGGCCGCACTGCACGGCAAATGGCGCCGGGTTGTGAATATGGTAGTGCAGGGTAAAGGTATCCCCCGGGCCGGCGGCGGTGGCATCCGCATAAGAGTCGGACTCGACAGTGACATCTGCCCGCATCAGGTTGATGTCGTCCACATAGACCCCCTCGCCGATTTCGGAGAAGTCGCTGTGAAACAGGAACCCAAATAGTGCGCCGCTGGTCATGTACCTGTAGGGCGTCTTCCAGTAGTGGCGCGTCCACTCCGGAGTCCCTGTCGAGCCGGAGGTCCCCGTGATCTGCTGGCCGGAGCCCGTATTCACCCACGCGCCCGAGCTCTCGTCGTACCACTCCAGGCTCAGATAGTCGGCGCCTTCTTCCGTCTGAGACCAGGCCCAGAAATCCAGGTAGGCCAGGTCCCATGTGGTCATGTCAACCGCAGACGACCAGGCCTGGTGAATGAAGGCATCCATGTTGTAGTCATAGGCGCGAATCAAGAAGTTCGGCTGGTCCATGTTCGGAGAGTTGGTCCCCTCCTCGGCACACCACCCGCTCCAGTTGCCTCCGTGGACCCTGGCGTTCTCCGCGCTCCACCCGGCACCCCAGTAGTCGTCCCCCGATCCCGAACCCATGTCCCCCACCAACCAGTTGGACCCCGGGAAAGCCCCCTCGAAATCCTCGTAGAATACGCTGGTGACGCTGCCGCTGGCCGCCAGTCCGGCGCCCGCGGGATTCGCCGCGACCGGCACGCCGCCGGCCGCCGGCCCCACACCAATGCTGACCGCCAGAAGACACAAGGTAGCCAGGACAGCTATCATAGCCCGT
>CAYPDY010000047.1:0-17105 GCA_964409515.1 uncultured Dehalococcoidia bacterium
CCGGCAGGAGGGCGTAGGCGACGAGGGTGGCCACGGCCGCCCCCATGATCCCGAACGGGGGTATCAGCGCGAAGCACAGCCCCACGTTGACCGCGGCCCCTACCACCATGAGGATCGCGCTTCTCCTGGTCTTGCCCTCGACGTAGATGCCCGCCGCCATCTGGAAGTAGCAGCCGTACAGCACGTAGGACAGCGCCACCAGGGGGATCACCTTGTAGGCGTCGTGGAAGGTCGACGCGGCCATGACCAGCACCAGCTCCTCACCCAGGGCGGAGAGGGCCAGGGCGGCGAAGAGGGCCACCGCCAGGAAGTAGGTGAAGACACGGGTGTAGGTCTCGGCGATCCCGGGTTTCCGGGCACTGGAGAACAGGAAAGGCAGCCAGGCCAGCTGCAGGGGGCCCACCAGGATCCCCTGTATCACCATGCCGAACTTGTAGCCCAGGGAGTATACCCCCGCCGCGCCGGTGTCCATCAGCCGCAGAAGGATCCACCGGTCGGCCATCACCAGTATCCAGGCCCCCAGCCCGGAGGGTATCAGGGGCAGTCCGTAGTCCAGCATGGCCTTCAAATCCTGGCGGGAGACCCTGACGCCCACCCGCCGCAGGAGGCTCCCCATGAGCACTACGTACAGGACGGCCGAGGTGATCAGCTCGGCATAGAGAACGCCGACCACACCCTTGCCCAGCGCCAGGACGAAGACGATGTTCAGAATGACCGCCATGAGGAACTGGGCGATGGAGGCCGCCGCGTACCTGACGGGCGTGCCCCTGGCCCGGAAGACCGTAAGGGCCATGTTTATGCCCAGGTTGAGGAACATGGCCACGAACAGGATCCGGAAGTAGAAGGCATCCTGCGAGCAGTCGCGCTTCGGGTCATAGATCAGGGAGGATATGGGGCCCGCCGCCAGCTCCAGCAGCACCAGGGCCAACAGCCCGGTCACCAGCAGGAAGAGGACCGCCGTGCTGGCCACCGTGCGCTTCCCCTCTTCGTCATCCCGGCCGGCGTAGAGCCGCAGCATGGCAGTGGCGATGCCCATGCCCAGGATGATCCCCAGCACGGCCGAAGTGGTGTTGAGGACCTCGATGACGCCGTACCCCTGCGTCCCCAGCTTGTCCGTGTAGAGCGGCACCAGCAGGAAGCCGATGAACTGGCTCATCACGGTGCTGAGGCCGTAGATGATGGAGTCCTTCGACAGCGAGAAGACCTGCCTGAAGACTGAAGGCTGACTCACTAAACCTGCCCTGCCATGGCCAATCAAGCGCGAAACGCCGCCATGTATTCTAGCACACCACGATAGCACCCTGTCCGCGCCGGGCCCCCTGCAAGAGATCCGGACCGTCGCTCCCCACCACCGCCAACACTCGCCGCCGGCCGCGGTGATAATGTTCTGTGACCAACGCTTTATCCCCTGAGATATCCATGAGAGGCCCGGGTGATACACTCTCCAGTTGCAGCAGAGGACGGACCAGGCAGAGCACCGGGGACGGCGCACAGCCTGCTCCACAGCTACCGGACAACCCAACAGCCAGCGGCATTGTCTTCCTGCTTTGCTGCTGAGAGGAAAACAAATGAGAAAGCTCCTACTGGTCAGCATAGCCGTCATATCTCTTGCGGCCGGCGCCCTCGCCGCCTTCGGCTTCCATGGCACACCGGCCATGGCCGCGGCCGCCGACTACGGGGCCGGGGCTTACACCGGCTCCAATCCCATCGGTGGCGGCGACGGATATGTGTCCCCCCACGGATACTCCCAGGCCACGGCGGACTACGTGGTGAACACGTGGGCCCAGTTCAAGTCGGCCTGTGGTTCGGCCACCTCGGGTGACGTCATCTGGGTGCCCAGCGGGGTAACCCTCACCATGGCGTTCGGCGATGACCACCCGACACTCAAATCCGGTGTGGTCCTGGCCTCCAACCGGGGGCAGAACGGGGCGGCGGGGGGCAAGCTGAAGAACCCGTACATCGTCGGCGGTTCCGGCAACTACATGAGCCCCGTCATATTTGCGTCGTCCAACTGCGTTATCTCCGGCCTGACCTTCGAGGGGCCGGGGTGCTTCGCCAGCACCACCGACTCCCGCACCAACGCCGCCATAAGATGCGTCGCCGGGTCACGCCGCGTGGAGGTGGAGAACTGCGAGATCTCCAACTTCTACCAGGGCGGAGTGTATATCTCCGGCGGAGCGCCCACGCCGTGGAACTCTGATACCTCGACGGGTAGACACTGGATTCACCACTGCCGGATTCACGGGATGCAAAGACATGGATTCGGGTATGGTGTTCAGCTCGAAAGCGGAGGGAGCGCCCTTGTCGAATGTTGCGATTTTTACGATTGCCGCCATTTCATATGCGGCGGGTACACGAATAGCTACGAAATTCGCTACTGCACCATTGCCGACAGCTGGTACAGGTCGATGGGAACCGGCGACCCTACCGGCAACACCCAGCTGGACGCTCACGGTCACGGAGACACCACGGCCGGTTATGCCGGCTATTACATGTGGATGCACCACAACACGCTATCGGCCAACAACACCATCTACCCTCCGGGCAAGGGCAACATCGGCATCCGGGGCATCCCGAGGTATGAGTGCCGGGTCTACCACAACTGGACCAAGAAGACCTACAAGTCGGGTGGCCCTTATACCGAAACCGTCAATAACCCCGGAGGCATTGCCTATCTGGCCGGACCAGCCGGTGGTTCGTGGGGTTCAGACACCGACCTCGCCAAACACAACATGTACGTCTACGACAACTGGTACGGGACCGCCGCGCCCCCGTTGACGCCGTACACCAACCACGCCCCCGTCCTGAACGGCATCGGCGCCAGGAGCCTCGCTGCCGGCAGCACCCTTTCCATCAACATCTCAGCCTACGACTCGGACGGCGACTCCCTGACCTTCTCCGCCTCCAACCTGCCGTCGGGAGCCACCTTCTCCGCCTCCTCGCGCACCTTCTCCTGGACGCCGGATTCCAGCCAGGCGGGTACGCACTCCGGAGTCCGCTTCCAGGTCAGCGACGGCTCCCTCACGGACTACGAAGAGATCACGATCACGGTCACCGCCGTCGCCACCAATATCGACCCCGACATCAACACCGACGGCGCCGTCAACTCCCTGGACATGATCCGCGTGGGCCAGCACTGGGCCCAAACCGGCGCCGGGGGCTGGATCCGCGAAGACATCAACCAGGACGGCCTGGTCAGCGTCCTCGACGCTGCCCTCGTCGGCCAGCACTGGACCGGATAACAAGGGCGCTGCGCGGCCTTCAAGGGCCGCGCAGCCTCCGGCGCCCCCGTGGCCCCGGTGTGCCCTTTGCGCCCCTTGCGCGCCATCCCCTGTTCCGGTAGTATGTGGTGCCACACCCATGAGAACCATAGTCATCTACCGCTCCACCCTCGGAACGACCAGGAAGTACGCCGGCTGGCTGCGGGAAGCCCTGGAAGCGGACCTGTCCAAGGCGGACTCCGGGCGGCGGAGCGCCCTCGACTACGACCTGATCATCATCTGTTCTCCCACCTACATGGGCCGCATCAGGCTCCTCGGCTACCTGAAGAAGCGCTGGGACATTCTCAAGGACAGGCGGGTGATACTGGTGGCGGTGGGCATGTCGCCGCCCCGGAGCGCAGACAGCCAGAAGAGCTACGAGGAGATCCCGGAGGAGATCCGCGCCCGGATCCGGTACTTCAAGCTGCCCGGCAAGATAGGCCCGGCCGGGAGAGACAAGGTGAAACAGGAGAACCTGCAGCCGGTCCTGGAGTATATACGCTCCATACGCGGCTAGGACAGGCACCGGGGGCGCCACGGCTGGCTACCTCCCGAAGGCCAGGCGCATGGCCTCCGCCAGGTCGTCCGGCTTCTGCGAGCCGATGAGCAGGCGCTGACCGTCGGTGAACTCCAGCATGATTCCCCGGTTGCCGCTGACGTTGTAGGCCTTGCCGCCGCGCCCGTAGCGGATGCCCCAACCCCCGTAGTCCCTGATCGGACTGTAGGTGTGGGGCGCGAACTGCACCAGGCTGTCAGCCGGTATACGCCTGAATGACCGGTGAAACGGGAAGTAGCGGTAGTAGAGGCCATCCGAGCGGACCTCGATGGTCAGGTTGGCCGCGTAGAAGAGGACAGGAAAGCCGATCCCGAAGACGGCCCCAATGATGGCCACGGCCGCGTCCGGGGCCGGGTTCTGCCCGAAGGGCCGGCCTATGATGATCTGCTGGACGAAGCTCCATATGGAGACCCCGGCGACGCCGGCCAGCAGCAGCCACAGCCAGAGCTGCCGGAAGTGCTGGACCTCGCGATAGAGGCAGGGTGCGCCCCTGCCCTCGCCACAGGACACGCCGCCAGGCGCCGGTGTCAAGCGCCCCCTCCCTGGTTCGGCAGGTCCGCCGCGTCCGGGGCCGGACCCACCTCGCACACGGCCGGGCTGGCGCGCAGCCTGTCCATCACGGTGCTGATATCATTCGGCTGCCAGCCCTCGGCAGACAGGACGCGCCGTATCAGCTCCACGCTGGCTTCGTACTCGGGGCTCACCAGCTCCACCGCCCCTAGCTTCCGGATTCGCTCCACATCCTCCTGCCGGTGCACCCGGGCCACCACCTTGAGATCGGGATTGAGCTTCAGGGCCGCCTGGACGGTGGCCGCCACGGCCAGCGGATCGGGATAGGTCACCACCAGCGCCTTAATCTTCTTCAGATCGAGACCCGACAGAACATGCATGTTGCTGGCATCGCCGTAGACGCTGGGCACGTTGTCACACCGGGATTTGTAGGTCACATCAGGGTCGATGTCGATCACCACGCAGGGCACGCGGGCATCCCGCAGCGCCCGGGCCACGTTCTGCCCCACTCGTCCATAGCCGGCCACCAGCACGGTCTCAGCCGGCCGAGACAGCTGCGCGGGGCCGGCGCGCGCCCTTCCGGATGCGCTCAGCAGGCTGGGCAGGGCAGGCAGCCGCGCCCGGTGGTGCAGCCAGCTGACCACGCCCAGCGATAGTGGGGTGACCAGCATGGTGAGGATGGCGCTGGCCACGATCAGGGAGTAGAAGTCATCCGAGACCACCTCCATGTTGATCCCGGTCTGCGCCAGGATGAAGCTGAACTCACCGATCTGGAAGAGGCCGAAGCCGCTGAAGAGGGCTATGCGCGTGTTGTATCCGAACAGGCGGACCACCAGGAATACGACGCCGATCTTTATGGCCACGACGGCGCCGACCGTGATCAGCACCAGGGCCCAGTGCTCCGACACGAACCGCAGATCGAGCAGCATCCCCAGGGAGACGAAGAACAGCGTGGCGAAGACGTCCCGCAGGGGTGTCACCTCGGCCAGCATCTGGCTGGCGTACCTCGACTCGCGCAGGACCAGCCCCACGATGAAGGCGCCGAACACCGCCGACAGGCCGAGAACGCTGGTCCCCAGGGCCGCGGCCAGGCACAGCACGACTACCGTGAGCAGGAACAGCTCGCGGGTCCGGACGCCGCCCACATTGCCCAGCAGCCAGGGCACCACCCACAGCCCCGCGGCGATGGCCGCGGCCACGAAGACGGCCGCTTTGCCCAGAGACACCGCCAGCAGCCAGAGCGGGTTCTCTGCCCCGGCCCCCAGCAGGGATTCCAGCAGGACCAGCAGGACCACGGCGATGTCCTGCACGATGAGGATGGCGACCATGATCCGCCCGTGGGTGGAGTCCACCTCGCCGCGGTCCATGAGTATCTTCAGGCAGACCATGGTGCTGCTCAGGGAGATACCCATGCCGAACACGGCCGACTGGTCCAGCGTCCAGCCGAAGCCGAGCTTCCCGACCGCCACCCCGATGGCGGCGGTCAGGCCGATCTGGGCCACGCCGCCCCACAGTCCGACGCGTCCTACCTGGCGCAGCTGCGTCACCGAGACTTCCAGCCCCAGGGTGAACATGAGGAGGGCCACCCCGATGGTGGCCATGGTTTCGACCAGTCCCCGGTCGCTGACCCAGCCCAGCGCGTGAGGGCCGATGGCCGCGCCGATGACCAGGTAGCCCAGTATGATGGGCTGTCTCAGGCGGTGGGCAATCATCCCGCCGATCAGGGCCGCCACCAGCAGGATGGCCAGGCTGGCCACCGGGTTTGAACTATCCATCCCGTCCGCTCTGGCCAAGAAGCTTACGGCATTCCAGGGCAGAGCGCAATGAGGTGAACAGCCCCCCGGGGTGCCTGAATCAGCGCGGCCCGTGCCGGGCCGCCATCAACGAGGAATGAGCGCCGTGCCTGGGGTTCTTGAGCTATGCGGGAAGGGGCAGCAACTGCGTCCCCCTACGCCCTTCGATATGACACGGCCTCACCGATTGCCGCCCCCCCCGCCAAGTCTTCGTACCCCTAGTTAGTCGCCACAACAGGGGGCAATCCTTCAACAGGACGCTGTCCGGACGGCGTCCGGCCTGGAATGGGGAGGAACCCGCCGGGGCCCTAGGGCGGGCACCGCGCGCAGATGGAACGGAAGAGGGTAGTGCTCAGATACCGGTCGCCACGGTCCGGGAGGATGACGACGATGATGCCGCGATCCATCTCCCTGGCCACGTGCAGGGCACCCGCCACCGCCGCTCCGCTGGACATGCCCAGGAACAGCCCCTCCCGGGTAGCCAGCTGCCTGGTGGTGTCAAAGGCATCCTCGTCCTGCACCGTCACCTTCTCATCCCAGACCTTCGGGTGATAGATCCGGGGCACGATGGATTCCTCCATGTTCTTCAGGCCCTGTATGGTGTGCCCGACGGTGGGCTCTATGCCCACGATCAGGCATTTCGGCTTCTTCTCTTTCAGATACCGGCCCGTGCCCATGAGCGTGCCCGTGGTGCCCATGCCGGCCACAAAGACGTCCACCTCGCCGCTCGTCTGGGAGAAGATCTCCGGGCCGGTGGTTTCGTAGTGCGCCATGGAGTTGCCTTCGTTGTCGAACTGGTTGGGCATGTAGTACTTCTCGGGGTCCTCCTCCAGCAGATGGTGCACCCCCCTGATGGCCCCGTCTGTCCCCTCCTTGGCCGGAGTGAGGACAATCTCGGCCCCCAGGGCGGTGAGCACCCGCTGCCTCTCCTGGCTGACGCATTCCGGCATGAACAGCCGCAGCCGGTAGCCCTTGGCGGCCCCTATCGCCGCCAGGGCAATGCCCATGTTGCCCGAGGTGGCCTCGATGATCACCTTGTCCCGGGTGAGATGGCCCGATTCCTCGGCTTTGGCGAGCATGTAGCGGGCCGGGCGATCCTTGATCGACCCGGACAGGTTGGCGCCCTCCAGCTTGCCGAGTATCTTGACTTTGGGGTTCCCGCCCAGGTTGTTCAGCAGTACCAGCGGCGTATTGCCGATGGCCCTGTTGATGGCCAGGTCCCCGTCCCTGGCCGCCCGGGAGGCCCGGGATGCTCCTGCCGCTCTTGCACGTGCCATCTCATACCTCGATTCTCAGAGCAGTTTACGACGCCGGTAGCCCCAAATCAAGCATTAGGGGGCCCCAAATCAAGCATTAGGGGGCCCCAAATCAAGCATTTTGGGAGCGCTGAATCGGCCTTGACAGCCCGCGCGCGGTGAGAGTAGCCTCTAGTCCGATGAACATCGTAGTTTTCGGGTCCCTGGCCTATGACCGGATCATGGATTTCCCGGGCCATTTCGCGGACCACATCCTGCCGGAGAAGATACACGTCCTCAACGTCTGCTTCCAGGTGAACGGCATGAGGGAGGAGGTCGGGGGGACCGCGGGCAATATCGCCTACGCCCTTAAGCTGATGGGACAGACCCCCGTCATCTCCGCCACTATCGGCCGGGACTGCCAGCGGTACTTTCAATGGCTGGCCAGGAACGGCATATCGACAGAGCACATCAGGGTCATTGAAGACGAGTTCACCGCCGGCGCCTTCATCACCACCGACCAGGCCGACAACCAGATCACCGGGTTCAATCCCGGGGCCATGAAGTACTCGTCATGCCTTAGCTTCGACGGGCTGAGCGCCCCGGACACCCTGATGATCGTCGCTCCGGGCAACCTGGAGGACATGGCGAACTACCCCCGGGAATGCAGGGCCAGGGGCATCCCGTACATCTTCGATCCCGGTCAGTCCCTGCCCACCTGGAACCCCCGCGACCTGCTCGGGGCCATAGAGGGGAGCCTGCTCCTCATCTCCAACGACTACGAGCTGGACCTGATCATGAACAAGACCGGGCTCACCAGGAGACAGCTGCTGGAACGAACGGGCGCCATCGTCACCACGCTGGGAGAGCAGGGATCCCAGGTCAGCACAGCCGCCGGGGAGGCCGCCATACCCACGATCAGGCCCAGGCGGGTCGTCGACCCGACGGGGGCCGGCGATTCCTACCGGGGCGGGCTGATGACCGGGTTGGCGCAGGGCCTGGAGATCACCCGGTGCGCCCTCATGGGCAGCGTCTGCGCCTCATTCGCCGTGGAGTGCTACGGCACCCAGGAGTATGCCTTCAGCCGCGACGAGTTCGAAGAGCGGCTGAACGGTTGCCCACGCTGAAATGTGATAGCTCGGCGATGGTCAAGTACTACCTCTTCCTGCTGGCAGAACTGCTCTTGTCACCTTTGCCCGCCGGGATCGGCTACATCATCGCCGACGCGACGGCAGACATCGTCTATCTGCTGTACCCGCGCCTGCGGGCCGCCATGGCCGATAACCTGAGGCACGTCATGGGGCCGGAAGCAGATGACGCCGCCATACGTTCCGCCGCCCGCAAGGTGCTGCGGAACCTGGCCAGGAACTACTTCGACCTGATCAAGCTGCCGCGCTGGAAGCCGGAGGACATCCAGCGGCTGGTTTCCGCGCACAATGTGCAGTACCTGGTCGACGCGGTGGCCAAAGGGAAAGGAGTGGTGCTGGTGACCGCCCACTTCGGCAGCTTCGACATGGCCGTGCAGGTGCTGGCGGCGCGGTCGGTGCAGACCAACATTATGGTGGAAGCCCTGAAGCCGGAGCGCCTGCTGGACCACGTGGTCTCACTGCGGAAGAGCCAGGGACTGAATGTCATACCCGCCCGGTCCGGCGCGCTTCAGGCCGTGCTGCGGGCGCTGCGCCGGGGCGAGATGGTGCTTTTTGCCTGCGATCGCGACCTCACCGGCGACTCGCCGAAGGCCATCTTCTTCGGTGAAGAAACGGGCGTCCCCGACATCGCCGTGCGGATGGCTCTGCGCACGGGGGCCGTGATCGTGCCCGTTTTCAACCAGCGCCGCGACGACCACCGGTACGACGTGTTCGTTGAGCCGCCGATCGAGGTGGACCGGAACGGCATCGGCGCCGCAGCGGAGTACACAAAGCAGATCATCCAGGTCATGGAGAAGCACATCAGGAGCTGCCCGGAGCAGTGGGTGGTCCTGGAGCCGATCTGGACCAGAGAAAACAGGAAAAACTGACACCGATATGCCCACGAGCGGCCCCGGCACCACGACCGGCGACAGGAGCCCTGATGCGAAGTGGGCCATCCTGGCCGCCGTCATGCTGGGCAGCATCATGGGACCGCTGGACGGCAGCATCGTCAACACCGTCCTGCCCTCCATAACCCTCCACTTCCGCACCGACATCTCCATCGCCCAGTGGGTGCCCACCATCTACCTGCTCACCATCAGCTGCCTGATTCTCCTCTACGGGCGCCTGGGAGACATGATCGGCTACAGGACGGTCTTTCTCTCGGGCCTGGCCGCCTTCACCGTGACCTCCGTCCTCTGCGGCATCTCCCAGAACATCTGGATGCTCATAGCGTTCAGGGCCCTGCAGGGGCTGGCGGCAGGCATGATGATGTCGGTGGGCTACGCCATAGTCACTACCGCCTTCCCGCCCAGGGAGAGGGGCAAGGCCATGGGGATCTACGCCATCAGCATCGCCGTGGGGCTGGGCCTGGGGCCGACCCTGGGAGGCTTGATCGCCCAGAACCTGAGCTGGCGCTTTGTCTTCTTCGTCAACGTGCCCATAGGCATCGCCGCGGTCTTCTGGGGCTACCGCATCATTCCCCGGGGCGGACGCAAGCCCGGCCAGCACCTCGATATCCGCGGGGCCGCCGCGGCCTTCGTGTTCCTCACCAGCCTGCTCCTGTACGCCAACCGGGGGGACAGCTGGGGATGGACGGCCCCGGCACCCATCGCGCTGCTGGCCACGGCCCTCGTCTCGGGAGCGCTGTTCTTCCGGATCGAGAAGACGGCGCCCCAGCCGATGCTGAACCTGTCCCTGTTCGCCAACCGCGTCTTCGCCTTTGCCAACCTCAGCGCCCTGCTCAACTTCGTGGCCACCTATGCCGTGGTCTTCCTGACCCCTTTCTACCTCAGCATCGTGCTGGAGTACGATGTCCTCCACATCGGGCTGGTCATGGCCGCTTCGCCGGTGGCCACGCTGTTCGTCGCGCCCCTCAGCGGGATCGTCTCCGACCGCATCGGCTCCCGGCCCCTGGCCTTCTGCGGCATGTGTCTCCAGGCCGCCGGACTGTTCCTGCTCAGCCGCCTGCAGGCTGACTCCGGCGCCACCGACGTGGCCTGGCGGCTGGCCCTGGCCGGCGCCGGCGCCGGCCTCTTCGGCAGTCCGAACAACAGCGCGGTCATGGGCAGTGTGCCGCCGGTCCACCTCGGGATCGCCTCCGGCATCCTGGCCGCCATGCGCAACGTGGGCATGGTGCTCGGGATAGCCGTGGCCGGCGCCGTGCTGTACAATTGTGCCCCGGTGACGCATTCGATGGCGACGGGGACCTTCGGCGAAGCGGAGGTCAACCAGTTCCTCTGTGGTCTGCGGTGGGCCTACATCACGGGCGCCGGCATCGCCCTGACGGCCGCCCTGACCTCGCTGGCCGCCGGAGGGACGCGGACACCCCGGGCGCCCGGGACGCGGCCGGACGCGGCCGGGCCGGTCCGGCCATAAGAACGGACAGAGAGCGCGCCAGGCATTGGCTGTCACACGTTGACGTGATATGATGTCTGGCACGGCCCGAATAAACGACTTTGAGGAGGAGAAGGCTGGACACATGACAGAACAGACCTTGGAGATCGGAGACGCAGCAAGGATACTGGGCATATCAACCGAAGCCGTCAGGAAGCGCATCAAGAGAGGCAGCCTCAAGGCGCAGAAGAACGGTGACGGGCAGTGGCAGGTCATCCTGGACGAGGCCAGGATGGCGTCGCTTCATCGGGAATACGGCGCGGAGGGCTCCCCGGTGGACGCGGCGGGCGTGGCTGCCAGCCTGAGCCTGGTCCGGTCGTCCGCGGCGATCGAAGAGGCTCTGAGGGACGAAGTGGATGTCCTCCGGGATGAGATAACGTTCCTGCGGGAAGAGGTCTCCGGGCTGCAGGCGGTCATCGTGAGCCTGACCCAGCACATCAAGCTGCTGGAGGCGCCGCGGCAGGAGTCGGGGCACCTGTCATGGTGGCAGCGCCTGAAGGGCCGTTTCCTGCGCCGGCAGCCGACACCCGCCCAGGGCCCGGCCTCATCGTCCTGATCGCATGTCTGTGGCGTGGTCGGGGCGCCGGACGGGTCCGCGCTACTTCCGGGCCCGGGCGCCTGTGCTGCCGCCCGGCGCCTTCTTCGCCTGGCGGCGGGCCTTCTTGGCTTTCGCCAGCTCGGGCGGGGGATCGTCCTCGGGGTAGACGATCAGCCGCAGGCCCTCTTCATGCTCCATGCAGTCTATGATCACGCAGGTCTTCCGCAGATACCTGGTCAGATCGGGAGTGGCCCGCAAGAGCACGGTGTCCTCGCTGCCGACCACCGTGTCCCCATCCTGCTCCGGGCCCAGCCACAGCGAGAATCCTTCCTGCTCGTCCTCGATTCTCAGCACATGCTGCTCGTCCCTGGAGTTGGCGGCCTGAATGGCCCTCAGCGCCTCCGCCGCGCTCCGCGTGATCTTCACCATGTCTTTCGCTTTCTTCGTCGTTCTGGCCACTGTGCAGTACTCCTTGTTCCGGCGGTGCCGCACCGATGCGTTCACCGCCATCACCTAATCCGTCCGGTCCGGCCGGAGGCTATTCCCGCCGCCTGACAAGAATTGTAGCACCGCGCATTGCCGCGGGGCCAATGGGACGGCAATGGTACAATGGGACTCCATGGGGCAACGGGTCATAGTAGTGGGCGCCGGCGCCGGCGGCCTGCTGGCCGCGGGCCGGGCGGCGGAGCTGGGCGCGGAAGTCCTCCTCCTGGAGAAGACCAACCGGCCCGGCAACAAGCTTCTCCTCACCGGAAACGGCCGCTGCAATCTCACCAACACCGCGGACCTCCCGGACTTCACGGCCATGTACGGGCCCAATGGGCGCTTCCTCTACGGCGCCTTCAGCCGCTTCTTCCGCGACGACCTCCTGGCCTTGCTGGAGCGGCACGGTGTCGAGACCAGAGCGGAAGCCGACGGCAGGGTCTTCCCGGCGTCAAACAGGGCCGCGGACGTGGTCGGGGCCCTGCGGCGGTACACGGATGAGGCCGGCGTCCTCCCGCGCACCGGCGCCAGGGTCACCGGGATACAGGTCTCCGGCCACCGAACGGCGGGGGTCATGATCGGCCCCGAGCCGATGGCGGCCGCCGCCGTCGTCCTGGCCACCGGCGGCGCCTCATACCCCGAGACGGGATCCAGCGGCGACGGCTACGGCCTCGCGGCCGAACTGGGCCACACCATCGTCAGGCTGCGCCCCGCGCTCGTTCCCCTGATGGTGAAGGAGACCAGCCGGGCCAAGAGCCTGCAGGGCATCACCCTGAAGAACGTGCGCCTCACCGCCTACCAGTGCGAGGCTGGCCGGATCGAACCCCCGGCCAGGCCGCCCGCCGACTGCGGGCGCGGCATCAGCGGCCGTAAGCCGCCCCGGACGGTGATCGAAAGCCGCACCGGCGATATGATGATCACCCACTTCGGCATCGGCGGCCCCGCCACCCTGCTGATGAGCCTGGCCCTGACGGACGCCCTGGAGCGCGGCCCGGTGAGCGTCTCTATCGACCTTTTCCCCGAGCTGGACTACGAGCCGCTGCGCCATCGGCTCCAGGCCGATTTCGACCGCTTCGGCAAGCGCTCCCTGCGCCACCAGCTCGACACCCTTCTACCGCACAAGCTGGTTGACCCCCTCCTGGAGATGAGCGGCCTGCCGCCCGAGAAGCCGGGGCACCAGATGGCCGCGGCGGACAGGGACCGCCTGGCGGGCCTGCTGAAGTCCATACGCTTCAACATCAAGGCGCCGCTGCCCCTCTCCACCGCCACCGTGACCGCCGGCGGGGTCTCCCTGGACGAGGTCGATCCGAAGACCATGGGTTCCCGCCTGGTGAAGGGGCTGTACTTCTGCGGGGAGGTGCTGGACCTGGACGCCGACACCGGGGGCTATAACCTGCAGGCGGCCTTCTCCACGGGCTGGGTCGCCGGCGAGGAGGCGGCGCGGGCTGTGTCCGGCCAGACGGGGTGAACCCCCGGTCTACAGCACCTCGACGCCGAACTCCCTCAAGGCCTCCGCCAGGGCGCCGAGCGGCAGTCCGACCACATTGGAGTAGTCACCCTCTATGCGGTCCACGAGCACCACCCCCCGCCCCTGGATGGCATAGCCGCCCGCCTTGCCCAGCGGCTCCTTCGTCCGAACGTAGCCGTCGATCATCTTGAGCGTGGCCTTCCTCATGCGGACGGAGGTTTCCACCGATCTCGTCACCGCCCGGCCGGTCCCGGCATCGAGGACGGTGAACCCGGTAACCACGGAGTGTGTCCGGCCGTTCAAGGCCCGCAGCATCTCCCGGGCCTGGGCGGCGGTGTGCGGCTGCCCGATCAGGCGGTCACCCAGCACCACCAGCGTGTCCGCGGCGATGATCAGGGCGTCCCCGTGCTTCTCCGCGGCCGCCCGGGCCTTGCCCAGGGATAGCTCCCGGGCCGTCTCGTGCGGCCCCCGGGGGGCCGTCGCCGAGCGCCCGCGCGCCTCATCATAGCCGGTCGGCTCCACCTCAAACCGGAGCCCGATCTGCCCCAGGAGCTCCCTGCGGCGGGGAGACGCCGAAGCCAGTACAATCTCTCTCATCGCCGGATCCAGCAGCGGAATGGTCGCGACTGATCATTATCCCCACGGCAGGCGGGGCTTGTCAAAAGCAGGCCGGGAGCCGCGAGACGCGGGGAGGACCGGAACGCCGGGTGGTAGAATGTGGAGACGGGATCAGTGCCTGGAGAGGAGGAGCGAGGACGATGGACAAGCTTTACGAGGATTCCGAGACGGGCTGCTGCCCCAGGTTCAATCCGGAACCCTGGGACGGCAAGGAAGTGGTATTCAAGGACAAGCTGTTCCTCAAGGAGCATATCCGCACCTTCCTGCACATACCGCTGGGCTTCGGCAAGGTGATGGTCAAGACCACGGAAAAGATCAAGGCGGCCGATGCCCTGCCGCCGCAGCCGCTCATGCTCTATGACGACACGTCTCTGTGGGGAGCCGACCTGTACATCGCGGTGAGCAAGGACGTGCCGGGGGCCAGGATGGAGACGATCTCCGGGACCTTTCTCAGCAAGGTCTTCGAGGGACCCTTCCAGAACGCGGGCAAATGGCTGAAGGAGATGAACAGCTACGTCAGGTCACAGGGCAAGGAACCCCGCAAGGTCTACTTCTTCTACACCACCTGCCCCGCCTGCGCCAAGGTATACGGCAAGAACTACACCGTGACCCTGGCCAGGATCTAGCCGGTTCGGTTGGATTTGCCAAAAGGGCCTGTGCTATTATAGACAGACGCTTGGACCAGCGTGCCCGCCGCGGCCTCGAGACCGCCGGCGGAGAGGGGGGAACGGAATGATTCGAAGGGCTCTCGCACTACTGCTGGTGCTCAGCATGGCACTCCTGGCCAACACCGGTTGTTCCTCGGACGACTCCTCGGATCCGGGCTTCACCTTCGCCATAGTCACCGACGTCCACGCGGACGCGGCCCACGCCGCCGACCTGACCCAGCTGGTCAGCAGGCTGAACGAGGAATCACCCGACTTCGTGGTCAACCTGGGCGACCTCATCTTTGAAGGCAATACCGCCACGGAGGCCCAGGCACGGGAGTGGTTTGACGTCTACCAGAACGCCTTCTCGGCCCTGGACATGCCCCTCTACAACGCGGTGGGGTGCCATGACGTCGTCGGCATCGGCAGCGACAACCTGTTCAACACCGACTTCGGTTACGGGAAGGCTCTCTTCCTGGAGCGCTTCGGCCGGGACGGCCGGTCCTACTACTCCTTCAACCAGGGCAAGTACCACTGCATCGTCCTCGACCCCAACGACCTCGTAAACGGCGACCAGGTCTACCAGATACCCCAGACGCAGCTGCAGTGGCTGGAGGAGGACCTGGAAGAGGCGGCGGACGCCCCTCTGCTGGTCTTCTTCAGCGAACCGACCGTGAACTGGACCAATCGCACCGCTCTCACCAGCCGTCTCCGGGGCCGGGACGCCACCTTCTTCAGCGGCCACCTGCACCACGACATAGCCATGACGTTCACCGATTTCCCCGAGCAGGTTACCGCCTCGGCTTCCGGGGAGTGGTGGCAGGGCGTCAACCCCGATGGCAGGCCCCCCGGCTACCGCATCGTTACCGTGAAGGGGGACGACATCGACAGCCTCTACAAGGGAACCGCGGACGAGAGGACCATCGACCCCAACATGGAGACCATCGTCAGCGGGAAGGTGGACCTGGCCGTCAAGATAGACAGCCAGAACGGCGACATCAGCTCGGCGAGCTACCGGGTTGACGACGGCGAGCCCGTGTCCATGGCGCTGGAGAAGGGCAGTGAGTGGACCGTGGCCACCGCTTCGTGGGATACCGGCGCCACGACGGAAGGCTATCACCAGATCACCTTCAAGGCCGGGGACGGCAGCGGCAGCTTCGAGAAGCCGAAGCAGGTCAAGGTCAGCGCCACCAAGACCGTCACCGTGTCCGATCTCAACGCCCATCTGACCACCTACCAGGGCTCATACGTCTCCCTCGAAGGGACGGCAGACATGGTCTACCTTGGCCCCCTCAGTATCAGCGGGTTCTACATCCCGGACGGAATGGGGTTCGTCTACATGACGGACGAAAGCGAGGGGGTCATAGTCCTGCCCGCGGAGAACCTCTCTCCGGGCCTCTCCATAGTCAAGCCCCAGTTCGCCAACGGCGACAGGGTGATCATAAAGGTAGTGCCGCTGCGGATGTCCATGGCCTACGTGTGGTCTACCCAGGAGTGGGCCGCGTACTACGATCGGATCAAGAGCTACATCAGCTACCTGCCCCTCACTGCACGTGAGCCGCGCGACGTGACCCAGCTCACCGATCTGAAGGCGGTGTGGGGCACCAGGTGGCTCTCCGCCAACGATCTCACCTTCCTGTCCGCCTGACACCGGCCCGATATCCCGGCCCGGCCAGCGCGCCGGCATGGACAGCGGAAGTGACCAGGAAGCAGAAGGGTTGAAACGCAAACGGGGGAGCGTGAGCTCCCCCGTTATCATGGAAAGGTGTTGCAGGGTCTTCCCCGAAGGCCTTAGTTCTTCGACCGGGCCGCCGCTCTCCTCTTCTTCATCTCTTCGATGCGATCTCGCACCAGGTAGTACGCCACAAACGGAGCGGCCAGGTTAAGAAGGAGGATCATCTCCCACTGCATCTTGCGCCTTCCTTTCTCGTCCCCCGCCCGGGTACCGGCGCTTCAGCCGGGCAGAGGCCATCCCTCGGACTGCGGTGCCTGATACGGCTAAAACTCGCCGGGGTGCGCCGGCTCCGCCTTCCACTTCGTGGAGAGCACCACCTTCAGGTTTTCCCACTTCAGGATGCCCTTGATAACTTGCCATATGTCGGGCCGGGCAATGGCCACTCTGATCTTCCATTTCACGGGTTGAACCGTCTCGACCTGGAGCACCAGATAGTCCTGGTGACGTACCAGCCCGGAGATCCTGCCACTGAGCTCCGTTTTTCCCAGACCGGTTGATCGCATCAGCATCTCGCACTCACTCCCTCAGCCGGGTTACCCGCGGTGTCCCCTGGCCTGCCCCGGGGACCGTCGGGCCCTCTCCCGGCACAATCTCCTCGTCGTGTATCCTGACTGCCATTCCTGTCCCGTCGTTTTGCATCATACAAACAGTTTGTATTTTAGCAATAGTACAGCCAATTGTCAAGCCTTTTGCCGCCGAAACAGCGGTTCCGCAACTTCGCCGGGCGGGGTAGGGAAA
>CAYPDY010000048.1:0-17050 GCA_964409515.1 uncultured Dehalococcoidia bacterium
TCCCGATGCTGTTTCGTCCCGGGCGGATCGGCGCCCTGGAAATCAAGAACCGTATTGTCATGCCTCCCATGGGGACCAACATGGCCACGCCCGACGGCGAGGTCACGGACGAAATCATCGCCCACTACCTCGAGAGGGCCCGGGGCGGGGTGGGCCTGATAATCGTGGAGACGACCTGCGTGGACGCGCCGGGAGGCAAGACGACTGCGTTCCAGCTGGCAATCAGCGATGACCGGTCCATCCCCGGTTTGAGACGCCTGGCGGAGACGATACACCGGTACGGCAGCCGGGCCGTGCTCCAGCTTCAGCATGGGGGCCGGGGGACCAAGTCTTCCATCACCGGCCTTCAGCCGGTAGCGCCCTCGGCGGTCCCCATGCCCTACGGCACCCAGGTGGGATACGAGGGCGAGATGCCGCGGGAGCTGACCGTCGCCGAGATCAGGGAGCTGGTCCGCCGGTTCGCGTCGGCCGCCGCCAGGGCCAGGACGGCCGGTTTCGACGGGGTGGAGATCCACAGCACCGGCTACTACCTGGTGGCCCAGTTCATCTCCTCCACCGCCAACCTGCGCCGGGATGAATACGGCGGCAGCCTGCCCAACCGGGCCCGGTTTCTCACCGAGATCGTCCATGCCGTCAGGGAGACCGTGGGACGGGACTACCCTCTCCTCTGCAAGGTCAGCGCCATGGAGCTGGGCCCCGGCGCCGGGCTGACCTTCGAGGAGGCCCAGCAGGTGGCCCGCATGGCCGAGGAGGCGGGGGCCGATGCGCTGGAGATCGCCGCCATGCTGTGGGGCGTCATCCCGCAGATCCCGCCCCCCACGGCGGAGGCCTCGGGAGGTCTCCTGCCCTTCATGGATGGACTGAAAAAGGCGGTGAGCATCCCCATAATCGCAGCCGGGCGCGTCACGCCGGAGCTCGGCGAGAAGGCGCTGCAGGACGGCCAGGTGGACTTCATCGCCATGGGCAAGGCGCTCATCGCCGACCCGGAGCTGCCCTTGAAGGCGGCCTCGGGGAGGCGGGACGAGGTCCGGCCCTGCATCGGATGCCTGCGCTGCATCGACAACCAGACCGTCAAGGGCGAAGGGATCATGTGCTCGGTGAACCCCGCCGTGGGCCGGGAGGCCGTTTCCGGGATAGATAGGGCCGAGAAGAGCCGGAGAGTGGTGGTGGTGGGTGGAGGGCCGGCCGGCATGGAGGCCGCCCGGGTGGCGGCGCTTCGCGGCCACGAGGTCACCCTCCTGGAGCGCGAGGAGTCCCTGGGCGGGCAGCTGCGGGAGGCGGTCATCCCGCCGCATAAAGACAACCTTCGGCCCTTCTTGCAGTACCTCACGAACCAGATGACCACGAGAGGGGTCAGGGTGAGGACAGGGGTGGAGGCCACCGCCGGGCTGGTGTCCGAAAGCCGGCCCGATGCCGTGGTGCTGGCCGCCGGCGTGGTGCCGGCCTCGCTGGCCGTGAGGGGCATCGAGCAGGCCCACGTGGTGACGGCCAAGGACGTGCTCCACGGAGCCGCAGTGGGTGACCGGGTGGTGGTCATCGGCGGCGGGCTGGTCGGCTGCGAGACCGCCGAGCTCCTGGCCCGGGAAAAGAGGACGGTGACGGTCATCGAGATGCTGGATGAGGTGGCCGGTGTCATGCCGCTGGCCCTGCGCAACATGCTGCTGGCCCGGATGGCGGAGGCGAAGATCAGCGTTCTCACGGGTGTGACCTGCCGGGAGTTCACCCCCGGCAGCGTGATGATCGCCGCCGCAGGAGGGGGGGAGAAGATCATACCCTTCGACACGGTGGTGCTGGCCGCCGGAGGCCGGCCCGACCAGTCCCTTCGGGGGTCCCTCGAGAAGGTGGCTCCCGCGGTACACCTCGCCGGAGACTGCCTGGAGCCGAGGGGGATCGCCGAGGCCATGGCGGACGGCCTCCGCGTCGGGTTGATGCTGTAGCCGGGGCGGCGTTTCTTTGAGTACCCGCCCTGGATCGGCTAGAATATGGTTGCGGTAACGACAACTCGAGGGCGCAAGCCGACGGCATTTTGCCTTACTGCGCTTCGCCTGATCGCTGAAAGGAATCCGGAACGGCACTGAAATGCGGGCTGGTCGGCCTGCCATCCTGCGGCAAGACCACCATCTTCAATGCTATCACGGCGGCGGGCGCGGCGAGCTACAGCGGCTCCGAGACGAACCGGGCGGCGGTCGGCATTCCGGACAGGCGCATCGACGCCCTGGCCGCGATCTACCAGCCTCCCAAGATAGCGCCGGCCACCCTGGAAGTGGTCGACATACCGGGACTGACCTCTGGATCGACCGCGGGGGAGGGGCGGGGAGCCAGGCTGCTGGCCCATCTCAAGGACGTCGATGCCCTGCTGCACGTGGTGCGCTGCTTTGAGGATGACGCGGTTCCCTTCGCCCACAGCACGATCGACCCGGTCCGAGACGTGGAGACCATCGACCTGGAGATGATGGTGGCCGACAGCCAGACGCTGGACAACAAGATCAACCGCCTGGCGAAGAGGGCCCGCATGGACCCCGAAGCGGCCCGTCACGTGGCCGCCTGCCGAAAGGTGAAGGACGGTTTTGACCAGGGTGTTCCCGCCCGGCGCCAGGGCCTGGCTCCCGATGAGCTGGCCAGCCTGCGCGAGTGCAACCTGGTGTCGCTCAAGCCAGTGCTCTATGTGGCCAACATCAAGTCCATGGAGGACGCCGCCAACCGTCATGTGGACGCCCTGCGGCTTACGGCCGAGACGGAGGGTGCGGAGATGGTCATTGTCTGCGGGCGGGACGAGGCCGAGATCAGCCGCCTGGATCCGGCGGACCGGCCGGAGTTCCTGGCGGCCCTGGGTCTTCGGGAGTCCTCCATGGAGCGGCTGCTGCGGGCGGCCAACCGCAGGCTCGGCCTGGTCAACTTCTTCACCGCCGGGCCGAAGGAGGTCCATGTATGGACCTGCAGCCGCGGTGACAAGGCGCCGGTGGCGGCCGGCAAGATCCACACCGATATGGAAGAGGGATTCATCCGTATGGAGGTCATCCGCTGTGAGGACCTCATCGAGCTGGGCAGCGAGGCGGCGGTGACCAAGGCCGGGAAGCAGCGCGTGGAGGGCCGCGCCTACGAGGTTCAGGATGGTGACATCGTAGTGGTGCTGTTTAACCAGTGAGCCGACATCATGACTGAAGCCTACTGCGCCGCGATCGCCATCGAGCTGGCCATACCCCGGGAGGGGGTCCGGGCCGTCTCGGCGCTCCTGGCGGAAGGGGCCTCCGTCCCCTTCATCGCGCGCTACCGCAAGGAGGCCACGGGGTCGCTGGACGAGGTGGCCATCACCGCGGTGCGCGACCGCCTCTCTCAGCTGGCCGCGCTGGACGAGCGGCGCGGAGCGATTGTGAAGTCCCTGGAGGAGCGCGGCCTGCTTACCGACGACCTGCGGGCGGCCGTCGGCGGCGCGGCGACGATATCCGCGTTGGAGGACATCTACCTGCCCTTCCGCCCGAAGCGCCGCACCCGGGCCACGATTGCCCGCGAGAAGGGGCTGGAGCCCCTGGCGCGCACCCTGTTCGCCCAGGATGCGTCCACGGACCCCTCAACGGAGGCCGCGGCCTTCGTCAACCAGGAGATGGGGGTTCCTGGTGTGGAGGACGCCCTGGCCGGGGCGCGGGATATCATGGCCGAATGGGTGAACGAGGACGCCCAGACACGCCGCACCATGCGGGAGCTCTTTGCCCGGGACGGCCTGTTGAGGTCAAGGGTAGTCAAGGACAAGGAGAAGGAGGGGGCAAAGTACCGCGACTACTTCGAATGGCAGGAGCCGGTGACCAGGGCTGCGGGGCATCGCGTCCTGGCCATGCTGCGGGGCGAGGCCGAAGGCTTCCTGAAGCTCACCGTCAGGCCGGATGAGGCAGCGGCCCTCTCGCTGCTCGATCATCGCCATGTGAAAGGGGACGGCCCGGCCTCTGCCCAGGTCACGGAAGCGGTGCGGGACTGCTACTCCAGGCTGCTGGCGCCGTCCATCGAGACCGACATTCGGCGCGAGGCCAAGGAGCGGGCCGACGACGAGGCCATCCGGGTGTTCGCGCGCAACCTGCGCGAGTGTCTCATGGCTTCGCCGCTGGGACAAAAGGCGGTACTGGCCCTTGACCCGGGCTACCGCACCGGGTGCAAGGTGGTCTGCCTCGATCGCCAGGGCCGGCTGGTGCACCACACCACCGTTTTCCTGACCCAGTCGGAGAAGCTGGCGGCGGAGGGCGGCCGGACCCTGGCCGAGCTGGTGCAGCGCTTCTCCATCGAGGCGGTTGCCATCGGCAACGGCACGGCCAGCCGCGAGACCGAGGCGGCGGTGCGGGCCATGGGCCTGCCGGCTTCGATCCCGGTAGTGCTGGTCAATGAGAGCGGCGCCTCGATATACTCCGCCTCCGAGGTGGCCCGCGAGGAGTTCCCCGACCAGGATGTCACCGTGAGGGGCTCGGTGTCGATAGGCCGCCGCCTCATGGACCCGCTGGCGGAGCTGGTCAAGATCGACCCCAGGTCCATCGGTGTCGGCCAGTACCAGCACGACGTCGAGCCCGGCAGGCTCAAGGGAAGCCTGGATGACGTGGTGATGAGCTGTGTGAACGCTGTCGGCGTTGAGGTAAACACCGCGAGCAAGGAGCTGCTGACCTATGTCTCCGGACTGGGGCCGGCGCTGGCCAGGAACATCATCGCCCACCGCGACCAGAACGGCCCGTTCAAGAGCCGGCAGGAGCTCAAGAATGTCCCCCGGCTGGGCCCGAAGGCCTTTGAGCAGTGCGCCGGGTTCCTGCGCATCCGCAACGCGGAGAATCCGCTCGACGGGAGCGCCGTTCACCCGGAGAGCTACGCCATTGTGGACCGCATGACCGCCGACGCGGCCTGCTCCGTGGCCGACCTGATGCGTACCCCGGAGGCCCGGGCCCGGATAGACCTGGGCCGGTATGTTACCCAGACGGTGGGCCTGCCCACGCTCACCGATATCCTGGCGGAGCTGGCCAGGCCGGGACGGGACCCGCGCGTCCAGTTCGAGGCCTTCTCCTTTGCCGACGGGGTCAACGGCATCGACGATCTGCAGCCCGGCATGAGACTGCCGGGCATTGTCACCAACGTGACCAACTTCGGGGCGTTTGTCGACATCGGCGTGCACCAGGATGGCCTGGTGCATGTGAGCCAGCTGGCCGACCGCTTCGTGCGCCTTCCCACCGACGTGGTGAAGGTGCAGCAGAGGGTGACGGTGACCGTCCTTGAGGTGGACCGCGAGCGCCGGCGCATCTCGCTCTCGATGCGTCACGACCCCCAGGGGGCAAAACGGCCTGACGCGGCGGTCCAGGAAAGCCCCTCTGCCGTGCCCGCCAAGGGCTCACCGGCGGAGCGGCCGGCGGCGCCGCATTCAGACCCGCCCGGGAAGCGGACAGCGGCGCGGCGGGAGACGCCGCCTCCCGGACGGGAGGTCCGGCCCCGCCCGCCCAACTGGTTCCTCGATGCCATGGAAAAGGCACAGCGGGAAAAGGACTCGAAGTAGGCGGACGGCGGCCATGATCATCGGAGTCCGTCCGTGACCCAGCGCGTCCTCCTGGTCAATCCCAACCGCATGAAGCCCCCGGTGACACCCATCGCCCTGGACTATCTGGCGCATGCGCTTGCTGCGAGGGGCCTGCAGGCTGAGATCTTAGACCTGGGCCTGGTTCCTGACTGGAGGGGAGCGATCGACGAGCGCCTGGCCGGCGCCCCGTTCGACGCTGTCGGTGTCACCCTGCGCAACATCGATGACACCACCTTCGCCAGCCGCGAGTTCTTCCTGCCCGACTTCAAGGCCGTCACCGACCACCTGCGCCGCGGGACTGCCGCTCCCGTCATCGTCGGCGGCTCCGGTTTCTCCATCATGCCGGACGATGTCCTCTCCTACTGCGGCCTCGACCTGGGCATCGTCGGCGACGGCGAGGAATCGCTGCCCCTCCTGGTGCGTGGGCTGGCGGAAGGGGACAGCTGGCGGGCGGTCCCGGGACTTGTATACCGCGA
Organism: uncultured Dehalococcoidia bacterium; assembly: GCA_964409515.1. Lineage (GTDB taxonomy): Bacteria > Chloroflexota > Dehalococcoidia > UBA2247 > RBG-13-53-26 > JAFGCL01. Next base: position 6,013 of record CAYPDY010000048.1, read on the forward strand.
TGGAGCGGGCTTCCGTCGCAATTCCCCGCAGTGGCGCGGCCTGGACGATGCGGCGGCGCCCGGGCGTACAGCGGTGGACAATCGGCGCTACCTCACCGAGGGCGGCATGGGCAGCCTCGAAACCAAGCGCGGCTGCCCCGGCGGGTGCATCTACTGTGTGGACGGGCCAAGCAAGGGGCGCAGCCTGCGGTGCCGGGCGCCGCGAAGCGTGGCCGATGAGATACGGGCGCTGCTGGCCCAGGGGATAGACTGCCTGCACCTATGCGATGCGGAGTTCAACCTGCCGGCCTCGCATGCCGAGGATGTCTGCCGCGAGATCATAGACAGGGGGCTGGGGGACAGGATCGGCTGGTACGCCTACGCCAGCCCTGCCCCGTTTGACGGTGCCACCGCCGCGCTCTACCGCAGGGCGGGGTGCCGGGGGATCAATTTCGGCGTGGACAGCGGCGATGATGCCATCCTGCGGACGCTGGGCCGCGATTTCAGCGTGGACCATCTGCGGCGCACGGCAGCCGCCTGCCGCCAGGAGGGGCTGGTGTTCATGTACGACCTCCTGCTGGGCGGCCCGGGCGAAACGAGGGACAGCCTCAGCCGTACCGTTGAGGCCATGAAGCAGATGTCGCCCGACAGAGTCGGGGCCGCCATGGGGGTCCGCGTCTTCCCCGGGACCCGGCTGGCTGACATGGTGCGGGCCTCGGGGCCGCCGCAGTCCAACCGCCATCTCCACGGCGCCGTCGAGGGCAACGATCGCTTCTTCCGCCCGGTGTTCTACCTGTCGGCGGATTTGGGCTATGACCCGGCCGGCTACCTGGAGGAGCTTATCGGTGGCGACCAGCGCTTCCTTTACATGAAGCCCCCCCGGGCGGGCGGGATGAACTACAACTACAACGACAACAGCCAGCTGGTCGAGGCGATCCGCCGGGGCTACCGCGGGGCCTTCTGGGACATCCTGAGACGGGCGGCCGGCGAGGGCGGGGCTATGCCCTGCCCTTGAAGTGCTGTGAGACCAGGCAGCGCAGCACAGGGTCCCGGACCTATGCCCCGGAGTACGCGCCCTCTATCAGCGAATTATCCTCCGCGCTGTCGAACTCGAAGGCTCCGCCCATGAAGAGGCTGCTGCAGGCCTCGACGGCCGTCGGATCGTAGAGCCTTCCCTTGTTCACCTGGATCTCCTTCAGGGCTGCGCCTAAGCTCAGCGCCGGCCGATAGGGACGTTCCGACACCATGGCCTCCACCACATCCGCCACCGCTATCACCCGCGCCTCCAGCAGGATGTCCTCTCCCTTGAGACCGAGGGGATAGCCCGAGCCGTCCAGGCGTTCATGGTGCTGGTGGACGATGTCGGCGATGGGGCAGAACAGGTCGATGGTCTTCAGAATCTGGTACTCCGTCTCGGCGCTGTTCCTTATGGCGGTCAGCTCCTTCTCCGTGAGCCTGCCCGGCTTGTTGAGCATGTCGCTGGGAATAAGGATCTTCCCCAGGTCGTGAAGGAGGGCCGCCAGGCCAATGGTGTCGACCTGGCTCTTCTCCAAACCCATCTCCCGTCCTATGGCGCAGGCCAGCTTGCACACCCGCGCCTGGTGCTGCGCGGTGGGCGGGTCCTTCATCTGCACGATCATCTGTATGGCCCCTATGGTGTCCTCCAGCAGGCGGCCCAGCTTGCGGAAGGCACTCTCCATGATCTCCTCGTCTTCCGCATGCACCGAGGCCTCGCTCTCCAGGACCTGATTCAGGCGGGTCAATTCGTCCTGCGTTCGCGCGATGCTGGACTCCGCCTCCTTCCGGGCGGTTACGTCACGAGCCAGCACCAGGAGCTCCCCGGCGGCACCGGCCGGCGCGCCGATCTCAAGGAAGGTCGTCTGGCCGTTATGGACCACGGCCAGCATCTCTGCGCTGACGCAGCCGGCGGCCCGAATCTCGTAGCACCTTGCCTGTCCATCGTGACCGGTCTCGATCTCCAGTGTCTGGACCTCTCCGCTCTCCCGGAAGGCGTCCATCAGCTGCCTGCCCCGGCGGGCCAGCTCGCTCTTGAGGCCCTGCCCCGAATCCGCCGGCTCGCCCTCGGCGGCCGGCAGGACGGCGCCCTCTCCGGCTTCGTGGCCGGCGGACCCCGTTCGAGCGCGGCCATCCGCCACCGCAACACCGCCGTCCGGCTGCAGCCTGACGCGAAACACCCGGTCGGTTATCACCTTCAGCAGCACATCGCGTTCCGCCTCCGGTACGGACGGCCTGGGCGCGGCAGCTTCCGCCGGCTGCACCCAGTCCGCCGGCGGCTCCGGCTTGGCCCGGGGCTGCGGGGGCATGGGCTCTGCCTCGGCCGCGACTTCGGCCGCGGCCACCAGCGCTTCCGCCTCAGCCACGCAAGCCGCGGCCGGGGTCTCCGGCTCGGCCTTGCACGGGGCGGCCACCAGCGCCTCCACCTCGGCCTCTGTCATGCACGGCGGGCTGGCCGGCGGCTCCAGGGCCGCGCCCGCTGGGGCATGCGCTATGCCGACTGGCTTGATAGCGGACGAGCGGTGCTTTCGTTTGGTCTTTGACATATCATGACCTCCGTCACGACAGGCGATACCACCCTGATGGGGGTTCAGTCCAAGATGATAGAGGGGTTGACTTACCAATCAGTCTCAGCGGCTTGCGATATTGTCACAAAATCGTCTGAATGTGGTCCTGAGGCGGGGCCAGCAGCCCCCGCCCCCGCAGGTCGGCGGCCACATCACTCAGCCCCAGGCCCTCCAGGCTGGCGGCGGTCTGCAGCCCCGTGGCCGCGTCCCATTGCCTCAGCTGGTAGTACTCATCCTTCATGGCTTCGAAGGCCTGCCGGTCCACCACCCGGCCTTTGAGCGAGACCACCTCACCGTCTTTCCCCGGCAGGATCAGCTGGGGGTCCTGGATCTCGTACTCCAGGGGTTCGGTATAGGCCTGCTCCGGGAGGGTGTCCGACTCCCGTCCCCTGCGGCCTTCCCTGACGTGAATGGCCCGCACCAGGTTAAACACCCTGTCTCCGATCCGGTTGAGGCCGGCCTCGTCCAGGTCCCGGCCGGTGACCGCCGACAGGATCCGGCTCTCCAGGGTGGGGTCACCGACGTGGTCCTCCGAGAACTCCATTTCCATCATGGGCCACAACCAGTCGCAAAGTATGAGGCACTCCTTGGCGTAGGACCGGTCCTGGATCTTCTTCGCAGCCAGGGCCTTGCCCTCGTAGGTGGAGAAGTCGGCGGCCACCTCACTGCCCCAGAACTTCGCGGCAATGGCCCGCACCGTCGTGGTGGTGGGAAAGACGTTGAGCCCCATGTTGCACGTCAGCCATTTGCCCAGGCAGGTGGTGACCTCGTGGAGCAGGCTGATGGGCAGCCTCGGCTCCATGGCCCACAGCAGGCCGGTCACGATATACAACCTCGGCCCGTACGGCTGGCTGTACCCCGGCTCGGAGACTATGCCCACATTCCGGAGCTGCTCCACCGCGGCCGGGCCGACCTGGCCCGCGGCGCTCTCCACCCCCTGGGCCAGCAGGTCTCCAAAGCCTTCGCGCAAGGCCATCTTCCTCAGCAGAATCTCAATGAACTCCCGGCTCCCGAGCCTGGACAGCGGGATGCCGGTTTCCTGGTCCGTCAGGATCCCGGCCTGGTGGCAGGCATTCAGCCAGCTGATGACGAAGTCCACTCCAATAGTATCCAGCCCGTAGTTGTCGCAGAGCTTGGTGGCCTCAAAGGGGACATCGTTCCACTCCTTGTAGTAGCGCTCCGCCCATGGCTGGTAGACGTAGGCCGAATGGCAAATGAACTTGCCGGACCGGCCGTCACCGGCGCGGTAGGCGCTGCGGGGGCACCGGCCCAGGCACCCATAGCAGGGCTCCTTCTTCAGCACGCCTTCACCGGGCACCGTCCTGAACTCGAGGCGAGGATCATGGGACCAGCGGCTGAGGACGTTGTGGTAGGCCTCGTCATAGTAGGGAAACCCGATCTTCAGGCCCCGGTAGTGGTCGGACAGCTCCTTCACCTTCTCCGGCCGGGCGACCTCCACTGCCCTGTCCCCCCACTTCACCGCCACCGCCTTCAGCCCCTTGGAGCCCAGCACCGCCCCCAGCCCCTTGGAGCCGGCGGCATCGTTGTCCGCGATGAGGTTGGCCATCACGGCCATGCTCTCCCCGGCCTGGCCGATGGCCACCACCCGGGTGGAGCTGCCCAGTTCACCCTTGAGCATCTCCCTGGTCTCGATCGCCCCCCTGCCCCACAATGGCGATCCGTCCCGAAGCTCGGCTGCGCCATCGTGGATGAAGAGGTACACTGGCTTCTCCGACCGGCCCCGGATCACGATGGCGTCATAGCCGGCGAACTTGAGGCCCGCCCCCCACCTTCCCCCGAAGTTGCCGTAGCTGAACCGCTCCACACCGGGAATACGGCCGCAGACCGTCCACCGCGAGCCGGCGAACACAGGCAACCCGCCCAGCGGCCCGGTGGCCAGTATCACTTCGTTCTCTGCATCGAGCGCCCCGGTTGCGGGCGGCACCTCGTCCCAGTAGACCCTGGCCGCAATGCCCCTTCCTCCCAGATACCGGCCGGCGTAGTCCGAAGTGGGAGTCTCGGCGATCCGGCCCGCGGAGAGATCAACCCGCAGGATTCTCCCCGCATACCCGCCGCTCACGGCTTCCTGCCTCCCAGGCTGGCGAGCAGGCGCTCCAGCAGGTCCCCGGCCAGCGTCACGTCTCCCTCTATCTTGATCTTACCCATGAGGATGGCATCCGTCGGCCCCAGGTCGCCGCGCTGCATGGCCTCGAAGTCGGCTGCCGAAAGCGCCACAGTGCTCACCGGACTCCCGGCCAGGCCATCACGGGTGGTTATCCCGCCGTGGTCAAAGAGGGCCTGCCAGTCGCGGGCGCCCGCCCCGGTGAAACGAAGCTGGAGCGTCACCTTCATGTCCTCCACCCTGGCCACTTCCTTCTTCTTGCCAGGCGCCGGCAGGTTGAGCAGGCCGGCTATCCTCTGGGTCATGGGGTTGTTGATCTCGGCATCCTCAGCCAGCAAGGTAGCGCCCATGGACCGGATGTTTTTGTACACCTTGACCAGCGGGACCGCCAGCCGGAGCGGGGCCAGGACCTGGTTGAAAAGGAAGTGGTCTGCCTTCCAGCCCGTCAGCTCCTCGTAGCGGCGGATGGTCTCCTCTTCTCCCGGGGTGCCTTCCAGCCTGGGTATGCCGTAGGCCTCGCTGGAGTGCCAGTCGAGGAAGAGGAACCAGGCCAGATCGGAGATCGGGTCCCCCAGGTAGGTGAAATCCCAGTCCAGGAGCGCTGCCACGCTTCCATCGGCGTTGTACAGGGTGTTCGGCAGACGGCAGTCGCCCCAGCACAGGGTGATGCGTTCGGGGACGTAGTGGTTCTTCCGGAGCCATTTGAGAGCGTAATCGAGGACCGGCTGCGGTTCGTCCTTGACCACCCACTTCAGCATTGACTCGAAGTAATCCAGAAGGCCGTCAATGGTGCTGGTGCCTCCCTGCGGCGCTCCCAGGAAGTGCAGTCGCTGCCTCTGCCAGTCCAGCTGGTGGCACTTGACTATGCCCTCGAGAGATCCCCACCACATCGTGGCCCGCTTCTGCGGCGTCGCATCGAAGTAGGACCCCGCACTGTGGTACAGGGGAAAATCGGGTGGGGTGGTCCCGGGCAGCCTCTCCATCACGTAGAACGGAGTCCCCAGTATGCTCTCGTCCTGCTCCACCCGCCAGAAAACCTTCGGCACGGGTATGCCGGACCCGTAGAGGCGCTGCATGACCAGGAACTGGCGCCGCAGATCGTAGTCCGGGAACACCGGCAGCAGCGGCGGCCGGCGGAACACCATCTCCCGCGACTTCCGCTGACCGGCCTCCGTCCAATCGAGCCTGAACATGAAAGTCTCGGCGACGAACCCGGCCTCCGGCGGCTTCATATTGGAGACCGCGATGTCACTGGCCTGGGGCATCTTGCCCTGAAACCAGGGCGCCAGCTTGTGCTGCAGCTCTTCGAGGTTGGCCCTGCTGCGTGAAACCATCTTTCTTCCCCCCTTCACATGCTGCCAAGATGGGGTCTTAGTTCGCCGCCGGCCGCGGACCGGACCGCGAATGACCCGACGGTCCGGCCTAGTACCCCTGGTAGCCGTACCTCGGGTACTTGCCGACGTTGACCATCTCCAGCAGCCCGTAGCCGACATCCTTCCCGCACGTCACCTCGCACAAGGTTTCGGTCAGGAAGGAGATCTTCTTCAGCTCCTCGGGGTCCGTCACGTCCACCTTGAAACCGTCGATGTACGAGGGCCCCTTCCACATGCCCGAAGCATAGTCCCGGTAGTAGTCGTAGCCGGCGGGCCCGGGGTAGAACGTGGTCTTCGGGCGGATGGAGAGCTTCCTCTTTGTGCCGTCCGCGGCCTCGACCGTCACCGTCCCGGACTTCACCACCCTCACATCGGGGCGGAACCGGAAGTCGTGCTCCAGGCCGACCATCTTCAGCTCCCCGTCCTGCTTCTTGCTCCCCAGGGGATAGGTCTCCCACCCCTCGAAATGCTCTATCCGGCCCTTCCAGTCCTCTCTCTGCGCGGTATGGATGGCCCGCTGCCCGAAGTCGAAGATGCACATGAAGTAGAACGCCCCCGGCGGGATGTCCCCGGGCTGGGCCCAGGGCTCCGGCCAGCTGCCGCCTCCCACGCCCCGCCTCACACCCCACGAGTGGTCTCGCCCGCCGCGATACTTCGCCGCGTCGATGATGTGCTTCTTCCCCCCGACCTTGAACCACCCGCTGAAGCCGCCGATCTGGTAGTAGCGCCGCGCCTCCTCCTGTATGCGCCCGCGAAGCCGGGAGAACATGGGTATCTGTTCGTAGGCAGGGAACCGCCCGTCGAACTCCACGCTGAAGCTGAGGCCGTGCTTGTTGTCCGCGAGCGTCATGCGCACCCTCTTCAGGGGCTCCAGTATCTCGTAGCGGAAGGGGCCGACCTCCATGCCGGCCCCGGTCTCGGGACGCAGCTCGGCGGACGCCCTGACAACATGGGCCGTCTCGTTGTCGATGGTCACCATCCCATAGGCGTCGGTCACGTTGCGGTTGGGGTACCGGGCCAGGCCGGTGATGAAGTTCAGCTTGCCGGAGATGTCGAACCCGTACAGCACGATCCTCTCCGTCCACCTGGGGTCGCTGGTGTACACGTGGTCGAAGGTGGTGGCCATCTGGTGGCAGACGAGCTCGTCGAACTTGGTCAGCATGTTCCCCCCTTCAGATTCTATTCACCCCGGTCCGCCGGAGCGGCCCGTTATGCTCTGCCGGCTCAGGAATCCGGAATGTGCGGGCTACTGCGGGCTCAGGCCGCCGCAGACGGACCAGTGCTGCCCCGTCACGTAGCTGGCTTCATCAGAAGCCAGGAACAGGACCACGGCCGCCACCTCTTCGGCATTGCCCAGGCGCGCGACACCCTGCGTGGCCAGCTGTGTCTTCAGCAGCTCCTCGCCGAACACGCGATCCAGGGCCCCCGTCCGGACCATGCCGGGCGCCACCGCGTTGACCAGTATGCCGTGCGGCACCATCTCCATGGCCAGGGACTTGGTGAACTGGGCCACGGCCGCCTTGGAGGCCCCGTAGAGCGACAGGTACTGCGCCCCGGTCTTGACGCCGGCGGTGGTGATGTTGACTATCCTTCCCTGTCCCTGCTTTATCATCTGCGGCAGGACCGCCCAGCAGCAGTTGAGTGTTCCTCTGAAGGTGGTGTTGATCTCTCCATCCCAGTCCTCCGGCTGCATCTCGTGGAACGCCTTCAGGGCGATCTCGGTGTACGCGGCGTTGTTGACCAGGATGTCGATGCGGCCGAACTCCTGCAGGGCCACCCGGACCATCTCCTGAACGTCGCCCAGGCGGCTGATGTCGGTCTTCACCGGGAGCCCCCGGCCCCCGCTCTTGTTGATGGTCTCCGCGTGCGCCCGCAGCCGGTCCAGGCTCCGCGCCGCCAGCACCACGCTGGCGCCCTCCCGGCCGAAAGCCAGGGCAATGGCCTGGCCGATGCCGGTGCTGCTGCCGGTCACTATGGCCACCTTCCCTTTGAATCTCACCAGGACACCTCCCCCCAAAGACTGCGGCCACAGAATACACCCGGCGACAAGCGGCATGTCAACCGCCGCCGCACTAGAGGAGCTTCAGCTCGCGCGCCCGGGCCACCGCCTGTGTCCGGTTGTGCACGTCCAGCTTGCGGCAGATGTTGAGCACGTGCGCCTTGACGGTGCCCGTTACCAGGACCAGTTGGTCGGCTATCTGCCGGTTGGATGCGCCCCCGGCCAGCAGCCGCAGTACCTCCAGCTCCCGCGGGCTGAGGGGCTCGATGGCGGGGCTCACCCGGGGACCGTGGAGCGCGGCCCCTCTCTCTCCGCTTGCGCCGCCGCTGAATGAGGCCAGGATGTCCGACGCGTATTCAGGCCGTATCTGCCGCGCCAGCGCCAGCCGCAGCAGGTCGGCCACCGGCTCCCCTCCGTCCACGAAGACGCGCAGGTACCCCTCCGGCTCGCCGAGCGAGAGCGCCCTCTGGATGGTGCCCAGCGCCTCTTCCATCCTGCCCTGGGCGCGAAGGGTGGTGGCCAGCATCACCAGCACCTCGATGACGCTGCCCATTCTGCCCTCCGCCTCCGCCTTCTTGCGCAGCCGTTCCAGCATGGCCGGCACCCCGTGAATCTCGCCCCTGGCGATCTTCAGGCGGGCCAGGGTGAGATACTCGAACTCCAGGGGGAACTCCAGTCCCTCGGCGGGATCGGTCATGCGCGCCTCCGCGTTGGAGGCCCACTCCAGGGCCTCGCTCACATCGCCCCGCGCCAGCGCCAGGCGGGCCCGCCAGGCGGCGGTGATCCGGGACATCATGGCGCTTCGGGAGGCGGTGGCCACCCCCTCCAGCTCCTCCACGGCATCGGAGAGGGCCGTGGTCTGGCCGATGAGCTCGGTGAGGGGCGCCAACCCCGGCATGGCGATCACGGCGATAGTCAGTTGCACGCCCTGCCGCCCCAGCTCAATGGCCCGGTTCAAATAGTGGATGGCCTCTTCGATCTCGTTCCACTGGTAGAGGATCTGGGCCAGGCAGATGTGGGCATAGCTGGTGGCGGGCAGAGGCTCGCCGCCACCCCATTCCGTCCCCAGGCGTATGGCCTTCCGGCTGGCCTCGGCGGCCTGATGCAGCTTCCCCTGCCGCACCGAGATGTCGGCCAGGTGCCCCATGGCGACCAGCGTAATGAAGTAGTTCCCGGTGGCCTGGCCGGTGACCCTGGCCTCCTCCAGGCACAGAGCAGCCTGCGGCATGTCGGCCTTCATCCAGAGGGCCAGCCCCAGCAGGAGCACCACCATGCAGCGCACAGTCGGCTGGTCATCCGGCGACTCCTCGAGGGCCTTGCGGCAGAGGCGGATAGCCTCATCGAGCTCACCCCGGGCCAGGACCGGCGGGATGCGGAGAGAAATCAGGTGGTTTCGAATGCGCCGGTCCGCAGCGGCGTCGAGGGGCGCTCCGCCGGCCGCATCGCCGGCGCCGACGGCCCGCGACAGGTGGGCCTCCGCCGCCTCCACCAGCGGCTGCACCGCGGCCAGCTGCCCCCTGGCCGACCGGACGTTGGCCAGGCCGATGCACAGCCATGGGCGGGATAGGATGACGTCTTCCGGCAGCTTCTCCAGCCAGCCCTGCGGGCCCGATATACGGCCCTGGGATATCAGCGGCACGGCCACCGACTCAATGAAGTCCGCGGCGCGCTGGAAGTCCTTGGCCACCAGGGCGTGCTGAATGGCCTCTGCGGTCAGCCCCTCGGTTTGGTACCAGTCGCTGGCCCGCTGGTGCAGCACGCGCACAAGCTCCGGCCGCGTCCTCCGCAGGCGATCTCGCAGCAGGTCCGAGAAGAGGTGGTGATACCGGAACCACCGGCGGCCCTCGTCCAGGGACACGATGAAGAGGTTGGATGCCTGGAGGTGATCGAGTATCTCCTGGGCTCGGTCTCCGCCGGTCACCGCATTGCACAGCGGCGCGCTCAACCGGTCCAGGACCGAGGTCTCCAGCAGGAATTCCTGCACGGCGGCATCCTGGCGTCCCAGCACCTCCTCGACCAGGTAGTCCATAATGTGGCTGTGCGTCCCGGCGAACCCGGCGATGAAGCCGGGAATGCTCTCGCAGGACTGCATGGAGATGGCCGCCATCCGGATGCTGGCTATCCAGCCCTCCGTCAGTGCCTCCAGCGCCTGGACGTTGTCGATGGTCAGTCCGAGGTCCATGATGTCATTGAAGAAGGCGGTCGCTTCCTCCGTCGTGAAACGCAGGTCGGCGGCCCGCAGCTCGCACAGCTGCCCGCGGACCCTGAGGCGGGCCAGCGGCAGAGGGGGGTCGACCCGGGTGGCCAGCACCACGTGCGCCTGCGGGGGCAGGTGGTCCACCAAGAAGGCCAGGGACTCGTGGACCGACCGCGACGTAATCTCGTGGTAGTCGTCCAGGACCACCACGAACCCGCGGCCGGCCTCGCTGATGTCGTTCACCAGCGTGGTCAGGACTGCTCTTATGGATGGCGCTTTGCCGGTCTCCAGCAGGGCCAGGGCGTTTCGCCCCAGCTGAGGCTGAACGGTCTGAACAGCGGCCACCACGTAGGTCCAGAACCGCTCGGGATCGTTGTCCTCCCGGTCCACGGAAAGCCAGGCCGCCGGGGGTGCCGGCGCGCCGCCGGCTCTGCCGGTCTCCGCGATCCACTCGCTGAGGAGAGTGGTCTTGCCGAACCCGGCGGGGGCGCAAACGACCGTCAAACGGCTGTGAAGTGCCGCCTCCAGCCGCCGACCGAGACGGGGGCGTTTAAGCCACCCCGGGGGGACGGGGGGCACGTGCAGTTTGGTGATCAGCAGCCGTTCGGGCGCCGTATTCGCCTCCTAGTCCAGGAACAGCGCGATTCTACCACCGAATGCGACGTTGGGCAAAGCCGGAGCTCCCAAACGGGCCGGGCGGAAACCACCGGGGCGCACCGTGGGGAGGGCTTTGGTGGGCTCGCCCGGATTCGAACCAGGGACCAACCGGTTATGAGCCGGCCGCTC
>CAYPDY010000049.1:0-14763 GCA_964409515.1 uncultured Dehalococcoidia bacterium
ACAGTGCACAAGTACGCTCCCGGCAGGCACTTTTCGGCCGAATTTCTAGGCCAGCCGGGGATTGTCATTCGGCGCCGGCTGCAGACAAACTGATGAACAACAGAGGAGATTAGCTGGTGGACAATTGGAAGTTCTTTGATATCACGCATCGGGAGCACATCGTCTGCGATCCGACGAGCATTGAGAAGCTCGAACAACTCGTCACTCTGGTGCGGCTGAGGCCTGACGCGCATGTGCTTGACATCGCCACAGGAAAGGGCGAGTTCATCATCCGGCTGGCGGAACGGTACGGCATTGCAGGGGTGGGGGTTGACCTCTCGCCGGGCTTCGTGGCGGATGCCAGGAGGAAGCATCAGGAACGAGTACCGGATGCTCGACTGACCTTCCTGGAGATGGACGGGGCGGACTTCAAACCGGAGAAGCCGGAGAGTTTTGATCTGGCGGCCTGCATTGGGGCGAGCTGGATCTACGGCGGGCATCGAGGGACATTGAAGGCATTGGCAGGGATGGCGGCGCAAGAGAGCTGGGTAGTGGTGGGAGAGCCGTACTGGCGGCACGAGCCGGAGAGGGAATACCTGGCGGCGATAGGGCAAGAACGGAGCAGCTTCGGGACGCATAACGAGAATGCGGAAGCAGGGCGGGAGTTTGGATTGGAGCTGGCATATACGCTGGTGAGCAGCCAGGATGACTGGGACAGGTACGAAGGGCTGCAGTGGTATGCGGCGGAGGAATGGGCTGGTGGGCATGCCCAGGATCCCGACGTGGAAGAGGTACTGAAGCGAGTACGCGAGGGCAAAGCTGCATATCTGAGATGGGGGCGGGAAACGCTGGGGTGGGCGATCTATCTTTTCAAGAAGGGAGCGTTTGGCAGATAATCTGAGAGGGTTGACCTGCGGCGGCAGTATGGCGGCCGCGGAGGAAGAAAATGCCTGATCGCCAGAACAGGACCGGCGGATCGTCTGCATCAGTCAATGCGCGGCTGAAGGGCCTGGAGCGGGAAAACGCAGCCCTGAGGACCGAGATCGCTCACCATCACGAGGTCCAGGAAACACTGGCCTCTGAGAGGGACAAGCTGCGCAGCCTGGTGGACGGGCTCGGGCGCACCGAGCTGGGCATCGACATCATTGGCATCGACCACCAGATCCACTTCCAGAACCGCGTGCTGGAGGAGCGGTTCGGCGGGCTTGACGGCACGCCATGCTACGCCAAGTACATGGGGACCGCGACGCCGTGCCCTGATTGTCCGATGACCAGCGCCATCAGCCTGAACCGGCTGGAGAGCTGGGAGCTGGTGGGACAGGACGGCCGGGACTACCGGGTCCTCTCCGCTCCGTTCGCCAACCCGGATGGAACGGTGGACAAGGTCATCGAGGTCATCATAGACGTGACCGAGCGCCGGCAGACGGACCGGATGCTGCAGGAATCCGAAATGATGTTCCGCTCCCTGGTAGAGAACTCGCACAGCGGCATCTTCATTGTGGCCGATGACTTCAAGTTCGCCTACGCCAACGAGATGTTCTGCAGGATGATAGGATACCCCCACACTGAGGTCCTGGGGCTGGATTTCCGCGCACTGCTGGATGGCGAGAGCCGGAACCTGGTGGCGGAACGATACGTCAAGAGGCAGAGGGGTGAGGCCGTGCCTTCCCGCTACGAGTTCAACATCATCCGCAGAGACGGCCAGAAGAGGCGGGTGGAGATAAGCTCCACGGTGGTTCAGGATGCCGCCGGCAGGCCGAGGACGCTGGCCCAGGTGCTGGACATCACGGAACGGAAGAAGGCCGAAGAGGAGCTGCGCGAGAGCGAGCGCAAGTTCGCCGGAATCGCCACGAACATCCCGGGCGTGGTCTTCGAGTACCGGGTGCGAAAGGACGGCACCAGCTACTTCAGCTATATCAGTCCCAAGGCCACCGACCTGTTCGGGCTTTCCTCGGACCCCAGCAGCCCGGAGTGGAACGCGGAATTGGGAACACGCGTTCACCCGGACGACAGGCCGGCATTCTTCAAGTCCGTCGCCGACGCCGTTGCCGGCCGCAGCGACTGGAACTACGAAGGCCGGATCATGCTGCCTGCCGGCGGTTTCCGGTGGTTCAACGGCATCTCCTCCCCGATGCAGATTGGTGATGAGCTGGTTTTCGACGGGGTGCTTCTGGACATCACCAAGCGCAGAACCGCGGAGGAGGGGCTGCAGGAGGCGCACGCCGGGCTGGAGAACCGCGTGGCACAGCGGACGGCCCAGCTCCAGAGGCCAATGATCTCCTGCTGCAGGAGATGCGCCAGCGCGAGGTGGCGGAGGAGAAGAGGCACGAGAGCGAGAGGAAGTACCGGGACCTGGTGGAGAATGCCAACAGCATCATCCTGGAGCTGGACACCAGGGGCAGGGTCACCTTCTTCAATGCCTTCGCCCAGGAGTTCTTTGGCTTCACCGAGCCGGAGATCATCGGCCGGCCCGTGTTGGGCACCATCGTGCCGAAGACTGATTCGCGCGGCACCGATCTTCGGCCGAGAATCAGGGAGCTGGTCAAGTATCCCGAAAGGTTCCACAACAGCGAAAACGAGAACGTCCGCCGCAACGGCGAGAAGGTGTGGATAGCCTGGACCAACAAGGGCCTGTATGACCAGAAGGGGCGCCTCAAAGAAGTCCTCTGCATCGGCATCGACCGGACGGAGCAGAAGCGCACGGCGGAGATGCTGGCCCAACAGGAGCAGGAGAAGGCAGCCATGGCCGAGCGCCAGAGACTGGCGCGCGATCTGCATGATGCAGTGACCCAGACCCTCTTCTCGGCCAGCCTCGTCGCCGCGGCGCTGCCCAAGGTCTGGGCCAGGGATCCGGCTGAGGGACAGCGCTGCCTTGAGGAGCTGCGGCAGCTCACCCGCGGCGCCCTGGCCGAGATGCGCATGCTGCTGCTGGAGCTGCGGCCAACGGCCCTGACTGAAGTGGGCCTGGTGGATCTGCTGCGCCAGCTGACCGAGGCCGCGTCCGGCCGGGCCGGGTTCCCCATTTCGTACCAGGTCGACGGGAAGTGCACCGTACCGCCCGACGTTCAGGTGGCCCTCTACCGCGTGGCGCAGGAGGCCTTGAACAACGTGCTGAAGCACTCCGGGGCCAGCGAAGCCGCCGTGTCATTGGAGTGCCGGGCCGGCTCGGCCTCTCTGAGCATCTCCGACAACGGGGCCGGGTTCAACACGGAGACCGTTTCGCCAAAGCACCTGGGGCTGCGTATAATGCAGGAACGGGCGGCAGGCGTGGGCGCCATGGTCAGGGTGGTCAGCTCGGAGGGCCATGGCACCGAAGTCACGGTTGCCTGGCCGGATGCCGGCAGAAGGGAGGGCGCATGACCGACACCAGCGAGATCAGAGTCATGGTTGTGGACGACCACCGGGTGGTGCGGAGTGGGCTCAAGACCCTGCTGGCGACCGTTGACGACCTCAAAGTGGTGGCTGAAGCCAGCGGAGGGGAAGAAGCAGTGCGCCTCTGTGCGCAGGTGAAGCCGGATGTGGTGTTGATGGACCTGGTCATGCCGGGGATGGACGGGATCGCCGCTACTATGGCCATCCGGGGAGCGTGCCCCGGGACCAATGTCGTGGCTCTGACCAGCTTCGGCGACCAGGAGCGCGTCCAGGGTGCGCTCAAGGCAGGCGCCATTGGGTACCTGCTGAAGGACGTGTCCGACGTGGAATTGGTGGCAGCCATCAGGAATGCCGCGGCTGGCCGGCCCACCCTGGCCGCCGACGCCCAGCGGGCCCTGATACAGGCGGCAACGAGCCCCAAGCCACCAGGATGGGACCTGACTGAGAGAGAGCGGGAAGTGCTGGGGCTCATGGTCAAAGGCATGAGCAACGACGAGATAGCCGGCCACCTGACGGTAAGGCCGTCGACAGCCAAGTTCCACGTGGGAAACGTCCTCTCGAAGCTGGGAGTCGCCACCCGGACTGAGGCGGTGGCCCTGGCGCTGCAGAGCCGCCTGCTCGAAGGCAAGTAGCTCACTGTCCTCTATGCACAGGGCCAGGCATGCTATCCACCTCTGCCTGTGAGTGCTGGCAGCCGTTCACCTGGCAGAAAGGCGAGTCCGGGCGCCAGCAGACATCCTAGCTTCGGAACTCCACCAACTCATCGTGTGCCGGCGCCGTCCGCCGCCTAGACTGAGTATTGGCGAAAGGAGGCCTGATGATGGACAGCGACGAGAAGGTTCGAGTTCTCCAGATGGCCTATGCCGGGGCTCTGGCCGATGCAGTCCTGCGCATGGGGCGGGATGGGATTCTGCCGAGAGTGACGGCGGAGAAGAAAAGGGAGCAGATGGCCAACGGCAGAGCCAGGGCCGCGCAGTTCGGCATCACCCGTGCAGAAGAGGTCTTTCAGAGGCTCTCCGAGATCTTTGACTGTGCCAGATGGGAGATAACGGTCGAAACGGGCGGGTTCTCTGCTGAAACGAAAACGTGCAAGCTCTGCGCGATAGCCAGGAAGATGGGGGCGCCCGGCCCCTGCGCCATGTATTGCCTGGATCCCATGGAGGGCATGGTCAAGGGATTGGCGCCGGACATGAGGTTCACCGTCGCCGAGACCCTGTGGAACGGATCGAAATGCCGGGTGGAGGTCCTCAGATGAACGCCCGCCCGGATGAGAATACACGGATGGTGCGTGTCCTGCTGGCTGACGGCACCCCCAAGGTGCGGTCGGCCCTGAAGCTGCTGCTGGAGCAGGACGAAGGGATAGCGGTGAACACCGCGGTGGGCAGCGTCAGGGGATTGCTGGAGCAGGTGAGCCTGTGTTGCCCGGACGCCATCCTCCTGGACTGCGACCTGTCGGGTCTCGAAGTGGGCGACGTCCTGCCGCAGCTGCGTTCACTCTGCCCGAATGTCCGGGTGATTGCGCTTTGCAGCCGGCCCGAGATGCGGCGGGCGGCCCTGTCCGCCGGCGTCGACGCCTTCGTCTGCAAGGATGAGTCTCCCGAGAAGCTGCTGGATGTCCTGCGGGCCGAATAGGAGGGAACGTCAATGAGCAACGCGATTGAAGTCTCCGGGGTGAACAAGCGCTTCGGTGATCTGGAGGCTGCCGGGGACATCTCGTTTGAGGTGGGCGCCGGCGAGATGTTCGGGGTCATCGGCCCTAATGGCGCCGGCAAGACCACGGTGATCCGCATGCTGATGGAGATCATCACGCCTGACTCGGGGGAGATCAGGATAATGGGCGAACCGCTGCGGGAGTCAACCAAGAACCGGATAGGGTATCTGCCTGAAGAGAGGGGCCTCTACAAGAAGCTGACGGTGGCCGACACGCTGATCTACCTGGCATCGCTCAAAGGCGTCTCCGGGCCGGCAGCGCGGGACCGGGCCGCCCGTCTTCTTGACCGCATGGGTATGCTTCCGCACCAGAACAAGAAGATCGAGGAGCTGAGCAAGGGCATGGCCCAACTGATCCAGTTCACCGCGGCCCTGGTGCATGATCCGCAGCTGGTCATTCTCGATGAACCGTTTTATGGGCTGGACCCGGTCAACACCAGGCTGGTGAAGGATGTTCTGAGGGAGCTTCGCGAACAGGGGAAGGCCGTCATTCTGAGCACTCACATGATGAATGAGGTCGAGGAGCTGTGTGACAGGATAATCATGATCAACAAGGGACGGGCGGTGCTGTACGGCGGGCTGGCGGAGATAAAGGCGCGCTACCGGACGAACTCGGTCATCGTTTCCGCTGAAGGAGACCTGGGCCGGATCCAAGGGGTCCAGAGAGCAGCAGGAGAGGGATCCTCGGTGGAGCTCTTCCTCGATGGCAGGACTTCACCACAGGAGATACTGACCACACTGGTCAACAGAAACATCACGGTGAACCGGTTTGAGGTGGCCACTCCGCCGCTGAGTGAGATATTCATCGAAGTCGTCAGGGGGCGCCATGAATAAGACACTGGTCATATGCCGGCACGAACTGCTGGTGACGTTGAAAAGGACCTCCTTCATCCTGGCCACTCTGGCCGTGCCGGTCCTGCTCCTGGCGGGATTCGGAATATATCAAGGAGTGCAGCACTGGTACCACCCCGATGAGGCGGAAGCCGGGTCCATCGGCTATGTGGATCACGCCGGTGGCTTCGACGAATACGAGGCTCAGTTTGGAGACACCCTTGTCCCCCTGCCGAACGAGGACGCGGCAACACAGGCGCTGCTTTCCGGAGAGATCGCCGAGTACTTCGTAATCCCCGGGGACTACCTGTCAACGGGGGTGATCACCAGGTACACCAGGCAGCGTGAACTGGAGACGCCCCAATTCACCCTGGAGCGAATCAGGGCGTTTCTGGTCTCCAACCTGGTGGGCGACGAAGTCAGCCCGGAGGTCCTGGAGCGGGCGAAGGCGCCGCCCGGATTGACCTCGGTCAGGATCAATGAGAACGGCGAAGTGATGGGCGACCAGGAGCCGTTTCTCCAATTCGCGGTCCCCTATGTCTTCGGCCTTCTGCTGATGATGTCCATCTTCTTCGCTTCCGGCTTCCTGCTCCAGAGCATCTCGGAAGAGAAGGAGAGTCGGCTGATGGAGGTCCTGCTCTCTTCGGTTTCGGCGAGGCAATTGCTGGCGGGCAAGGTGCTGGGACTGGGCACCGCGGGCCTGATTCAGATTGCGGTATGGGCGGTGTCGATCTGGGTGTTCGTCGACGTTGCGGTATCCTTAATTCCGGATCTCAGCAGCTTGTCGATAACGCCGGGCTTCGTCGTCCTGGCGCTGGTCTACTACGTCATGGGCTACCTGCTGTTTGCCGTGATGATGGCCGTCCTGGGCTCGATCGGGACGACCGCCAGAGAGTCCCAAAGCTGGTCCAGCATTGTGGCCCTGATGGCAATGCTCCCATTGTTCTTCATCAACGTCATGGTGGAGGACCCGGACCATGCCCTGGCGGTGGTACTCACCTTCGTTCCCATGACGGCTCCCATGACAGCCGTGATGAGGCTGTCAACCGAAGGCGTCCCTGCCTGGCAGCTGTGCGTGAGCCTGGCCCTGCTCCTCTCAACCATCGTCTTTCTGACATGGGCCGGAGCCAAGATCTTCCGTACCTGTCTTCTCATGTACGGCAAGAGACCCAGCGTGAGGGACTTCGTGACATACATCGCCAAAGCATAGGCCATCCGCAGATGTCCTGGCCCGTGGCGGCCCTCAATGAGGGCCGAAGGCGCCGACAGCGGGGAGGGAAAATGGGAAACACGGGACACTGGCACAAGTGGGGCGGGATGTACAGCAGGGCTGAGCCGTGGATGGCACTGGCCCTCTGCGCGGTGGTGGTGGTGGCCGGGGCGCTGGAGCAGCTCGCTGGTCGCCAAATTAGCCACTGGCGGCGATCCTGGCCTCGAAGGCATTGCGGTCTGGGTCCCCGGTCTCTTCTACGGCAGCTGGCTCCTCTGGGCTACAGCCACCGGTGCCGCCACCCGCTCGTACCAGCTGCGCAGCGCAGCCCTGCGGATGCCCCTCCCTCTCCTTGCCGGGACGACCTGCGCCGTCAACTGAACCAGTCTGCGGTGCGGGTGACAATCTGGCCGAAGAGCGCGTAGCCCAGCAGGGCAATCACCGTCCACTTCGCCGTCTTGCCCGCCCAGACCACGCCCAGGAACTTCCATGCCGGGAAACGCGTGGCTCCCGCGGTGGCGCTCACCAGGCTGAAGAAAGGATTGAACACCGCGGCAGCCAGGAAGAGGGCGACCGAGCCTTTGGCGTGGATCCACCTTTGCAGGCGGGGGTAGATGCCCCGGGCCTCGTTCCCCTGGGCTGCCACAAACCGGTCGCTCAAGAAGAACGCGTGCCCGGTGCGTCCCGCGGTGTAGATCACGATTTCGCCCATGGCCTCCCCCGCCCCGGCGGCCAGCCCCAGGAGGAAGGGGTTGAGCCAGGTACTGAAGCCCAGCATGATGTACACGCCGGGGATGAAGGCCACAACGGTGGCCGACCCCAGGAAGCTGATGAGGAATGCCCCCAGGTAGCCGAACGCCTTGAACTCCTGAAGGTGCTGTCTCAACAGAACCCCCGAAGCCGCGATCAGGAGCACGGTCAGGATGCCCGCCAGCGCCCAGCGCCAAATGGGCCTGCGGTTCGCCCTGGTTCGTTCGATGTCCATTGAGGTTACCTTTCGGACCTATTGTCTCACATCCCGGTGGTGCTGTCTTGGGCCCCTGGTCCCCATCCCCACCTATTGACCTCTCGACGCAGCGGTCGTATATTGCACTCCGGAGGCACTGCACGACCTTCGCCTAAGCGCCTCCGGGACCCATCCTGCGTGACCCCCGGTGCCGGAAGCCCCACAGACCAGCCGGGCCAGGCCGGTTGCCCGGGTCGAGCGAAATCTTGAACGGGAGGGAAGACGATGAACGGGTTAACCCACGTGAGGCTGCTCCAGGATGCAGTGCGTTTTGTCAACCAGAAGGGGAAGCTGGGGGAGAAGCTGGCCTTCCTGGCCTGGGAGGCTGGTTATGGCGGGGGCACCTCGGGCAACGAGATTCCGGTGACGGGGTCACGGATCATCGACATAGTGGGCCAGGAGTCGCGCTACACGGACTACTACCACGACCTGGCTGTCTACCTGGAGTCTGTGGCCGGCAACTGGCAGGACAACATGACCGAGTATGATGGCTACATCTTCACCGCCCTCAATCACTTCCTGGCGGTGCCCTGGAGCCCTACCCGCTGGCGGTTGAGCAACGGGTACTACTACTTCTGGTCGCCGCGCACCGGAAACGACTCGCTGGCCATGAGCGGGAAGGTGGACTACAAGGATGCCGAGGTGGACAACGAGCACTCGGCGGTGCTCAGCCGGGTCGCTTCCAGTTGGACCAGCAGCGCGGGTGCGTGGTCCGACAACTGGGCCAGCGACATCCGCTACACCGTGTTCGCGCCCATCAGCGCCCTGGCCCACTACTACTACGAACGCTTCCTGTTCAAGCCCTTCACCTACGTGGATGTCAACGGTGAGCGTTTCGACCGCATCAACGGCATAAACCTGCTGGGCCCGGTCTGCCATGCGGTGGCCGACGCCTGCGTCCCGCACCACACCATAACCACCATGGACCTCAAGCACCCCGAATGGGAGGGCGTGGTCCAGACCTGGGCGGAATACCAGCAGCTGGCGGACTTCAACCTGGTTCGGCAGCTCCTGGACACCCATATGAAGCGCCACGAGGCTACCAGCGGGAGCCTTCGAGGCTACCTGGATATTGACCACCTGGTGGTGACGCTGTGCGGAAGGAAGGCGTATGACACCTTCCGCAGCCAGAACAACCTTCCGGGGTCGAGCGCCATGAGGAGCACCGCTTTCTGGAACAGCTACATGAGCAACATCACCAAGGTGAAGGAGGACGCAAAGTACTTCTATAACCTCGCGATCGCAGCCACCGTCAGGGTGCTGACCGATGCCTGCGCCGACCTGGCGGCAGCCAGCAAGGGCACGAAGGCAAAGCCCGCGGTGGCCGGAGTCGCCAGCTACCAGCCGTCCGGCGGGATTCCTCCCCTCAAGGCTGCATCGCCGCAGCCCGGGCGGGCGACGCTCCCGGATTTCAAGGTGGAGAGCCTGCTGGGCTTCAAGCCGGCGTCCTGGCGCCAGACGGCGACCACGCTGGCCATGACGCGCACCACCCTGGCCCGCTGGCGCGAAGCCAAATTGCCCGAGGGCGAGGTCCAGGGCGCTATCAACCGCCTGGAAGGCGAGCTTATTCTCCAGTTCAGGAAGGCCAGGGCGGCCGGAATGCAGAAGCTCCCGGCTCCGGAAACGCTGTCGTTCGCGCCGCAGGTGGACAGGCTGCGCAAGGCCTGCGGGCTGCCGCCGGTCAGTGCCAATCAGGCCACTCGAGCCGGTTTCGGGATGGCGACCTTCCGGGATCCTACCATTGAGGAGGCCTCCGACAGCTCCAGGTTCCGGGTCTACCTGGCTGAGGCCGAGGCCAATGCGGTGAACGGCAAGCTGCTCAGCCTCACCAGGTGCATTGCCCTCCATAAGCAGTTCCTGGCGGAGACGCCGGAGAGGGTGAAGGCCGCCAAGCTGCAGGCCGCCATCTCCGGCCTTGAGCGGACCAGGGCCTTCATCCTGAAGAACAGGAAGCTCCCGGCGGAACGATGGCCGGACGGGAAGGAACAGATGAAGGAGACGGCGGCGGCTCCTCCCCGGCTGGAAAAGACGCCGAAGAGAGCGACCGGGACCATCAAGGCGAAAAGGGGCCGGCAGTAGACTGCGGCCCTACCCGTCGATGGCGTCGATAGCTGCCCGCAGCTCCCGGGCGAAGCCCTCCAGGCTCTCGGTGGCGCCGGCGCCCATCAGGTTCACGATCCGGCTGCCCACGATCACCCCGTCGGCTATGCGGGCGATCTGACCCGCCTGTTTGGCGTTGGAGATGCCGAAGCCCACGCACAGCGGCAGGCTGGTGGCGCCGCGCACCCGGGCGGCGAACTCGCCCAGCCCGGGCGGCAGCTCGTCCCGGACGCCGGTGACCCCGGCCACCGAGGTCAGGTAGACGAAGCCCCGGGACCGGCCCGCGGCCAGCCGGATGCGCTCGTCGGTGCTGGTGGGGGAGAGCAGGTAGATGAGGTCGAGGCCGTTCCCGTCGGCCATGTCCTCCAGGTCCTGGCTTTCGTCCGGGGGCAGGTCGGGGATGATGAGGCCGGCAATGCCGGCCTCGGCGCAGTCCCGGCAGAACTCCGCGTGGCCGTAGCGCAGTATGGGGTTGTAGTAGCTCATGAACACCAGCGGCACATCGACCTTCCGGGACAGCCGTCCGGCGGTCTCCAGGCAGACGGCCGGGGTGACCCCGTTCTGCAGGGCCTGGAAGGCGGCCTGCTGTATGGTGACGCCGTCGGCCAGCGGGTCGGAGAACGGGATGCCCAGCTCGATCAGGTCACACCCGCCGGCGACCAGCCGCGGGACGGCGTCCAGTGTGGCCGCCACGCCGGGGTAGCCCACGGTGACGTAGCCGATGAGGGCCTTGCGGCTGGGACGCCTGAAGGCCTGGGCGATGCGGGCGGACGCTTCGCGGCCGCCTGAGGCTTCACGGTTGCCTGAAGCTTCATGGCGCTTCATAGCTTCACCCCCCTGGCGGCGGCCACCGTGTTCATGTCCTTGTCCCCCCGCCCGGAGAGGCAGACGGCGATCAGCTGGTCCCGGGCCCGCTCTCTGGCGATCCTGGCGCCGTGGAACACGGCGTGGGCGGACTCGAGGGCCGGTATGATGCCCTCCGTCCGGCTGAGAAGCTCGAAGCCCTCCAGCGCCTCCTCGTCCGTGACCGCGACGTAGCCGGCCCGCCTGCTGTCCTTCAGGTAGCCGTGCTCCGGCCCCACGCCCGGATAGTCCAGGCCCGCGGAGATGCTGTGGGTGTCCCGGATCTGCCCGGCGCTGTCCTGCAGCAGGTAGGACTTGGTGCCGTGGAGCACCCCGATGCGGCCCTCTACCAGGGAGGCGGCGTGCTGGCCCGTGGCCAGTCCCCGCCCGGCGGCCTCCACCCCGACCAGCTCGACTCGCTCATCGGCGACGAAGGGGTGGAACATCCCGATGGAGTTGCTGCCGCCGCCGACGCAGGCCACCACGCAGTCGGGCAGGCGGCCGTGGGCCTCGAGGCACTGCTGCCGGGCCTCCTTCCCGATCACCGACTGGAACTCGCGCACCATCAGCGGGTACGGGTGCGGGCCCACCGCCGACCCCAGGAGATAGTAGGTGTCCCCGACGTTGGTCACCCAGTCCCGAATGGCCTCGCTGACCGCTTCCTTGAGGGTCCTGGTGCCGGCCGTGACCGGGCTGACCTCGGCGCCCATCAGCTTCATGCGGTAGACGTTGAGGGACTGGCGGTGGATGTCCTCCTCGCCCATGTAGACGATGCACTTCATCCCCATCATGGCGCACACGGCGGCGACGGCCACGCCGTGCTGCCCGGCGCCGGTCTCGGCGATGATGCGCTTCTTACCCATGCGTTTGGCCAGCAGCGCCTGCCCGAGGGCGTTGTTGATCTTGTGGGCCCCGGTGTGGGCCAGGTCCTCCCGCTTGAGCAGAATGCGGGCGCCGCCGCCGTGCTCGGTGAGCCTTTCGGCGGAGTAGAGCGGCGTCGGCCTTCCCGAGTAGTACCGCGAAAGGGAGGCGAACTCGTCCTGGAACGCGGCATCATCCAGGGCCCGGCGGAAGGCGGCCGTGAGCTCGTCGAGGGCCGGTATCAGCACCTCCGGCACGAAGCGGCCCCCGTAGGCCCCGAAGTATCCCCGGCTGTCAGGCAGCGTTGGCTGGCTCATTTCTCACCTCCGGCCACACTGGTCATGGCCTTTACATCCTTCATCAGCTCCGCGAGCTGCTCCGGGTACAGGGACTGCCGCCCGTCGGAGAGGGCATGGGCGGGGTCGTGGTGCACCTCCACCAGGAGGCCGTCGGCGCCCACCGCGATGGCCCCCCGGGAAAGGGCGATGACGTACTCCCGCCGCCCGGCGGCGTGGCTGGGATCGACGATGACCGGAAGGTGGCTGACCTCCTTGATCGACGGTATGGCGGAGAGGTCCAGCGTGTTCCGGGTGTTGTCGGAGAAGGTCCTGATCCCGCGCTCGCACAGTATCACATTGGGGTTCCCTTCAGAGGCGATGTACTCCGCCGACATGAGCAGCTCCTCGATGGTGGCGGCGAAGCCGCGCTTGAGCAGGACCGGCTTGCGGCAGAGCCCGGCCCGGCGCAGGAGCGAGTAGTTCTGCATGTTCCGGGCCCCGATCTGGATGATGTCGGCGTATTCCTCCACCATCTCGATGTTGTCGTGGTCGGTGGCCTCGGTGACCACCGGCAGGCCGGTCTCCCGGCGCACCTTCGCCAGGATCTTGAGGCCGGCCTCCCCCAGTCCCTGGAACGTGTACGGGGAGGACCGGGGCTTGAAGGCGCCGGCGCGGAACACCTGGGCCCCGTGCTTCTTCACGATACGGGCGATGGCCAGCGTCTGCTCCTCGCTCTCCACCGCGCACGGCCCGGCCATGACCACCGGCTGCCCGCCGCCGATGGTGACCGCCCCCACGGTGACGACCGTGGGCTGCGGGTGCGTCTCCCGGCTCACCAGCTTGTAGGGCTTGGTCACCCGTATGGTCTCCTTGACCCCTTCCAGGGAGAGGAGCCGCGAGTCGTCCACCTCGTGCTGATTGCCCACGATGCACACGGCCGTGCGCTGGGCGCCCGGAATGGGCAGGCCGCGGTAGCCCTGGCGCTCGATCTCGCCGATCACCGCCTCCACCTGCGACACGGTGGCATCGTTCCTCATTATTACCAGCATGGCTCACCTCCTCGGCCACTGCGCTTCACGCTTCGGTCGCCGAAGCGCGTCAGGCTCTGGCCTCTGACGCGCGTCACGCTTCGCTTGCCGAAGCGCATCACGCCTCCGCCGACCTCGCGGCCTGGATGAAGGCCACGATCTTCCGGGCGTCTTTTCTCCCGCCGGTCTCCACCCCGCTGGAGACGTCCACGCCCCAGGGCCGGACCTCCCGAACCAGGCCGGAGACGTTTTCGGGGTCCAGCCCGCCGGCAATGATCACCGGGAACGAGGCGGCGATCTCCCGGGCCACCTGCCGGCTGAAGGAGTGGCCGGTCCCGCCGTAGACGCCGCCGGCCTGCGTATCGAGCATGGGCCAGGCCTCGTGCTTCAGGGGGCAGCGGCGGCCCGTCTCCAGCTCGGCGATGATATCGGCCACCGTCACGGCGGCGGCCGCCGCCGCGGCCACGTGGGTCACCTTGATGATGGGGCGGTCGATGTCCCGGCAGTACTCCCAGGTCTCGTCGCCGGAAAGCTGCACCCAGTCCAGGCGGCAGGAGTCGGCGGCGCGGTTCACCGCCTCCGCGGGCTCGTTGACGAACACGCCCACCACCGCCGGCGGCGACGGCAGGGCGTGCACCGCCTCGGAGATGCGGAGGGCCTGGTCCATGGACACACGGCGCCGGCTGGGGGCCAGCACCAGGCCCACGAAATCGGCCCCGGCGGCGGCGGCCGCCGCCGCGTCCACCACGCTGGACAGCCCGCAGATCTTGATTTTGATCACAGCAGCTCCTTGATCTTGCCGGCGATGTCCGGCACCGACATCAGCGCCTCGCCGACCAGCACGGCATCCACCCGCAGGTGCCGCAGGTCCTCCACGTCGGTGCGGGTCCGGATGCCGCTCTCGCTGACCACTATCCGGTCCGGGGGGATGAAGGCCCGCAGCCGCCGGGTGGTGTTGAGGTCGACGTCCAGGGTGTCCAGGTTGCGGTTGTTGATGCCGATGATGCGGGCCTCGGTCCGCAGGGCCGCGCCCAGCTCCGCCTCGTTGTGCACCTCCACCAGGGCCTTGAGCCCCAGCTGGTGGGCCAGGAAGAGCAGCTCCCGCAGGTCGGCCGGCGGCAGGATGGCCACAATGAGCAGCACGGCGTCCGCGCCGTAGGCCCGGGCCTCGTAGATGTGGTAGGGGTCGAAGAGGAAGTCCTTGCGCAGGAGGGGGATGGTCCGCGGCGCTGCCGCGCTCCCGTGCGGATGGCCTGCAACGGCTATCTTGCCTTCCGGCGAGATTGCCGCGCCCGCTTCGGCGCTGGCCGATGCGGCCCCCTGCGGATGGCCTGCAGGGGCGTCCAGCGCCTCCCTGATCGCCCGCAGGTCCTGGAGGCTGCCCTGGAAGTGCTTCGTCTCGGTCAGCACGGAGATGGCGGCCGCCCCATGGGCGGAATACGTCCGGGCGATCTCCACCGGGTCCGCGCCGGGCCGGATGGGCCCCTTTGACGGCGAGGCCCTCTTCACCTCGGCGATGAGGCGCACCCGGTCGCCCAGGAGCGC
>CAYPDY010000049.1:14863-16623 GCA_964409515.1 uncultured Dehalococcoidia bacterium
AGAACCCGAAGTCCTCCGGGCCTATGGTGTACATGCGGATGTGGCCGTCCTCCAGCTCGCGGACCTGGGTCCGGCCGCTGATGGTGATCTCGTCCAGGCCATCTTCCCCGTGGACCACCAGCGCGTGGCGGCAGCCCAGCAGGCGCAGCACCACGGCCATCTTCTCGGTCAGCGACGACTCCGCCACGCCCAGCACCTGGGCCTGGGCATGGGCCGGGTTGGTGAGCGGGCCCAGGATGTTGAAGACGGTGCGGATGCCGATCTCGCGGCGGGGAGCGCCGGCGTACTTCATGGCGGGGTGGAACGACGGCGCGAACATGAACCCGATGCCCACTTCCGACAGGCACTGTTCGACCTGTTGCGCGCTCAGACTGATCTTCACGCCCAGGGCCTCCAGCACGTCGGCGCTGCCGCACTGGCTGCTGGCCGCCCGGTTGCCGTGCTTGGCCACCTTGAGGCCGGCCCCGGCCACGGCGAAGGCCGCCGCGGTGGAGATGTTGAAGGTGGAGGCGTTGTCGCCGCCGGTCCCGCAGGTGTCCACCACCATGCCGTCGGCGTGGACCGGGATGGCCTTGTCCCGCATCACCCGGGCCATGCCGGCGATCTCCTCGCTGGTCTCGCCCTTCATCCGCAGCGCGGTCACAAAGGCCCCGAACTGCGCCGGGGTCACCTGGCCGTCCATGATCTCGGTCATGGCCGACGCGGCCTGCTCCATGGAGAGCGACTTCCCGCCCACCAGCGCCGCGATGTCATCCTTTATCATGCCTGCACCCCCTTCTTCAGGAAATTGCGCAGCAGGTCCTTGCCCGCCGGCGTCATGAACGATTCCGGGTGGAACTGGACACCCTCCACCGGGTGCTGCCGGTGCCGCAGGCCCATGATCGTGCCGTCGTCCGTCCAGGCGGTCACCTCCAGGCAGCCGGGCAGCCCTTCCTCCGCCACCGCCAGGGAGTGGTAGCGTATGGCCGGGAACGGGTTGGGCAGCCCGGCCAGCACCCCCTCGCCCCGGTGGTGCACCATTGAGGACTTGCCGTGCATGACGGCCTTGGCTCTCCCCACGGTGCCGCCGTACACCTGGCCCACGCACTGGTGCCCCAGGCACACGCCCAGCAGGGGCAGGCGGGGCCCGAAATGGCGGATGACGTCGTTCGATATGCCGGCCCGGTCCGGCGTGGAGGGGCCGGGGGAGACCACGATGCGCTCAGGACCCAGCTTCTCGATCTCCTCGATGGTTATCCGGTCGTTGCGGGCCACCACCACCTCCTGGCCCAGCTCGGCCAGGTACTGGTAGAGGTTGTAGGTGAAGCTGTCGTAGTTGTCGATCAGCAGCAGCATTGCGGCACCTTCCTCGCTTACCCCTGGCCCTCGGCCTGCTCGATGGCCGAGAGCATGCCCCGGGCCTTGTTCCGGGTCTCCTCGTACTCGCGCTCCGGCACGCTGTCGTAGACCACGCCGCAGCCGGCCTGGGCGTAGGCCACGCCGTCCTTCATCACCATGGTCCGGATGGCGATGGCCATGTCCATGTTGCCGGTGAAGGAGAGGTAGCCCACGGCGCCGGCGTAGATGCCCCGCTTCTCCGGCTCCAGCTCGGCGATGATCTGCATGGCCCGGATCTTGGGAGCTCCGGACACCGTTCCCGCCGGGAAGCAGGCCCGCAGGGCATCGAAGGGGGTCATGTCCTGGCGCAGCTTCCCCT
Organism: uncultured Dehalococcoidia bacterium; assembly: GCA_964409515.1. Classification (GTDB taxonomy): domain Bacteria; phylum Chloroflexota; class Dehalococcoidia; order UBA2247; family RBG-13-53-26; genus JAFGCL01. The sequence goes on from CAYPDY010000049.1 coordinate 16,560, forward strand.
GGACGTGGGTCACCAGGTGCATGACGTGGGAGTACTTCTCCACCTCCATCAGCTCGCTCACCTC
>CAYPDY010000050.1:0-16372 GCA_964409515.1 uncultured Dehalococcoidia bacterium
GATCTCCTTGGTACCCCGGTCCACGCTCATGGTAGCATGTTGGTCAGCCTCTGTGAACCCGCCAGCAGGCCCCCCAGGTTACGGATTCCAAAGCTGAAGTACGCGGGGGATGTCAAGTGAGGGACACCCTCCCAACTCCACGACAAATACAGCGGGTGGGTCGCCCACTGCTGCGGTCGCAGTATCCCACTATCCCGCGGTGGCTTGAGTGGCAGCGAAAGATGGACAAGAAATCACGTCTCACGAGTCTCTTCAGGCCGGAGCCGGCGGTGACCGCCGTGGCTTTCCTCTTGCCCGACCTGGTCGACATGCCGCTCTGGATGCTCGGAGTTGTCTCCTACCCCAGGCACATCGGTCACACGGTGCTGTTCACTCTTCTGGTGGCCATGGCGGTCTCCCTGGGCAACAGATCCTGCGGCCTCCTGGCCTTCTGCGCGGGGATGCTGCATCTGCTGCTGAAGAGCCGTGGATTCACGCCCTGGTTCTATCCTCTGAAGTCTTACGACTTCCCGGCTTTGGAGTACGCCGGGATCAGTTCGGGCTATATAACGGTTACCCTCTTGGAGGCAACCCTGGTCACTATAGTCCTGTACGCGTCATGGCGCCTGCTGGGACGCGACGGCAGAATGGCACGCGTCGTCCAGATGCTGAGGCCGGAGATGGCAGCAGCTGTGTTCGCCTTTCTGTTGCCGGACTTGATCGACAAGCCACTATGGATGATGGGAGCGATATCCGACGGCCGATACATAGGCCACACTCTCCTCTTGACCTCCCTGGTCGCCATCCTCTTTGCCCTGAAGAAGAGGGTATACGGACTTGTCGCAGTTTGCGCAGGTATGGCGCATCTCCTCCTGGACACCCGGGGCTTCGTGCCGTGGCTCTTTCCGTTCAAGAGCTACGACTTCCCGACAGTAGACTATCACGGCGTCGTCACCTGGTACGCCGTGGTCTTTACGCTCCTCGAACTGGCTGCCACCATCGTGGCGGTATCCGCGATGGTTTCGCTCATGCCCAGTGTTCCTTCGTGGGTCCGACGACTGCGCTGCTCAGAAGCGCAACCGTGACGCAGAGATCGCCCATCCACCACAGCTCCGCGTTCACATTACCAGAGGACGATCGTGACAGCCATTACCACCAGCAGCAGGGCACCTACCTTGGGGATGTACCTCTCGTACCGCGACAGCTTGGGCTCGAATTGCCTGTAGAGTTTGACCCCGGCTAGCGTTGCTACCATCAGCCCGAGTAGTACCGCCACACCGTAGCAAAGCATCAGTGCCCAAGCGTTGAGTCCGCCGGCTGCCAAAGCCAGCAAGGCGATTTCCTCTTCATGCGCAAAACCGAGGACAAAAGCGAAGGCTGCTAAACCTGCGAGGCTAAGGGCAACCGCCGCCCTGTGCCTGTGCTTATGGGAGTGTCGACCCTGGTCAGCGTGCTCATGCTCATGTTCGTGCTCCATTTCGGGGCTGTCGGGGTGGCTATGCCCGTGTTGTCTCTCAAGGTCATCGACTTTCTCTCTGAATAACTTGACTGCGAGGACAAGCAGCAGAGCCGCCGCCACATACTTCAGCCATGGAGCATCGAAGTCCAGCCACTCCCTGAACAGCACATAGGCGACGACAACAGCCACCGATGATACGAGGTGGCCGATGCCGATGACCAACGAGCTGAGGGTGGCACTGGCCACGGCATTTCTCCGCTTCATGGAATAGAGGACGGCCACGGGCCAACCATGCCCAGGCTCGAAGCCATGAAGAAGACCCACCAGGATTACGCCGATGTATGCCGGATTAAACACTCCTATCCTTCCAAGACGGATTGGATGTTATCACTCTTCCGCCTTACCCCGGAGATAGTATCCCTTCAGGACCATAAGTCTTATCTCTCCCAGCCCCATCTCAGAAAAGGGGTCCTCTCTCAGAGCAGGCACCAACTCCCGAATCTCGTAGCGTTCATTTCTTGAGGCACCGTCCAGGATAAACAAATGGCCCCAGGGCTTCAGGACACGAATGTATCTCCTCGAATCCTTTCTTTCTTACGTCCTCATAAATTATGGAATATCATGAAGCTGCACACAGCGGCGTCAAACGATTGTCCCGGAAAAGGATATCCGCAATGCTGACTACCGGGGCCGCTTCATGACGCTGTGGGTGGATCCTTTGAGATCAGGAAGTTCCCCATCGCCAGCGCATCCAGGCCCGTTGAGTAGAGGCAGCGAACGGCGTCTTCGGGCGACTCAATAATGGGCTCACCCTGAACATTGAAGCTGGTATCGAGCAGCACCGGCGTGCCGGTCAAGGCCCCGAACTTCTCGAGCAGATCGTAGAACAGCGGATTGACGCGCTGGCTCACCGTATGAAGACGCGCCGAGCCATCAACGTGAGTGATGGCGGGCAGCAGGTTGCGCATCTCCGGTCTAACCGGGCAGACCTTCAGCATCACCGGGCTTTCGCCGATGATGTCGAAGTACTTGTCCTTGGACTCAACGGGTACGGAGGGGGCAAACGGCCGGAAGGCTTCGCGATGCTTGACCTCGGCATTGACCTTGTCCTTCATGTGGGGCAGTGTGGGATTCGCCAGTATGCTGCGATTGCCCAGCGCCCGGGGCCCGATCTCCATGCGTCCCTGAAACCAGCCGAGGATCTTCCCGTCGGCCAGCATCCTGGCGGCGGCGGAGCAGATATCGTCATGCTTCGTGGCGGAGAGTTTGCAGTCTCTGACCACCTTGGCAAGGTCTTCTTCTGAGCGGGACGTACCCACGTATGGATCGTCGTGTATGAACACGCGGGGTTGTTTCAGCACCACGTTGTGGACGTAGAAGGCAGCTCCGATCGCGGTGCCGTTGTCTCCAGCCGCGGGCATCACGTAGATATCATCAAATCCTGCTTCACGCAGGATCCGCCCGTTCATGACGCTGTTAAGTGCAACTCCACCGGCGATGATGAGATAGCGGCTCTTGGTCCTCTTGCGGAGCACGGCACACATTTCCAGGGCGCGTTCCTCCAGCACTTTCTGAAAGGCAGCGGCGACGTTCTTGTGGTTGGTCTCGAACTCCTTCCCTTTCCTCGGAGCGCCGAAGGCGGCGGCGAACCTGGGCGAGCACCGCTGCCTGCGCCACAGGCGATGCTCAAACCAGGACATGTCCATCTTCACCACGCCCCTGGAATCAACAGCCACGATGCGGTCAACGACTTTGCCATAGGCCTCGGGGTCCCCGAACGGCGCCAGGCCCATGGTCTTGCCCTCGTCATAGTTAGTGCGGAAACCGCAGAACTCCGTTGCCGCCTCGTAGAAGGAGCCCAGGGAGTTCGGAGAGAAGCTCTCGGAGAAGCAGGTGACCTGGCTGCCTCCGCCTTGCCCCAGAAAAGACGTGGACCACTCGCCTGACCCGTCGATGCTCAGAATGGCCGCGTCCTCGTAAGGCGAGACCAGGAAGGTGCCTGCTGCGTGGGCCACGTGATGCGGCACGAAATAGACCTTGGGGCCATTCTGCGGCCACGTGCTGTGATACCAGCTCCGGAAATCCAACTGCCTGCTTAGACCCCTGACTGCATCGGCCACGACAAATCGCGGGGCGCTGGTGGGGTGCGTGATCCCGTAGCTTACCATCAACCACAAGGCAGGCCGTGGAGTCATGGAAGAAGTAGTTCAGGCCCAGTATGTTCACCGTTCCCTCCTAAAGTCCGGCCGTCGACGGCAGCCGGCCGTCAACAGCACCCTAGCACCCCAAGATGAACGTACCATGAATTCGGGCTGAAGGCCCGGTCAGCTGAAGCTGGATGGCGCCAAGGCCCCTGTTCATTTCTGGTTCATCTTGGTGTAGGATGATGTATCTGCAGCGGATCTATTTCAGGGTATTGGCCGTGCGTATTCTGATCGTCGAAGACGACAGGCGGCTTTCCGGCATCATCAAGCGGGGCCTTCTGGAGGAAGGCTATTCGGTTGATTCTGCTTACGACGGGGACGAAGGGCAGTACTTTGCGGAGAGCCTTTCCTATGATGTCATGGTCCTGGACATCATGCTGCCCACAAAGGACGGGCTTGAGGTCTGCCGCGAGCTGCGGCGGAAGAAGATGAACGTACCCATCCTGATGCTCACAGCGAGAGACAGCGTGGAGGACAGGGTCAGGGGGCTGGACGCCGGGGCCGACGATTACCTCATCAAGCCTTTCTCTTTCAATGAGCTGCTGGCCAGGATCCGGGCCCTGCTGCGGCGGGAAGCATCATCCAAGTCAGCCAGGCTCCAAAATGGAGACCTGGTCATGGACACCTTGACCAGGCAGGTGTGGCGAGGGAAGAGGAGCATTGAGTTGACCAGCAAGGAGTATGCCATACTGGAGTACTTCATGCGCCATCCTGACATGGTCATCACCAGGACCATGATCGAAGAACACGCCTGGAACTATGAGTTCAGCGGCGTCTCCAACATCATCGACGTGTATATTCGAAGGCTGCGCCGCCACATTGATGAAGAGGGGCAGGACAGTCTGATTCAGACAGTAAGGAGAGCCGGGTACCGGCTGAGGGCACTGTGAGGTTCGTCAGGAGCATCAAGTTCCGTGTGACCATATGGTACGTGGTGGCCGTGGTGGTCCTGCTGCTCCTCTTCGGCACCATGGCCTATTCCATGCTGTCGCGCAACCTGCACGAGAGCTTCGATGATTCCCTGAGGACTCGTGCCGTGCAGCTGCAGAGTTCGCTGCAGGTCAGTGACGGTACCATCACCCTGGCGAAACACCATGAGGGCGTCTTTGCGGAACAGCCGGGGGAGTTGATACTGCTCTACGACACCGACGGGACCCTGGCACAGAGACTCGGCTCGACGGCGGATGTCGACGACGTCGACGATGTTGACTCGGTGGTGGCGCAGGCCCTGACGGGCCGAAGTCCATTCGTCACCCGCGACACCGCCGGCGGGCAGCGGGTGCGGCTCTATGCTACCCCGGTGGCTGTAGACTCAAGCGTTGTTGGCGTCGCCGTCATTGCCCGATCTCCGGCCCGGATGGAGGACGAGCTGCGAACATTCGGCGTCGTCCTTGGCTTCATGGGCCTGGTGGCGGTAGCCATAGCGGGGATCGGCGGTTTCTTCCTGGCGAGCCAGGTGCTGAAGCCAGTACACCGGATGACTCAGACGGCGCAGGCGATAGGAGAGAGCGATCTGGGCAGAAGGATAGAGGTCGACAACGATGATGAGCTGGGGAGATTGGCCTCAACCTTGAACCAGATGATGGAGCGGCTGAAGGGAGCAATGGATCGCCAACGCCAGTTCACAGCCGATGCCTCTCACGAGCTGCGCACGCCCCTGTCCACTATTCAAGCGGAATCCACGTTGGCGCTCCGCAAGGAGAGGACGGGAGACGACTACCGGAAGTCCCTGGAATCAATCTCCCAGGAGACGGCGTACATGTCGGCCATGATTGACAGACTGCTGTTTGTGGCTCGCAGCGATGCCGGCAAGGAGCAGCTGAACCTGGAGGAGGTTGACCTCACGCAGGTCCTTGATCAGCTGGCCTCGGATGTGGGTGCGCTCTGCCAGGACAAGGGAGTGCAGTTCCATCTTGGCCCGCTGGAGAAGCTTGTCGTGAGAGGCGACCAGATGTGGCTGGAGCAGCTCTTCCGCAATCTCCTCGAGAACGCCATCAGGTACACCCCAAGCGGCGGCGGCATAACGGCGTCCGCGGTCAGGCGGGGGGCGACTGCGATGCTGGCCGTAAAGGACACTGGCGTCGGCATCCCCGAAGAGCATCTCCCGCACATCTTTGAGCGTTTCTACAGGGCCGACAAGGCGCTCTCGTGCTGACGGAGGCGCGGGTCTTGGGCTGTCAATCTGCCAGCGTATTGCTGAAGTCCATGGCGGAAGGATTGAGGTCGAAAGCCGCGCAGGCCAGGGCAGCGTCTTCTCGGTGTTCCTGCCACTGGTCGAAGGCGGCTGAGATGAGCTGCGCTGTTGGGGCTGCAGGCCGCTGCCGAAAAGACTGGGTATGCCCCTCTCGTGGCACCGTGGCCGAAGATGCAGAGAGCCAACCCGCACACGATGGCCAGTAGCGGCCTGGCCAGACGCCAGCGGTTTGCATATGCACTGCACGACGGCTGCGGTTCTGGGGCAGGAAAGGCCGACGCCACAATACGCCCCGGAGGGCACAGGATATCCTATCGGCTACGGGACCTTCGCAAGGCGGCGTGTGGTGAGGAGGTCGTGCGGATCGATCTTTCTGACCTTTCGCTCAGAAAGCGTCAACAGAGCCTGGGTGACTCCTGAACCCCTGACGAACTCCACTTCCAGTCCACCACCGGCGTAGACTTCCACCACCGTGCCGAGGTCCCCGGCCCGCAGTCCATGCTCAACCATGTCCTCTGCCAGAACCACGCACTCCAACTTCTCGAACTTCACCGCAACTCTCCAGGATAGGCCGTGACGAACCTCGGCACACTCTGCTTCTTCAGTATAACCCAGACTGTCACGAGTTCAAGCATCTTCCCTGAGGGAGTCTCCACCGATCCCTCAACCACGTACTTCCTGCCATACGGCGTTTCCTCAACGGCGGCCACGTCCTGAGACTGAATCAGTCCCCTCAGGCTTCGCTCAAACCCACTCCACTCCTCCGCCGAATACCCGAACTGGACGAAGAAGGCGTACTTGAAACGGCCGACCGGGTGTGTTGGGGAAAGCACGTATCCCCGTATCTTCTCGCTATCGATGACTGCCTTGTCCGCGTTGGGGAGTCTCGCCAAACCGTAACCTCGAATGCAGAACGCTGTCAGCTGGCCAGGCTGTCATTATAGGATGACGGTGGGGGCCAGACAAGTTCAGCCGATGCCGCCATGGGGCGTATGATAGGGATTGGGCAAAGTGGCTTTGGAGCCGGTCAAGAATGCTCTGGAAAGCTCCGAAATCAGGAATCTCCTCTTCGAACGGCTCGATGAAATCGTACTGCAAGTGCAGCTCAACCCAAACTATAAGGAGGGGTTACCAGACCTTTGGAGACCGAGTTCAAGGCCGCGTTGAGCCCGCGCGCCGCAAGCTGTATGATTCCAGTCAACCCGGGAGAACGGGAGGGCAGGACATCCATGAGCGAGATAGACAACTGCGTATTCTGCGATATCGTCGCCGGCAGGGCCGAGGCCCGCAAGGTCTTCGAGGACGAGAGGTCCATGTGCATCCTGGACGTCAACCCCTACACCAAGGGCCACTGCCTGGTCATCTCCAAGAGGCACGTCCCATGGTGGCACGACCTCGAGGAGGATGAGGTGCTGAGCCTCTTCCGGGTAGCCCGGACGGTGGCCCGCCGCATGATGGCGACCCTGTCGCCGGAGTTCGTGTGCATGTACGCCCGCGGCCGGCGCATCCCCCACACCCACATCTTCCTCATCCCCACCGTCAAGGACGACGTGCTCGACCGCTTCTTCAACGCCCTGGAGAAGTTCCAAGAGTCCCCGCCGAACCTGATGCGGCTGCGGGACAACGAGCAGATGGACGAAGCGATGCGGCTCCTGGGCGGGACGATCCCCCCGGCGCCTTGACAGTGTCACTGTGGCCCTCTAGCATAGTCGCGGCATGCGATTCTGGAGACTGGTTGGGTTGCTCTGCCTGCTGGCGGCGGCGACGGGTGTGTTGTCCCAGGCAGACGGGGTCGGCGCGTGGTTCGGATATCCAACTCAGAACACCCCCATCTGCACCGCCTCGGGCAGCCAGATCTACCCTCAAATCGTCTCGGACGGGTCGGGCGGGGCCGTCATCACCTGGCAGGACGGCCGCAGCGGCAACTACGACGTCTATGCGCAGAGGGTGGATAACAGCGGTGCGGTCCAATGGACCACCGACGGTATGGCCATCTGCACCGCCGCGGGGGATCAGGCCTCCCCCTGGATTACCCCCGACGGCTCGGGCGGAACCGTGATCACGTGGGAGGATTCCCGCAGCGGCAACAACGACATCCACGCACAGAGGGTAGACTCCGGCGGCGCGGTCCAATGGAGCGCCGATGGGGCGCCCGTATGCACCGGACCGGGTGACCAGGAACGCCCCCAGGGCATCCCGGACGGCTCGGGCGGGGCTATCATCACCTGGCAGGACGACCACAGCGACAACTACGACATCTACGCCCAGAGGGTGGACTCGAGCGGCCTGGCCCAGTGGGCCGCCGGCGGCGCGGCGGTCTGCACCGCTGCGCTCTCCCAGTTTGAGCCCCGGATAGCGCCGGACGGCTCCGGCGGGGCCATCATCGCCTGGTATGACTACCGCAATGGCAGCATCTTGGGAGCCGATCTCTACGCGCAGAGGGTGAGCTCCGATGGCGTGGTCCAGTGGGCCGCCGATGGCGTGCCCGTCTGCATCGCTGCGGGCGCCCAGGCCTGGCCCCGAATCATCCCGGACGGCTCGGGCGGAGCCTTCATCACCTGGAGCGACACCCGCGCCGGCGCCGATTCGGACATCTACGCCCAGAGGGTGGCCGGCAACGGCCTGGTCCAGTGGGCCGCCGACGGCGTGGCCATCTGCACCGCCTCATCCAGCCAGCTCCAGCCCCAGATCGCCCCGGACGGCTCGGGCGGGGCCATCATCGCCTGGCAGGACCTGCGCCGCGCCAGCGGCTGGGAAAGCGACATCTACGCCCAGAGGGTGGATCCCGGCGGCGCCGTGGGGTGGGCCGCGGACGGGGTGGCGGTGGGCGCCGCTTCCTTTTCTCTGTACGAGCCCCAGATCGCCCCGGACGGCTCCGGCGGGGCCATCATCGCCTGGTCGGTCCACCGCAGCGGCAACGGCCACGATATCTACGCCCAGAGGGTGAGCTCCACCGGCGCCATCCAGTGGGCCGCCGCCGGCGTGGCCGTCTGCACCGCTTCGAATACCCAGGAACGCCCCCGGATGGTCTCCGACGCCTCCGGCGGGGCCATCATCGCCTGGAGCGACGCCCGCAGCGACAGCGGGGACGTCTACGCCGACAGGTTGGCCTCGAGCGGCATCCTGCCCGACAACCACCCCCCTGCCGTCACCCTGGCATCGACGGCCGCCTCTCCGACGAACACCTCGCCCATACCGGTGACAGCCAGCTTCACCGAGGCGGTGACGGGCTTCACCATCGATGACCTGGCGGTGGGCAACGGCGCCCCGGGCGGCTTCACGGCGGTGAGCGGCACGGTCTACACCTTCGACGTCACTCCGGCCGGCGAGGGCCAGGTGACGGTCGACGTCGCGGCCGGCGCCGCCCTGGACCCCGCCGGCAACGGGAACACGGCCGCGGCCCGGTACGCCATCACCTACGCCCTGCCCCCGCCGGCCATAACATCCTTCTCCGCCACCTGGGGCAAAGACGGGGACACGGTAGTCATCGCCGGCGCCAACTTCCTCGACGTCTCCCGGGTCGCCTTCGGCGAAAGCGAGGCGCCCAGCTTCACCGTTGACTCGGCCAGCCGGATCACCGCCGTAGCGGAACACGGCGCCAGCGGCCGGATCTCGGTAGCCGCGGCCCGGGGCACGGCCACCAGTGATGAGGACTACGCGGCGCCGGACTCCCCGCCGCCTTCGACCAACTGGGCCCTGATCGGCAGCATCGCCGGCATAGGGGTGGTCCTCTCCGCCATTGTGGGGTGGCTGGTGGTGTCCCGCCGCCGTTGACAGTCCGCCCGCCGGCAGCCTAGCATGGGGACGGCGGCAAGTTCCGCGCAGGGAGGTGTGGAATGCTTCAGAAGCTGGCCTATGTGCTGATCGCACTCGGCGGCCTGGGCCTGATTGGCTGGGCGGTCAGGGACTTCTTCGTCAGCAGCGAGGTCCCCCTCCTGGTGAGGATAGCCGTGGGGGCCATCGCGGCGGGCTTCCTGCTCCTCCTCGGCATCGTCATCAAGGACAGGCTGGCCAAACGCAAGAAAGAGGACTTCAAGGGGGTAGACAATTGATCGTCGTCACCGCGAATAAGATCGAGGGCCGGAAGATAGTCAAGACCGTAGGCCTGGCGAGAGGCAGCACCATCCGGGCCAAGCACATCGGCAAGGACATCGTGGCCGCGCTCAGGGGGATGGTGGGCGGCGAGATAACCGAGTACACCACGATGATGGCCGAGGCCAGGGAGCAGGCCACCCAGCGCATGATAGAGGACGCGGAGCGCCAGGGGGCCAACGCCGTGGTCGGGCTGCGGTACTCCACGGCCATGGTGATGCAGAACGCGGCCGAGATCCTGGCCTATGGCACGGGCGTGGTGCTGGAGTAGCCCCGCCTTTTGTCTCCGGCACGCGCCCAATGCTATAATTGACGCTTCAAGACCGGCGCCTGCATTGGGGGAACCGCACCGTGATGAAGCTCAGCCGAGAAGAGGTCAGACACCTGGCGCAACTGGTCCACCTGGGGCTCTCCGACGAGGAAGTGGAGAGGCTGCGGGAGCAGCTGTCCAACATCCTGGAGAACTTCGAGGTCCTGCAGCAGGTGGACACCACCGGGGTGGAGCCCACGGCCCACTGCATCGCGCTGGAGAACGTGCTGCGGGACGACGTGGCCGCCCCCTCGCTCTCCGCCGGGCAGGTCCTGGCCAACGCCCCTGACCGCGAAGAGGACTACCTCAAAGTGCGGGCGGTGCTCGAGCAGTAGCCATGACCCTCTTCAGACTGACCGCCCACGAGGCCGCGGACCGGCTGCGGCGCCGGGAGACATCCTCCGTGGAGCTGACCAAAGCCGCCCTGGACCGCATTTCGAGCGTGGACTCCCGGGTGCGCGCCTTCGTCACCGTCTGCGCGGAGTCTGCCCTGCGCCAGGCCGAAGCGGCGGACGCGCGCCTGAAGAACGGCGGCGCCGCGCCCCTTACCGGCATTCCCGCCCTGATCAAGGACAACATGTGCACCGCGGGCGTGCGCACCACCTGCAGCTCCAGGATGCTGGAGGGCTTCGTGCCGCCCTACGATGCCACCGTGGTGGAGAAGCTGGCGGCCGCCGGCATGGTGATGCTGGGCAAGGCCAACATGGACGAGTTCGCCATGGGCTCCTCCACCGAGCACTCGGCCTTCTTCCCCACCCACAACCCCTGGGACACCAGCCGCGTCCCCGGAGGCTCGAGCGGCGGCGCGGCGGTCGGGGTGGCCGCCGACCTCTGCTTCTACTCCCTGGGCTCGGACACCGGCGGCAGCATCCGGCAGCCGGCCGGGTTCTGCAGCGTGGTGGGCCTGAAGCCCACCTACGGCCGGGTGTCGCGCTACGGCCTGGTGGCCTTCGCCAGCTCGCTGGACCAGATCGGGCCGTTCACCAAGGACGTCACCGACTGCGCCCTGGTGATGAACGCCATCTCGGGTCACGACCCCCGGGACTCGACGTCGCTGCCGGTCCCGGTGCCGGACTACGCGCAAGCCCTCGTCCCGGGTCTCAAAGGCTTGCGGATCGGAGTCCCGAAAGAGTACTTCGTGGCCGGCATGCAGGCCGGGGTCACGGACGCCATGGAGGCAGCACTGGCCAGGCTCCAGGAGCTCGGTGCGGAGGTAGACCGGGACGTCTCCCTGCCCCACACGCCGTACGCCCTGGCCGTGTACTACATCATCGCCCCTTCGGAGGCCTCGGCCAACCTGGCCCGGTACGACGGCGTGAAGTACGGCTTCTCGGCCAAAGACGCCGACAGCATGTGGGACGGTTTGGAGAAGACCAAGCAGTTCGGGTTCGGCCCGGAGGTCAAGCGGCGCATCATGCTGGGCACGCACGCGCTGTCCTCCGGCTACTATGATGCTTACTACCTGAAGGCGCAGAAGGTGCGCACCCTGATCCGGCGGGAGTTCGACCGGGCCTTCGAGAAGTACGATGCGCTGGTAACGCCCACCTCGCCCGTGGTCCCCTTCAAGATCGGGGAGAGGATGGACGACCCGCTGCAGATGTACCTGAGCGACGTCTGCACCCTGCCCATGAACATCGCCGGCATTCCCGGGATCTCCATCCCGGCCGGGTTCGTGGACGGGCTGCCGGTGGGCCTGCAGATCGTGGGCCGGCCGCTGGGCGAGGAGACGCTGCTCCGGGTGGCCTATGCCTACGAGCAGTCGACCGATTGGCACAAGAGGAAGCCGCCGCTCTAGGCACGGATCCGCGGCGCGGCGCTGGGCGCCCGCCGGCCCGCCATGACAGAATAAGGGCCAGGAGGCTGAAAAAGATATGATGCAGAACCAGGATGTCTTGAAGATCATCGATGCCCTCAGCAACAAGCTGCTGGATGCCGAGATGGGCGACTACGCGGAGGAAGAGGACCTGGTGGCCGGGGTGGCCGAGATAGTCAGGGACTTCATCGGCGTCGAGCTGGGCGACTTCGGCGCGGTGTGGGTCCGGGGCGAGGACAAGGGCAAGATAGTCTCGGTCTGGGCGTACGGCGCCGACTTCTGGCCGGACATCGCCGTGGAGGTGAGGGGGCTGCCCACCGTGGCCATCACCGTCAGGCTGGCCAAAAGGGACGATGACCTGGCAGAGGTACTGGCCCATGCCGTGGGGAGCGCCCTGGTGCACTCGGTCCAGTACTCCTACGCCATACCCTTCGTCCTGGACCGGACGGGCAGCGACGCGCGGCGGCACTGGTTCGACAGCGAGATCGAGGAGCGGCTCTGGGGCGACCACCGCGTCAGCCTGGTGGTCAGGCAGTAGGCGGCCGAGGCGGCCGGGCCGCTTCCGGGGAACACTGCGGGTGACATGATGAAACAGGGGAACACGCGGAGGTGACATGGTGAAACAGGAGAAATACGACGTCGTCGTGGTGGGCGCGGGCATGGGCGGGCTGTGCGCCGCCGCGCTGCTGGCGCACTATGGCTACAGGACGCTGGTGGTGGAGAAGCTGCCCTTCGTGGGCGGCCGATGCTCCTCGGTGAAGTACAAGGGCTTCACCCTGCCCACCGGCGCGCTGTACGTGGAGACGCACGGGGCGGTAGACCAGCTCTTCGCCGAGGTGGGCGCGGCCTTCCCGGTGCGGGACTTCCCCATCCAGCTGGGCTTCCGCATGGGAGGCAAGGACTACCCCATGCCCCTGAAGGGCGGGCTGAAGACCGTCATCTCCAACTTCGCCAGCGAGGCGGAGACGGCCCGGGTCATGGGCGCCATCCGGCGGGCCTTCACCTGGCAGGAGCCTTCCGGCGCCATCTCCATCCGGGACTGGTTCCGCCAGTACACCAGCAACGACAAGGTGCTGGCGGTGTTCCGGGGGATGTGCAACTACCAGTGCGTCAACTTCTCCGACATGCCGGCGGCTGAGTTCATCCGGCAGCTGAAGCTCGCCGGCACGGCGGGCGCCGACCCGCGGGGCTTCCTGGCCCTGATGGGAGAGCTGGTCAAGGTCATCAAAGCCAGGGGCGGAGAGGTCCGGACCGGCAGCCGGGTGAAGCGGATCCTGGTGCAGGACGAGGTGGCCCGGGGCATCCTGGTGGACCAGCCCGGCGCGGGCGAGGTGGAGATAGCGGCGAAGGTGGTCATCAGCGACGCCGGCCCGCACGGCACGGTAGAGCTGGCCGGGAACGGTAGCTTCGAGAAGGGCTACCTCAAAGAGGTCAGGGAGAAGGTGAGGCCGCTGGCCTACATGTGCCTGGAGATCGCGAGCTCCAAGCCGCTGGTTGATTTCCAGGGGGTGATGGTAGTGCCGGAGGGGCGGCACCAGATGACCATGATGACCACCTCCCTGGTCTACCCGGAGTACGCGCCGCCGGGCAAGCACCTGACCCAGGCGTGGGCGGCCCCGGAGTCGTCGTTCCTGCCCATGGACACCAAGAAGCAGCTGGATATGCTGGTGCAGGACGTCAGGGAGGCCATCCCCGGCTTCGACCGGGAGGCGGAGATCCTGCACGCCAGCTACTGGCAGAAGGACTGGCCGATGTACCGGGCGATGCCCGGGGCGCTGGGCCAGAAGACCCCGGTGGAGAACCTGTACAACGTCGGAGACGGCGTGTCGCCCCTGGTGCCGCTGGGGCTGCCGGGCTGCGCCGCTTCGGCGCGCATCGTGGTGGACGACATCAAGGCCCGGGTCAAGCCCGCGGCCTGACCCCGTGAAGGAGGTTGATCATGCTGGTGGTGAACGAAGACAAATGCGTCGGCTGCGGCCTCTGCGTCAGCTTCTGCCCCACGGAGGCCCTCGCGGCCTGGGGGCTGTGCCGGGTTGACCCGGACAGGTGCAACGAGTGTCTGGTCTGCCTGGACTACTGCCCGGCCGATGCGCTGGCCATGGCAGAGGAGGCGCACCGTTGAGGCCAGCGGCGGCGCTGGCCATGGCGGAGGAAGCGGTCCGTTGAGGCCGGTGCACGTAACGTGCTTCTCCGGCCGCGCCTATGCGGGCCGGCCCATCTTCTACACGCTGGAGGGGACCACCTACAGCATTCACAGCGTGGAGAAGGAATGGCTGGAGCCGGGCACGAAGCATTTCCTGGTGTGCACCGGCGACGAGCAGTACGTTGAGCTTTGCTATAATGAGCAGACTGACGAGTGGTCGGCGAGCGACCCCGGGGGAAAGGAGCCGGACGATGAGGAAGGTCTACGAGATACTGGAAAATGACGCCCGGCTGACGCCGGAGCAGGTGGCCACCATGGCCGGCGTGAGCGAGGCCGAGGTCAGGAAAGTGATAGCCAAGGCCGAGAAGGACAAGGTCATCGTCAAGTACAAGACGGTGATCAACTGGGAGAAGGCGGGCGACGACCGGGTCTGGGCCATTATCGAGGTCAGGGTCCAGCCCCGCAAGGACGTGGGCTTCGAGGCCCTGGCCGAGCGCATCTACCGTTTCCCCCAGGTACGGACGCTCCACCTGGTGTCCGGGGCCTACGACCTGCTGGCGTTTGTGGTGGGCCAGACCGTGCAGGAGGTAGGGCTCTTCGTTTCCCAGAAGCTGGCCCCGCTGGATGGCGTGCAGGGGACTACCACCCACTTCCTGCTGCGGCGCTACAAGGAGGACGGCGAGGTCCTCAATCCCGGCGGAGACGACAAGCGCCAGCCGCTGAGCATATGAAGAAGTGCACCACCGGCCGACTCGACAAGGTCCCGCCTTCAGGCATACGGAAGTTCTTCGACCTCCTGGCCGGCATGGAGGGGGTCATCTCCATGGGCGTGGGCGAGCCTGACTTCTCCACCCCCTGGAACATCACCGAGGCCGCCATCCGTTCCCTGGAGCAGGGCGTCACCATGTACACCTCGAACGCGGGCATGCCGGAGCTGCGCCAGGAGCTCGCGGCCTACCTCAAGCGCACCTACGGGGTGAGCTATGACCCCAACACCGAGCTGCTCATCACCAACGGCGTCAGCGAGGGGCTGGACCTGGCGGCGCGGGCCATCCTGGACCCCGGCGACGAGGTCATCATGCCTGATCCGGGGTACGTGGCCTACCCGGCCGCCGTGCTCCTGGCCGACGGGGTGCCGGTATGGGTCCCCACGCACTGCGACAACGGGTTCCGGCTGTCCGCCAAGGACGTGGACGCGGCGGTGACGCCGCGGACCAAGGCCATCCTCATCGGCTACCCGGCCAATCCCACGGGGGCGGTGATGGAGATGGAGAGGCTGGCCGAGATCGCGGAGGTGGCCCGGAAGCGGAAGCTGCTGGTGATCTCGGACGAGATCTACAGCCTGCTGGTCTACGGCATGGAGCCGGCCTGCTTTGCCACGCTGCCCCGCATGAAGGACCACACCGTCCTGCTGGGCGGGTTCTCCAAGGCCTTCGCCATGACCGGCTGGCGCATCGGCTACGCCGCGGCCAGGCCGGAGATCATCGCCGGGATGACCAAGATCCACCAGTACACGGCGCTGTCTTCTCCCACCATGGGGCAGGTGGCCGCCCTCGAGGCTTTGCGCTCCGGCGAGGCCGAGGCCAACAAGATGATCGAGGAGTACGACCGGCGCCGCCGGGTCATCGTCAAGGGGCTCAACGACATCGGCCTCTCCTGCTTCGAGCCCAAGGGCGCCTTCTACGCCTTCCCCCGGATCACCAGCACCGGCATGACCTCCGAGGAGTTCGCCGAGACCCTGCTCATGGAGGAAAAGGTGGCGGTGGTGCACGGCACCGCCTTCGGCCCCAGCGGCGAAGGGCACGTCCGCTGCTGCTACGCCACCTCGATGCCCAACATCGAAGAGGCGCTCATCCGCATGGCCCGCTTCGTGCAGCGCCACCGGCAGGTGTAGGGCCGACTCGCCTTGCCCAGCCCGTCAGAAATGGGATAATGGGACCATCGAGTGCCAAGGCGGTGAGGAACGACAATGCCCATAGCTGACAGAGACTACATGAAGAAAGACCACCCCCCGGCCTGTACGTGTGTCTCCTGTGCCGGCAAACGTTCTGCGGCGGCGGCGAAGAAGCCGTTCTGGAGCAGGATAGCCGGCTGGTTCACACCCCCCTGAGCAAAGCACTAGATCGATCTGGATGATCGATTTCGCGCGCGACCCCGCACGCGTCAGCATCGCCTAGC
>CAYPDY010000051.1:0-5401 GCA_964409515.1 uncultured Dehalococcoidia bacterium
CCTCAGAAAGAGCAGGTCCATGGCGTTGAACTTCTCGGGGCGGTTCAGGGTGAGCGTGGAAACGTGCTCCGCCTTCTGAACCAGGATTCTTTCGAATGTCATGGCTTGTCCCCCTTCACCAGCTTCATGGTGATGGCTCCACCATCACTAGCTTCATCGTGATGGCGTCTGCGGGGCAGGCTACGGCGCACTCCCCGCAGCCGAAGCACTTCTCTCCTGGCAGCCGTTGCACAGGTCCGCGTCCACCCTGGCCTTCAGGTGGGTCTTCTGAAGGATGGAAGAGAGGGTGTTGAACTTGATCCCGGCGTCGAATATGCCGCAGCAGTCGATGCAGCAGTTGCAGACCTCATTCAGGCGCGGGGAGGCGGCGAAGGGCCAGGTGTGCACCAGCCCCTGCTCCTCGGCTCTCTCATAGATGGCCATGGCCTCCTCGGCGGTGATCCGGCGCCCGGCCCCTCTTTCGATGGCATACTCGGCATTGCGATTGAACACGATGCAGTTGTCCAGATCGGCGTGGCACCTCCGCATGGAGCGGCGGCAGGTACAGGGCACCACGGCGATGGTGTCCGCGCTGTACACCAGGTCCCGCAGGTTCTCCTCCGGAGGCAGTCCGGCGAGGTCCAGGTCAGGGCTCTTCCGGATCGCCTTCCAGGCTGGCACTATCCTGACATACTGGACGTATGGGTCCCAGGTCACCTGGGCCATGGACGGCAACCACTCTACTTCGTAGAAATCCCTCCACAGGTCGAGCAGCTCGGTGTCCACCCACTTGTCGGAGCTGGCCAGGTTGGCGTCGTGCCACTGCGTGACGCTGTTGAACATGCGGGCGCCCTTCTTGCTGGTGATGACCAGCCCCTTTTCCGCCAGCACCTTCAGCCTGCGGTTCACGTCCTCCTCGGTGAGGCCAGTCTTCTGGGCCAGGACTGCCGGCTCAGCGGGCAGCGCCAGCATCAGCCGGGCGTCCTCCACGGAGGCCATCTTCTGCAGCAGGCGCAACAGGTACTTCGATTGCACGTTGGCGTACCCGATCTTCCTCAGCATTTCCTGGTAAACGTCGTTGTCGCTGACAGTCTCTTTCTCCATTGCTCTCCTTATGCGTTACTGCTTTGCCCGCGGGAACGGGAACCACTCGGTCATCCAGTCAAACTCCCTCAGCACCACCCCCCGGAGCTGCTCCACCTTGTCCCAGCGGCGGATCTGCACATTGATAGGGCCGTACTGCCGGTGGTACCCCACGGGGTCGGCCTCTGAAACGTCGGTGCCCGGAAGCTCGGTGACGTACTCCCAGGCCACGATATGGCCGGGTTCGGTCTGCGTGGTGAGCTAGGTGGAGCCTTCCGTGGCGTGCAGGGTCTCGATGGGCGGGTAGGGCATGTTGCCGTGCTCGGTGTCCAGCACGAACTTCTCCATGTGGAGGTTGAGGTTGTGTGTGCTCAGGATGGGGTGCTCCCCCTTGAACAGCACCAGGGGGGAGAAGTGCCGATATCCCGGTCCGGCCGACGTGTTGTCGATCCAGACCGCGGTGTAGTCCCCGGCGAAGAAATGGCCGTAGGACCAGTGCGGCATGAGCCCCCAGAACATGACGTTGCCGAGCTGCCGCTCCACGTAGCTCAGGCCCTTCACCTCGGTGGTGCGGCCCTGGTAGGTCATCGTGCCCGCCATGTCGGAGCGGCTGAGAAGCGGCCACCAACCCACCGCCAGGTTCTCCTTCTGCCGGTAGAAGGTGTAGCCGTGCGCGTCGTCCACGAAGCGCATGCCGGGAGCGACGCCCTTGCAGGTGACGTCTATGCCCGCGCCCTCCAGGGCTACCTTCAGTCTGTAACCCGTGGGGTTGCCGTCTTTGTCGGACGTGCCTTTGAGATAGTTGTCGCCTATGCTGCACCCCCACGGCTCCTCCACCTTGAAGGCCTCGCGCGGGAACGGCTTGATGGCGCGGTGCGTCTTCCCCTCCGGGTTGGTGATCAGCAGGTCGACGATCGGCCAGTCTTTCTTCTCGTAGCCGATCCGGTGCTCCAGCATCTCCATTCTCCAGGCCAGCGTGAGGCCGTACCAGTAGCCCTCCTCGGTCCAGCCGTCCAGCCACAGCCAGTCCCAGTACTTGCCCTTGTCATCGAGCTCGAAATGCCAGTCGCAGTGATACTTGCCGATGCTCCTGAATGTGAATGGCCTTACCGTCCTCATCGTTTCCTCCCCAGATTGATCTCGGGTCGCTAGCTGCCGTGGGCCCCGTTCGAGGCCATTTGCTGATGTATGTTGTAGGCGAACTCCATGCCCCCGTCCACCTCGAGCATCTTCCCGGTCACCCAGGCCGAGGCCGGGGAGGCCAGGAAGACCGCGGCCAGCGCGATGTCCTCCGGCGTTCCGGTCCGCCTCATGGGGGTGGCCTCTGTCAGCAGGTCCTTCACCCCTCCCAGGTAGCCGATGTTGGTGGGAGTGAGTATCGACCCCGGCAGAATGGAGTTCACCCTGATCCAGGGCGCCAGCTCCCAGGCGAGGGTCCTGGTGATACTGTTGACCCCGGCCTTGGCCGCCCCGTAGGCGCCCATGCCCAGGGAAGGCATCTGGGACTCGCGGCTGGAGATGTTTATGATCGAGCCCTGCTTCTGCTGCTGCATGACGGGGGCTACTGCCTTGATGCACAGGAACACGCTGACCAGGTTGGTGCGCAGGTCCGATTCGAACGAGCGGGGGCTGGCCCCCATCACCGTTCGGAAGAAGCCTCCGCCGGCGTTGTTGACCAGGATGTCGATGTGCCCGAACTCCTGCATCGCTGCCGCCACCATGCTCCCCACCTGTTCGGCCTCCCGTACGTCGCAGGCCACCGCCAGGGACCTTCGTCCCGTTTCGCGTACGCTGGCGGCGGTGGCCTCAATCTGGTCTGCCGTGCGGGCGGTGCATACTATGTCGGCGCCGGCTTCGGCCAATCCCAGGGCGATCCCCTGCCCTATGCCCCTCCCGGCACCGGTAACGATGGCCACCTTGTCCTTCAGAGAGAACCTGTCCAGAATCATTCCCGATCACCCCTCTCGATGCGGCGCCAGGTTGGCGCCGCCAGGTTGGCGCGACTACCTGCCTTTGTAGTTCGGCTTCCGCTTCTCGGCGAAGGCCCGCGGGCCTTCCCTGGCGTCCTCCGTGGTCATGATCCTGGTCCCCATGGCCCATTCCAGGGCGAAGGCCTGGTCCATGGGGATGCTGAGCGACCGCAGGGCCACCTCCTTGATATTCCTCAGCGCCAGCGGCGCGTTCTCGGCTATGCGCCGGGCGATCTTCTCGGCGGTGGGCATCAGGTCTTTGAAGGGGACG
This sequence comes from uncultured Dehalococcoidia bacterium, assembly GCA_964409515.1. Classification (GTDB taxonomy): domain Bacteria; phylum Chloroflexota; class Dehalococcoidia; order UBA2247; family RBG-13-53-26; genus JAFGCL01. The sequence continues at coordinate 3,304 of CAYPDY010000051.1, forward strand.
ACCTTGTTGACCAGGCCCATGCGGAAGGCATCCTGGGCCGCTATCGGGTCGGCGATGGCGAAGAGCTCCATCATGTGGCACCAGGATACCTGGCTGGTGAGGCGGGTGATGGCGCCGTCGCAGGGGGACACGCCCCACTTGGCCTCCGTCAGGCCGAACACCGCGTTCTCCGAGGCGATCCTGATGTCGGTGAACAGGACGATCTCCATGGCGCCGGCGAAGCAGAACCCGTTTACAGCGGCGATCACGGGCTTGTACACGCCCTCGAACCAGCGCGAGCGGGTCCACTCGGCGCTGCTCACGTTCACGTCGGACATTACTGACTTGAGATCAGCCCCGGTGCTGAAGGCCTTGTCGCCCGCGCCGGTTACGATGAGGACACGCAGGTTGGGGTCATCCCTGAAATCGGCCACGGCGGCCTGCATGTCACGGAACGTGGGCTGGTCGATGGTGTTCATGAACTCGGGGCGGTTTATGGTGAGACAGGCCACCATGTCCTTCTTTTCATATATCGCGCCCATCTGTTCGCACCTTTCTCCGCGCGTTGCGCGGCTCTCTCCTCACGGGAAGGGCGGTTTGGGAACCAGCTCCGAAAGGGTGCTGTCGCGCAGCTTCCTGAGGGTGGTCCGCATGAGCTCACGCTCTTCCGGGGTCAGGATGCCGAGGATGGCGGGAATCACCCTTCGCTGCCGGTGCTGGCGGCGATATGTTTCCTCCCCCTTGTCCGTAACCTCCACCCTCACCTGCTTCCTCCCCCCGGCGCTGCGCACCTGCCTTATCAGCCCCTGCCGCTCCATGCGTTCCAGCGCGGCCGCCACGGTGTGCGGTTTCCGGACCACCCAGCGCGCGATCTCGCTCTGGGTCGGCGAATGGCCGAGGGTCTTGATGGCGTAGAGAATGGCTACCTGGACGGCGGAGATGCCGAACTGCCTCAGCTCGTTGTCCCTGGCCCTGAGCATGCCGTCGTTCACCTGGCCCAGCAGTGACCAGAGCTCGTATTCCTCGCTGGAGGACAGCGCCGCGGGTGCTTCCGTCTTAACCACCATGCCGCGAGTCACCTCCGTGCCCGTTGTCCTGACGAGATGCCGGGTCGGTTCCTGTGCCCGGGGCCGCCGCGCCCCCGGCCCTTGACGATGGTTCTCATGGTGGTTATCATAGTTGATATCGATATAGATGTCAAGATAGAGGAATAGGGGCACCGGGACGAAAGGGGGGTCACAACATGGATCTGAAGCTCGAGGGGAAGACGGTCGTGATCACCGGGGCCGGGGGCAATGCCATGGGCACGGGGGTCTGCCTGGAGATGGCCCGGGAGGGGGCCATGGTCGTGGCCAATGATATCGACCGGGCGTGGGCGGACAGGGTATCGGGCCAGGCAAGAGACGCGGGCGCCAGGTCCATCGCCACCTATGCCGACGTCACTAGGCTCGATGACTGCCGGGGCATGATAGAGAAGGCCCTGGCCGAGTTCGGCCGGGTCGACGTCCTGGTCACCATACCCGCCTGGGTCAAGATCGGCCAATTCGCGGCCTCCGGTCCCGAGGAGTGGCACCGCACCTTCAGTGTCACCTTCTGGGGCGTGGTGAACTCGGTGTACGCCGTGCTTGAGACCATGATGAAACAGAGGTCCGGCAGCATCGTCTGCCTCGGGTCGGACGCCGGCCGGATAGGCGGTGGCAACCTCGAAGGCGGGGGCGAGGTCATCTACGGCGCGGCGAAATCCGCCGTGATGAACTTCGCCATGGGTCTTTCCAAGGAGATCGGCCCGCACGGCGTGCGCATCAATGTGGTCAACGCCGGCATGACCAGGACCCCCATCATGGAGGAGTCCGGCTGGCTGACGCCGCAGAAAGAGCAGCGCCTGGCGAAGCAATACCCGCTGGGCCGGCTGGGACTGCCCCGGGACCTCGTGGATGCCATCCTGTTTCTGGCCTCCGACCGCGCCGGCTTCATCACCGGCCAGACGCTCAGTGTGAGCGGCGGCATCGTGTAAGCGTCAGCCCAGTGCCGGCGCCAGCGGCGTCAGCGTGAGCGTCACGGCCTGAGGGCAGCGCTGCCGCCGGTTGTGTCCCCCCGGCGAACCGGGTAGAATCGCAAT
>CAYPDY010000051.1:5501-10934 GCA_964409515.1 uncultured Dehalococcoidia bacterium
GGCGCTCGAGTACTTCGGGGACCATGATCTCTACAACAGCTGCCATCTGCGCGACGACGCCACCTGCACCACGTTGAGCCGGGAGGGCAGCGAGGTGCTGGTTGAGGTCACTCAGGAGGTCGACGGGCGGCTGATCACCTTCACCAACAGGACGGTGTACCGGCTGCCGCACAGCATTGAGCTGGAGACGCTGTCCGGGCCGGCCAAAGGCTCCCGGCAGAAGGTGACGTTTGAATCGGTGCCCGAAGGAACCAGGGTCACCTACGCCAGCGACTTCAGGCTGGTGTTCGGCGGAGCAGCCGGAAAGGCGCTGCGCATGGTAAGCGGCAAGATGATGAAGAAGATGATGGCGGAGTCGATGGAGGAAGCGGCCGAAATAGACCGGAGGCACCTGGAGGGGGAACCCCCGCCGCCTGAGAGCGCAGCGACCTCTTGACGCGGCGCCACCTGAACTTGACAGTATGCACGGCTCCAAGCTAGGATTTGAGCAACCACGGCAATAGAACAACAGCGGCAGTCCGCCATTCTACAGGCGGCGAGGAGATGTCACCATGAGCGGGAAACCCATCCAGGTCACTGCCTTTGATCTCGAGCGCTTGAAGAAGCTCCTGCTGGATGCTCAGCGCACCAGCTATCGCAAGAGCGTCTACCTGGCCCACCTGCAGGCGGAGCTGGGGCGCGCGGACGTGGTGAAGAGCGACAAGGTGTCCGGCGATGTCGTCACCATGAACTCCAGGGTGTGCCTGGTGGACCTGGCCACGGGTGAAGAAGAGGTCTACACCGTGGTGTTTCCCGAGGATGCCAATGCGGGGCAGGGGAAGGTATCCATCCTGGCCCCCATCGGCACGGCCATGCTGGGCTACGAGGTGGGGGACGTCTTCGAATGGGAGGTGCCGGCGGGGAAGAGGAGATGGAGGGTCAAGCAGATCCTCTACCAGCCGGAGGCCGCCGGGGACTACCATCTCTAGAGCGCGGCGGCACGCCCGAACCTCTGCCGCCCGACTGCTCCGGCCGGCTGCGCCCGGCCAGGAAGCGCAGGTAGCGGTCGATGGCCTTTCCGGCGCCGGCTATTGAGTGGTAGACCGGCACTCCCGCCTCGTAGAACTTCCTCCCCTGTGAGGCGGCCATGCCCCAACCGTCCGTGTTGGCCTGGTAGTGCACCACGGCGGCCACGGGCCTGCCCGGCGCCCGGTGCACCTTGATGGCCATCTCGGACTCAATATCGAAGATAGCCGCGGCCGCCGGCGCTGACATCATCATCCCCCGGACGGGCACGTGGAACACCAGCAGGTCGATACCCTCCCACGCGTGCAGCCTGGTCAGCGCCGGGAAGGGCTCCTGTCCTGTTCCTAGGCGCGGGACGTCCACCGGGTTGCCCAGCATGGTCCCGGCGTCGTTGCCCAGGGCGGTTCTCCATGCTTGCTGCATGTCCTCCGGCAGCCTGGGGAGGACGAACCCCAGGTCGTCCCAGTCGTCCGTGGCCAGGACCCCCGCCCCGCCCCCGATCCCCACCATGGCCACCCGTTTGCCCCCCGGCGGCGGCAGGTACCGGAGTGTAACCAGCATGTCCGCCAGCTCGTCCAGGGAGTCCACGCTGATGGCCCCGGCCTGCTGCACCGTATCTCTCCAGACCGGGCCGGAGCCCGCCAGGGCGGCGGTGTGAGAGGCAGCCACCGCTGAGCCGGCCCCGGTTCGCCCGCCCTTCAGGATCACCACCGGTTTCGAGCGCGCTGTCTCCTTCAGTGCACGGCGGAAGCGCCGGCCGTCTTTCACCCCTTCGATGTAGGCGGCTATGACGCCCGTCTCCGGGTCATGGCGGAAGTACTCCAGGAGGTCGGTCTCATCGATGTCAACGGCATTGCCGTAGGAGGCGACCTTGCTGAAACGGATGCCCCTGGCCGCGGCCGCGCGCACCAGGTACAGGGTGTTGCCGCCGCTCTGGCAGAGGAAGGCCACGTCTCCGCACTCCCTGGGATAGTCGGGAGCGTAGGAGAAGCCGGCCTTCGGCGAGAATATGCCCAGGCAGTTCGGGCCCAAGACCCGCACTCCCGTGTCCTTTGCCAGCCGCCCGATCTCTTCCTCCAGGTCTCTTCCCTCGCGGGTGCCGATCTCGGCGAACCCCGATGTAAACACGCAAATGCCCTTCACGCCCATGGCGGCGGAGTCCCGGATCAGCTGAGGAACCAGCGGGGCCCGGACGCATGAGATGACATAATCCACCGGGCCGGGGATGTCCTTGAGCCGGGGGAAGACCCTGGTGCCGCGGACCTCTCCGCCCCTGGGGTTCACCGGGTAGATCCGGCCTTTGAACCCGTACTCGATGATGTGGCCCAGGAAGAGGTTGCCGGTATTGAAATCGGCTCCCGTGGAGACGCCCACGATGGCCACCGACCGCAGGTTGAAGATGGCGTCAAGGGTCACGGTGCCTTCAGCCCTTCGTGGTAGGCGATGTAGCGGCCGATGGCCCTGGCGGCCGTCCCCATGGAGTGATACACGGCCATGCCGGCGTCGCTGCAGCCGCGCTGCAGGTCCAGCGCTCTCTGCCAGTCCCAGTTGGTGATCAGGAACTGGAGGACCAGGGCCAGCGGCTTGTCCGTCTCGCGGTGGATGCGGTGGACGAAATCGCGGAACTGGGCGGTCTCCTGGTCGAAGGCCGACGAGGTGAACCAGGCCGCCTGCCCGAAGCCGGCATGGATGAGGCCGAAATCGAACCACTGTCCCCTCTTGTAGGTCATCAGCCGCTTGATCACGTCGTAGAAGCCCTCGCTGTATCCCACCATGGAGAGGTCGATGGGGTTCTTGAAGATCATGCCGGCAGTGTTGCCGAACTTGCCCATGAGCTCCTTGACCAGCCCTTCCGGCAGCCGGGGAACATTGAATCCTCCCAGGGTCAGCTCGTCGGTCGCCAGCACGCTGGCCCCGCCGCCGGCCCCGAACACGCCCACGTTGCGGCCCCCGGGTAGGGGCATGAGGGCGAACGTGACCAGCAGGTCCACCATCTCTTCCAGGCTGCACACGCGTATGGCCCCGGTCTGACGCATGAGGCTGTCCCAGATCTCAGAGGAGCCGGCGAGGGATCCGGTGTGCGAGGCGGCGATCTCACCGCCGGCCTTGGTGTAGCCGCCCTTGAGGATGAGCACGGGCTTCCGCGCCGAGACGTCGGCCAGCACCTTGTGGAAGCGTTCACCGTCCCTGGTGCCTTCGATGTAGGCGGCGATGATCCCGGTTTCGGGGTCCTGGCCGAAATACTCCAGCAGCTCGGTCTCGTTGATATCGCAGGCGTTGCCATAGGAGACGGCCTTGCTGAAGCGGACGCCCCGCTGGCTGGAGGCCCGCAGCAGGTACGAGGTGTTGCCTCCGCTCTGCCCCATGAGGGCCACCTGCCCCACCCGGCGGGGGAAGTCCGAGGCAAACGTCAGCCCGATCTTCGGCGAATAGACGCCGAGGCAGTTGGGGCCGACAATGCGTATCCCGGCCGCCCTGGCCAGGCGCACGATCTCCTTTTCCAGCAGCCGCCCTTCCTCGGTACCCACCTCGGAGAACCCCGACGTGTACATCGAGATGGTCCTGACCCCCTTGGCGGCGCAGTCCCGGATCATCTCGGGGACGAACGGGGCCGGTATGCAGCAGATCACGAAATCGACCGGCCCCGGGATGTCCTTGATGCTCCGGTGGGCCAGCAGCCCGGAGACATCGGCGCCCTTGGGGTTGATGGCGTAGATGGGGCCCATGAAGCCGGACGTGCGGATGCTGTCCAGGAACCACTGGCCGGATTTCCCGGGCGAGGCCCCGGCGATGGCGATGGAGGTCGGGTAGAATACCGCATCGAGTGTCTTTGTCATTGAGCAGCCCTCTCTCCGGCTGTCTGGCGCTTCTCGTGGTGGCGCAGGACGCGGTCGATAGCCCTGGCCGCGCTGGCCATGGAGTAGTAGACCGGGACTCCGGCGTCGGCGCAGCCCTGCTGGATATCGTCCACGCCTTTCTGCCAGTCCCAGCCGGTGATGAGATACTGCATCACCAGCGCCAGCGGCCGGTTGGTGTCTTTCTTCAGCTTGATCACGGCGTCCCGGAAGATGCCGATCTGGTCCTCGAATGTGGAGGTGGAGGACCAGGCCGCCTGTCCGAATCCGATATGGATGACGGACAGATCGGCGAAGTCCTTGTCTGTCAGCAGCCTCTTGATGAGGCCGTAGAAGCGTTCGCTGTAGGCGAAGCTGGAGAGGTCTATGGGATTGTGCAGAATCAGGCCGGCTTCGGTGGGGACCGAAGCCCTGATCTCCTCCTTAATCGCGCGGGGCAAAGGCGGCAGCACAAAGCCATACTTGGACCAGTCATCGGCGCCCAGGACGGTGGCCCCGCCTCCTCCGCCGAAGATGCCCACGCGGCGCCCTTCGGGCGTGGGCATCAGGCAGACGGTGACCAGCACGTCCACCAGCTCTTCGAGGCCGTAGACGCGGATGGCCCCGGCCTGCTGCAGCAGCTCGTCCCAGACCTCGTCCGAGCCCGCCAGCGAGCCGGTGTGCGAGGCCGCCGCTTTGGCTCCCGCCTTCGTGAAGCCCCCCTTGAGCACGATGACGGGCTTGGTCCGGGTCAGCTGCGTCAGCGCGCGGTAGAAACGGGGGCCGTTGCGGACCCCTTCGATGTATATGGCCACTATCTTCGTGTCGTCATCCTGGATCAGGTACTCCAGGAGCTCGCACTCGTTGATGTCACAGGCATTCCCGTAGGATATGACCTTGCTGAAACGGACCCCCCGGTAGCCTGCGGCGCGGGTGACATAGACCGAGTTGCCGCCGCTCTGGCAGACGAAGGCCACGCTGCCGCTCTGCCTGGGGAAATCGCTGGTGTAGGAGAACCCCACCTTGGGGGCATAGACGCCGAGGCAGTTCGGGCCGATGATCCTCACACCGGTATCCCGGGCGGCCCGGACGGCCTCCTTCTCCAGGCGCTTCCCCTCGTCGGTCCCGATCTCGGAGAACCCCGCGGTGAATACCGACACCGCCTTGACCCCCCTGGCCCCGCAATCCCGGATAAACTCCGGCACGGCGTGAGCGGGGATGCAGCACACAACGTAGTCCACGGGCTCCGGGAGCTCCTTGACGCTGGTGTATGCCTTCATGCCGGACACTTCCTGCCCCCTGGAGTTGATGGCGTAGACCTTGCCTTTGAAGCCGGAAGCCAGGAAGCTGTCCAGGAAGAGCTGGCCCTGTTTGCCGGGCGACGCCCCGGTGACCGCCACCGATTTCGGGCTGAACACGGCATCCAGAGAGCCCACTGACTTCTTCATGGCGACCTCCTCACTTGCCCCGGGGAACCAGGTCGGGCGGTGAAAGCTTGACGATGGCGTCGTACTCCGGAGGGCAGACCAGGATGCAGCTGCCGCACTTGGTGCACTTGGCCGCCTGATCGAACAGTCCCGCCCAGACGCTGTAG
>CAYPDY010000051.1:10944-16309 GCA_964409515.1 uncultured Dehalococcoidia bacterium
CCTGATCGATGACCTTGATCCCGCTCTTCTCGTCGGTGCTGATGGCGTCCACCGGGCAGGACAGCACGCAGTGGTCACAGCCCTTGTAGCACTTGTCGGGGAGTATATAGTAGGCGATCAGTTCCTTGCAAACCAGCGCCGGGCAGCGCTTCTCGAAGATGTGCGCCTCGTACTCGTCCCGGAAGTAGCGCAGCGTGGTCAGCACCGGGTTGGGGGCCGACTTGCCCAGGCCGCAGAGCGAGCCGGTCTTCACGTCCCGGGCCAGATCCGCCAGCAGCTCGAGCCCTTCGGCGGTTCCTTTGCCCGTGGTGATGTCGGTCAGGATGTCCAGCATCTGTTTGGTCCCCAGCCGGCACAGAGTGCACTTTCCGCAGGACTCCCTCTGGATGAAATCCATGAAGTAGTGGGCGGTGTCCACCATGCAGTTGTCCTCGTCCAGCACGATCATGCCGCCCGAGCCCATCATCGAGCCGGCCTCGGCCAGCGAGTCGAAGTCTATGGGCGTGTCCAGCTCCGTGGCCGGCAGGCAGCCCCCCGACGGGCCGCCGATCTGCACGCCCTTGAAGGCCTTCTTGTTGGGCATGCCGCCGCCAACGTCGAAGACCACCTGGCGCAGCGTGGTGCCCATGGGCACTTCCACCAGTCCCGTCTGGGCCACTTTGCCGGCCAGGGCAAAGAGCGCCGTCCCGGTGCTGCCCCTGGTGCCGATGCCGGCGAACCAGTCGGCGCCGCGTTCGATGATCAGGGGGACGCTGGCGAAGGTCTTCACGTTGTTCAAGAGGGTAGGCTTCCCCCACAGCCCGGCCTCGGTGGAATGAGGAGGCCTGACCCGGGGCATCCCCCGCTTGCCCTCTATCGAGTACATCAGGGCGCTGGCCTCGCCGCAGACGAAAGCGCCGGCGCCCTCCACAACGTAGATGCCGAAGCCGAAACCGCTGTCAACGACATTGTGCCCCAGGATGCCGGCGGCCTCGGCCTGCTTGAGGGCGATGCTGAAGCGCTTCACTGCCAGGGGGTACTCATCGCGGACGTAGATGATGCCGCGGGATGTGCCCATGGTGTAGCCGGCGATGATCATGCCCTCTATCACCGAATGCGGGTCGCTCTCCAGGATGGCCCGGTCGATGAAGGCCCCCGGGTCGCCCTCGTCGGCGTTGCAGATGACGTACTTGGGCTGACCGGCTGCCCGGTGGCAGAGCTCCCATTTGCGGCCCGCGGGGAACCCCGCCCCGCCCCGGCCCCGCAGCCCGGAGCGCTGGACCACCTCGATGATCTCCTCCGGGCGCATTCTGAGCGCTCTGGCCAGGCTGGCATAGCCGCCGCGGGCGATGTACTGGCTGATGCTCTCCGCGTCGATGTAGCCACAGTGGCGCAGTATGAGGCGCATCTCGTGCTCAAAGCGGGGTAGCTCCGGTACGATCGGGGCCTGGCCGTCGGCCACCTCGAAGGTGCCCAGCGCCAGGTCCAGCTGCGGGTCATCGCCCAGAACGTATCCCTCCACCAGCCGCGGCACCATATCTGGCTTTACATTGCCGTAGAGGACATTGAAGCTGCCGGGCTTCAGGATGACCACCAGGGGCTCGGCGTAGCACAGCCCCATGCACCCCACCCAGCTGATGGCGGCGTCGGCGTTCTGCCGTTTCATCTCCGCCTCGAAGGCCCGGGCCACGGCCCCCGATCCGGCCGCCCGGCCGCAGGTGGCCGTGCCGATCAGTATGCGGGTCTTCTGGTTGAGAAGCTCCCACTCGGCGCTGGCCTGGCTGCGGATGGTCTCGTAGTCCATCACTTCTGTCACCAGCGGTCAGGCCTGGCCGCCCGGCCCGGCTGCCTTCTCCGGCTGCTTGAGCCCGGCCAGCACCTCTTCCACCTTGAACGGCGTCATCCTCGGGCTCACCTCGCGGTCGATGACGATCACCGGGGCCAGCACGCAGCAGCCCGCGCAGGCGATGCGGTCCAGGCTGAACTCCTCGTCGGGCGTGACTCCCCCCACCTTGATCTCGAGCTCCCGCTCCAGGGCCTCCATGACCAGGGCCCCGCCCTGCAGGTGGCACGCCGTCCCCATGCACACCCGGATGGGATGCCGGCCGATGGGCGTGAAGCGGAAGCGGTTGTAGAAGGTGGCCACGCCGTAGATGGAGGCCGCCGGCATGTGCACGAAATCGGCGATCTCCAGCAGGGCCTCTTTGGGCAGGTAGCCCAGCCGCTCCTGGACCTCCTCCAGGATAAGGATCAGCTCCACCCTCTCCCCCCGGTACCGGGCCAGGATCTCATGGAGCTGCTGCTCGATCTGGGCTTTGTCCTTCATACCTTGGAGCAGATCTCCGGCGGGTCCGCCACCGTCTCCCTGACGTATCTCAGCATATGGTTCAGGCAGGCCACGGTCAACTCGATCAGGTCCTCCCCGCTGATGCCGCGTATGCGCCGGCCCGAGTACAGCACCCGGAGCCCGGCCGGGAACTCGTCATCGGCCCGGCTGAAGACGAAGTGGATCTCGACCCCGGGGAAGACCTCTTTCCGCAGTGCCCAGGCCTCGCGCAGGCCCAGGCTCTCCGCCTCGCCGCCCACGTACTCCGCCAGGCGGGCAGCGTCATCGACGTACGCCAGCGCCTCCTTCCGCAGGTCCACCTCGCGCTTCAGGAAGGCGTCGTGCGGGGCCGACGGTCCGTCGATTTCCTTCAGCGTGATCAGGTTTCTGTCTTTCAGGCCCACTGATGGTCTCCTCGCGAAACCTGGCGGGCCGCGCGTCCATCGCGCGCTCCGCTCGGCCTCCATTGTACCTGATTCAGACGCGCGTGTGCGCTTACCTGGTCACCCGATAGATGACGAAGAGGTCGCCGTCCCTCTTGTGATAGTACAGCGACTTGCCGTCGGGCGAGAGCGTCGGGCCCTCCACGAAGCCGGCCGCGGCGCTGATCTTCCGGGGCGCCTCGAACGGCGACGAGGTGTCTGTCCGGGTGGCCGCATAGATGGCCGGGCTGCTGCCCTCGAGGCGGGTGAAGAACAGCTCCCGTCCCGAGGCCGAGATCGCCGGGGCGTACTCCAGGTACTTCGAGGTGTTGACCTGTCTCATGATCGCGGCGCCGCTGCCGTCCCTCACGAACGCCGAGCCGTTCCAGGCGGCGATGATGATATCGGCGGTCTCCGGGCCGGAAGAGCCGAATCGGCTGTCCACGAAGTAGAGCGTGCCGCCGTCGGGGCTGATCTCGGCGTCGAAGTTCACCATGCCGGGCGTGGCCGTCGAGACCCCGGGGGCCAGTTCCATGGCGCTGACCGTGCCGCCGGCGAAGCTGCCGCGGTAGATGGTGGATGCGGTCTGATCGTAGCTCCGCGTCGAAACGAAGTAGAAGACGCCGTCCTGGTCCATGGAGGCCACGCCTTCCAGGGACGTGGTGTTCACCCCGCCGATCTCGCCCCTGTACCGGAAGCTCAGGTCGTCGATCCGCTCCGCCCAGTGCAGGTTGGTGTCCGCGGCCGGGTCGTTGGAGTTGTTGAAGAAGAGGTACCATCCGTCACGGGTGATGAAGGGCTCCATGGCATGATCGCTGTAGTCCTGGATGGTCACCCGCTGCGGGCCGGCGAAGTCCCCCGGCTGCGGCTCGGGCTCCCCGGCCTTCTCACAGGCCCCGGTGAATACCGCGAGCAGGCAGGCCAGGGTCAGGAGCACGAAGCGAACAGCGTCTCTCATCTGCGTGTGCTGCGGCAACTGGGCGAATGATCTACCGCCCCTTCAGCCACCGGCCCGGCCCCCAGTCCCCCGCGTCGGGTTCATCGAAGAGGGTCTGGAAGGCCGTGTCGGAGTAGAGCCAGGATGACATCCGGTCCATGTCCTGCGCGGCCCGGCAGGCGGCCTTGGTCATGGTAATCGCCGCCGGGCGGGTGCGGCCGATCTTCCCGGCCATCTCCTCCGCCTTCTGCAGGAGCTCACCGGAAGGGAAGACCTGGTTGGCCAGGCCGATGCGGTGGGCCTCCTGCCCATTGATGGGGTCACCCGTCAGGCACAGCTCGAGGGCCTTGGCCACGCCGACCCGCCAGGCCATGCTGGTGGCGGCGCCGCCTCCGCCGATCCAGCCCAGGTTCTTCGCGTGCATGTCGCTGATCTGCGCGGTCTCCGCCGCCAGGATGATGTCGCAGCAGAGGGCCAGCTCCACACCGCCGGCGGTGCAGACCCCGTCGATGGCCGCGATGGATATCTTGGGCGCCCAGGCCAGGTTGACCAGGGTTGAGGACATGGGCAATCTGGGCCGCCTCTGGTTCCACAGCGCCGCGGAGGGAGTCGCCTTCTTCTGGAGGGACGGGTCGCCGGCCCGCACCTCATCGTCGCTCTGCTTGAGGTCGACCCCGGCACAGAAGCACGGCCGTCCGTCGCGCCTCGGCGCACCGGTGATGATGAGGGCACCGGCGCGATCATTGCCAACCCACTCGTCGATGGCGCCGTCCAGCTCGCGCCACATCCGGGCACTGATGGCATTGAGGGCATCGGGCCTGTTGAGGGTGATGACGCAGTAGCCCTCTTCAGTGCGGAAGTCGATGGTCTCGTAGCTCATGTTGCTCTACCTCCTGATTGGCTGGGGCCTACCGGACGGCGAGCAGCACCACTTCGCACGTGATAGTGGAGTTCGCCGGGAGGTCTTTGAATGCTGTCTCACCGTAACCCAGGTTGGGAGGGATGGTCAGCCGCCGCTTGCCCCCGACCTTCATGCCTACGATACCCCGGTCGAGGCCTTCCATCACTTCCTTTTCACCCAGCGTGAACACCGAGGGCACGCCCAGGCCTGTTGACGCGATCTGCGTTCCGTTCTCCGACCAGACAGTGTAGTCCACGCTCACCGCGTTGCCTGCGCGGGCTTCCGCGCCGGTGCCGATCTCCAGGTCTTCAATGACTAACCCGGGGGAACGGTCAATGGCGAAGTAGACCAGGACCCCGATCACCGCTGCTATGACCAGGACGATCGCGAGCCCGCCGAAGAAGACTATTCGTCCCCTTCTTTCGAGGCTCCTGGATTCCTTCTCCGCGCGCTTGCGCGCCTTGATCGATTTGTCGGTCACAGCTGTCTACTCAATGGCCAGCAGTTGCACTACGAAGACAAGGGTGGCATTCGGTGGGATCTTGGGAGGATAGCCGGCGGCACCGTAGGCGAGATCTGGCGGGATGGTAAGCTTGCGTGTACCGCCGATCTTTGCTCCTGCCAGCCCCTGTTCCCAGCCCTTGATCACTCTGCCTGCACCCAGAGTGAAGTTGAATGGGTCGCCTGTGGCATTGGACTCTACCTGCGTTCCGTCCTCCAGATAGAGAGTGTAGTAGACGCTCAAGACGTCCCCGGCCCGGGCCGTTTCGCCTTCGCCCACAACAATATCCTCGATGACG
>CAYPDY010000052.1:0-3637 GCA_964409515.1 uncultured Dehalococcoidia bacterium
GGCCGGCTACCTTGACCTTCTGCTGCCCGTCAGCCTTGATCTCGGCATCCTTGCTGGATGCGCTCACCACCGTCCCACGCGTGCCGTCATCAACGACCTGGGCGTAGATGTGGTTCAGGCTGCGGTACACACAGAGACGCGGCCGGGGCTGCGTCAGGTGCTTCCTTCTCAGCAGATTGCTTTTCTTCTTCACCACTCTCTTCATGACTCTATCTACTTCTTGGCCGCCGCCCGGCCGGCTTTGCCCGGCTTCAAGCGGATCTTCTCACCGGCGTACTTGATCCCCTTCCCTTTGTAGTGATCGCACTTCCGGATCGCCCTGATCTTCGCTGCGACATCCCCCACCAGCTCCTTATCCACCCCCACCACCTTCATGCGGTTCGTCCCCTCCACCAGGAAAGAAATCCCGGGCGGAGGCACCACTTCCACGGGATGCGTGAAACCTGATTGAAGAACCAGCTTCTCCCCGGCCTTCTGCACCCGGTAGCCTACGCCGACCACCTCCAGGGACTTCTCGAAACCCTGGCTGACGCCCTGCACCATGTTGGCCAGCAGCGCCCGCGTCAGGCCATGGACAGCACCATACCTGGGCAGATCCGCGGGCGGGGTCACCGTCAGGCTGTCTTCTTTCATCGTGACAGCCATCGCGGGATCAAATGAGCGCTGCAGCTCCCCCTTGGGCCCCTTGACAGTCACCTCATTCCCGTTGATATTAACGGAAACCCCCTTGGGCACCTTTATCGGCAGCTTCCCTACTCTGGACATCTCTGCATCACCACACGTAGCACAGCAGCTCGCCGCCGATGTGCTGTTTCCAGGCCTGCGAACCGGTCATGATGCCTTTGGGGGTGGACACGATCGCGATCCCCAATCCGCCGTACGGCCGGGGGATCTCAGTGGCGCCCACATAGACCCGCAACCCGGGCTTGCTCACCCGCTTGAGGCCCATGATCACCGGCTGGTTCCTGTCCTTGTACTTGAGATATACCTTGATGCTCCTGGTCGGCTTGCCCCTCAGGATCTCGAAATCCCTGATGAAACCCTCTTCCTTGAGCACCTTGGCCAGCGACACCTTGACCTTGGACCACGGCACCAGGGCGTACTCCTGCCTCACCATATTCACGTTCCGTATCCGCGTTAACATATCAGCAATGGGATCAGTAGTCATACCGCCTCACCAACTCGACTTCTTGACTCCGGCAAGCTCACCCCTCAGCGCCAGCTCCCGGAAGCAGATACGACAGACCCCGAACTTGCGCATGTAGCCCCGGGGGCGCCCGCACATGCGGCATCTATTGTGCTGCTGGACCTTGTACTTCGGAGGACGCTGCCACTTAACGATCTTGGAAGTCTTTGCCAATTTCCTAACCTCTCACAAACGGCATCCCCATTAGCTCCAGAAGACGCCGGCCTTCATCATCTGAACGGGCCGTGGTCACGATGGTAATCTGGAACCCGCGAGCCTTCTCCACCTTGTCATAGTCGATCTCCGGGAACATCAGCTGGTCCTTGAAGCCCAGGCTGTAGTTGCCCCGGCCGTCAAACGCAGTCCGCGACACGCCGCGGAAGTCCCTGATACGGGGCAGCACCACGCTGACCAGCCGGTCCAGGAACTCATACATCCTCCGGTCACGCAAAGTCACCATCATCCCGATGGGCATGCCGGCGCGAAGCTTGAAGGCCGCAATAGACCTCTTGGAACGCGTGACCACCGGGTGCTGGCCCGATATCGTGGCCAGGTCCTTTTCGGCGCTCTCCAGGGCCTTGGCATTCTGGGTGGCCTCACCGAGACCGATGTTGAGCACCACCTTCCTGACGCGGGGAACGCGCATTACATTATCGAACTTGAACTCCTGCATCAGAGCTGGAATGATCTCCTGTTCGTACCGCTCCCTTAACCGGGGCAAATTCTGCTTGGCCATGATCAGTCAATCACCTCATGACACGCAGCGCAAGTGCGGACACTCTTCCCCTCTATCACCTTCCAGCCGATTCTGACGGGATGGTTGCACTTGTTGCAGATTAGCATCACCTTCGAAACATGGATCGGCGCTTCGCGCTCGATGATACCGGCCTGCTTGGCCGCGCCCCGCGCCTTGGAGTGCTTCTTGATCATGTTGATGCCATCCACCATGATCTGCTCCTCGCGGGGATAGGCAAACCTGACTTTGCCCTTCTTCCCCTTGTCCTTGCCGCTTATGACCAGAACCGTATCGTTCTTGCGAATCTTCACGGGTTTACAGCACCTCCGGGGCCAGAGAGATAATCTTGGTGAATTCTTTCTCCCGCAACTCCCGCGCCACGGGCCCGAAGATGCGAGTACCTTTCGGATTATTGTCATCCGCCAGGATCACCACTGCGTTGTCATCGAACCTGATATAGGAGCCGTCCCGCCGGCGGTAGGGTCTGGTCACCCGCACGATCACCGCGTGCACTATCTCATGATCCTTGACCGTCCCCCTCGGTATCGCCTGTTTGACGGTACCCACAATCACATCGCCGATGCTGGCGTACTTGCGCCCGGAACCTCCCACAACGTGCATGCACATGAGGATCTTGGCCCCGGTGTTGTCCGCTACCTTCAGCCTACTGTAGATCTGGATCATTCGCCCCAACCTCGGCCAACTGACTCTTGGACACTACCCCCACCACCCGGTGGTGCTTCGTCTTCGAAAGGGGCCGGCACTCCACAATCTCCACTACATCGCCAACCCGGCACGCGCCCTTCTCGTCATGCGCCTTCAGGTTGGAGATCCTTCTGACGGTCTTTCTGTACTTCTTGTGGGGGCCGATGGACTCGACCGCCACTACCACGGTCTTGCTCATCTTGCTGCTCACGACCCGCCCGGAAAGATTCTTGCGCTTATTCTCCATCGAATACCTCAGCAGAGCTTCATCTCGCCCGGCTGACCGCCCGCCCGGGGGCCAGCCTCCGTGTCTAGGCCCCGCTCAGCTCCCTTTCTCGCATAATGGTCTTCAACCTGGCAATCCTCTTCTTCACACTGCGGACCTCGCGGTGGTTGGCCAGCTGCTTGGTCGCCAGCCGAAACCGCAGGTTGAACAGCTCGCGATGGGCTTCCTCCACCTGCCTGGACAGTTCTTCATCGCTCATGAGACGAACATCCTCCGCCACTACTCCACCCCCTTGACCACGACCTTGGTCTTGACCGACAGCTTATGCGAAGCCAGCCGGAAGGCCGCCCGGGCCGCATCCTCTTTGACACCGCTGATCTCGAAGATCATCTTTCCCGGCCGCACCACGGCCACCCAGTGGTCCAGCGCGCCTTTTCCGCTGCCCATGCGCGTCTCGGCCGGCTTGTGGGTCAGCGGCTTGTCCGGGAAGACCCGGATCCACAGCATGACTCCGCGGCGCAGATAGTGCACTATGGCCCGGCGGGCCGCCTCAATCTCCCGGGCACTCACCTCAGTGGCCTCCAGGGATTGCAGCCCGAAATCGCCGAAGGCCAGGGTGTTGCCCGTGCTGGCCTTCCCGCGGACGTGGCCCCGATGGATCATTCGATACTTGACTCTATTCGGTTGCAGCATCGCCCTTTACCTCAACAGGCGCTCCAGCGGCCAGCGCCGGTGCTTCAGCAGCGGCAGCCGGTTGCGGGCCTGCCGCAGCAGCCGGTTGCGG
>CAYPDY010000052.1:3737-16095 GCA_964409515.1 uncultured Dehalococcoidia bacterium
GCCGCAGCAGCCGGTTGCGGAGCCGCCGCGCTGGCCGCCTGCGGTGGCGGCGGCGCCTCTATTTCCTCGACCTGGGCAAACACGTCGCCCTTGTATATCCAGACCTTGCAGCCAATCCGGCCCAGAAGCGTGCGCGCTTCGCAGAAACCATAGTCGATATCGGCCCGCAGCGTGTGCAGAGGCACCCGGCCTTCCCTGAACGTGACCCGCCGCGCGATCTCGGCCCCGCCCAGGCGCCCGCTGCAGATCACCTTGACGCCCTTGGCGCCCGCCTGCATCGTGCGCAGCATGGACCGCTTGATGGCCCGCCGGTAGGATATCTGGTGCTCCATCTGGCTGGCGATGTTCCGCGCCACCAGGTAGGCATCGAGCTCCGGCTCTCGGATCTCATGGATGTTAAGGCGCACCTTCTTGCCGCAGAGCGCCTCCAGCGAACGCCTCAGCTCGTCCACCCGCTGTCCGCCGCGTCCAATCACAATCCCCGGCTTGCCGGTGTGCACCGTAATGACGGCATCGTTCGCCCACCTCTCGATGTCCACCCGGGAAACCCCGGCCTCGTAGGTCCGGTCCATCACCAGCCGGCGAATGCGCGTGTCCTCCATCATGAACTCGGTGTAGTGCTTCTGCGAATACCACCGCGAACGCCACTCTTGAGTTATGCCCAGCCTGAATCCTGTAGGGTGAACCTTGTGTCCCACTACGCCTCCGTATCCACTATGGCAGTGATATGGCTCGTGTGCCTCAGTATGGGACTTACGCGTCCTCGAGCCTGGGCGCGAATTCTCTTCAGGGTAGACCCCTGGTTAACCACCAGCCTCACCACTTTCAGGTCGGCCAGCACCATCTGGTAGTTGTTTTCCGCATTGGCCGCAGCCGACTTTATGACCTTCGCCAGCGCCCGCGCCGACGGGCTGGGAGACAGGCCAAGCATACCCAAGGCGTCGGTGACCTTCTTCCCCCGCACCGTGTCCGCCACCAGCTCCAGCTTCTGCGGTGATATGCCAATGTATTTGGCGGTTGCCTTAACTTCCATCGCGAACCTCTAAGCCGCCTTCTCCACCTTGCCCACATGGCCTCTGAACGTCCGGGTAGGAGCAAACTCGCCGAGCCGGTGACCCACCATGTTCTCGGTGATGAAGATCGGCACGTGCCTCCGGCCGTCGTGTACCGCTATCGTCTGTCCGATCATCTCCGGGATAACGGTGGAGGCCCGGGACCATGTCTTGATCACGGCCTTCTGGCCGCTCTTGTTGATCGCCTCGACCCTCTTCAGCAGCTTCGCCTCGATGAACGGTCCCTTCTTTGTCGACCTGCTCATACTTCTACTTCTTTCTCCGGCTGACGATCAGCCTGTCACTGACCTTGTTGGTGCGCGTCCTGTGTCCCAGAGCCGGCTTGCCCCAGGGCGTCTTCGGGTTCATGCCCCTCGGGTTCCGGCCCTCGCCGCCGCCATGCGGATGGTCACGGGGACTCATGGCCGCCCCGCGCACCGCCGGCCTTCTGCCTCTCCACCGGCTGCGGCCGGCCTTGCCCAGCTTCACATTCCGGTGGTCGGCATTGCCCACCTGTCCCACTGTAGCCATGCACCCGTTCGGTATGCGGCGCACCTCTCCGGACGGCAGCCTGACCAGGGTGAACCTCTCCTCCCGCCCGACCACCAGCGCCGAGGACCCGGCGCTCCGGACGATCTGGGCCCCTTTACCTGGCTGCAGCTCGATATTGTGAATAATGGTCCCTACCGGGATCCGGCCGATGGGCAGCGCGTTGCCGACCTTCAGCTCAGCCTCAGGGCCCGAAACCACACTCTGACCGGCCGTGAGCCCGAGCGGGGCCAGCATGTATCGCTTCTCGCCGTCGGCATACTGCACCAGCGCAATATAGGCCGAGCGGTTGGGATCGTATTCGATGGCCAGGACCTCGGCCGGCTCCCCGACCCTGTCCCTCTTGAAATCGATGATGCGCAGCTTCCGCCTCGACCCGCCCCCGCGGTGCCTCACCGTGATCTTGCCCTGGTTGTTCCGGCCGGCATTCTTCCGCAGTGACACCAGAAGAGACTTCTCCGGCTTCTTTTTGGTGATCTCCTCGAAGGTCGAGCCAATCATGGCCCGCCTCCCCGGAGACGTCGGTCTATATGCCTTAAGTCCCATCTCTAAACGCCCTCAAAAAACTCGATCTTCTGTCCTGGCTTGACCGTGACTATGGCCTTCTTCCACGGAGAAGTCACTACGCGCCGACGGCCGATCTTCCGCGTGCTGCCCTGAACCGTAACCACATTGACCCCCAGGACGTTCACCTTGAAGGCCGTCTGCACCGCTTCCTTGATCTGGTGCTTGCTCGCCCCCGGGGACACCTCGAAGGTGTACTTGCTGCTCCCCTGGAGGACGAGGCTCTTCTCGCTGACTATTGGCCGACGCAGTACTTCATAAGTGTGCATTGACAATCATCCCGCCGTGGCCGGCGCCTTGACTGCCAGGCCGCTCTCCACAGCCCGCAAGCCGTCCACGCCTATCACCAAATAGTTGTAGGTCAGAAGGTCCCTGACGTTCAGCAGATCCGCCGGCAGGGTCCTGACCCCCTGGAGGTTCTGGGCCGACCTCACTATCCCGGCCTCCGCCCTTTCAGTAACGACCAAGGCTGAGGAGGTCACGCCCAGCGCCTTCAGCACCCCGGCCATCTCGGACGTCTTGGGCTGATCCAGCTTCAGGTGGTCCACCACCAGGATCTCGCCTGAAGACGCCTTGGCCGACAGCAGGCACCGCAGCGCCAGGCGGCGCATCTTCTTCGGCATGCTCTGCCGGTAGCTCCTCTGGTGCGGCCCGAAGGTGATACCCCCGCCTTTGAGCAGCGGCGACTTGATGCTGCCCTTGCGCGCCCGTCCCGTATGTTTCTGCTTGTAGAGCTTTCGCGTGCTGCCGGCCACCTCTCCCCTGGTCTTGGAATCAGCCGTTCCCAGCCGGGCATTGGCCAGCTGCCTGACCATCGCCTGGTGGACCACGGCGGTGTTGAGCGGCACCCCGAACACGCTGCCATCCACATCTATGTTGTCGACGACTTGACCCGTCAGATTACGAACCGCTAACTGCATCTCTACTTCTTCTTGACCGATTTCCTGATCAGCACGATGGCATCGTCGGCACCCGGAACCGACCCTTTCAAGAGAACGATGTTGCGTCCGGCGTCAGCCTGGGCCACTTCCACATTGAGCGCGGTGACGCGGACATGGCCCAAATGCCCCGCCATGCGGGTTCCCTTGAATACCCTGGAGGGTGACGTCGTGCCGCCCACCGAACCCGGGGCCCGATGCCGATCCGACTGCCCGTGCGTCTTCGGCCCTCCCCTAAAGTGATATCGCTTCACGCCCCCGGCAAAACCCTTGCCCTTGGATATGCCGATGACGTCCACCCGGTCGCCCTTCTTGAAGACACTCGCATCCAGGGACTGGCCCACCTTCATCGAAGTGGGGGCCTCCACCCTGATCTCCATTAGGTGCTCCAGCTGCTTCCCGGCCGCCTTGAGATGGCCCTTCTCCGGGGAATTCAGCCGTTTGGCTTCACCGTACCCCAGCTGGACGGCGTGGTAGCCATCCTTCTCCTGGGTCTTGACCTGCGTCACATAGCACGGCCCCGCGGCCACGGCGGTCACCGCCTCCAGCCGGCCGTTCTCGTCAAATACCTGGGTCATCCCCAGCTTTCGCCCTATGATACCCTCTACCTCAATCACAGCTTGATCTCCACGTCGACCCCGGCCGGCAGATTCAGGCGGGTCAGCGCCTCGATGGTCTTCGTCGTCGGATCCAGGATATCGATGAGACGCCGGTGCGTCCGGATCTCGAACTGCTCCCGCGAGTCCTTGTCGATGAACGGGGAGCGGATGACGCAGAACTTCTCGATGCGCGTCGGCAGGGGCACCGGGCCCGCCACGCGTCCGCCGGTCTGCTCTGCCGTCCCGGTGATCTGCGCTGCCGACTGATCCAGTATCCGGTGGTCGAAGGACTTCAGCTTGATGCGAATTTTCTGCTTTGCCATCTTATATCACTCTACCTTTGGCTCTAATAGCGATCTGCTCCAGCAGAGAGGAGGGCACCTCCTGATAGTGATCGAACTCCATGGAATGAGTGGCCTTGCCCTGACTCAGCGAGCGTATGACCGTGGTGTAGCCAAAGGTCTCCCCCAGCGGAACATAGGCCAGGATCTCCCGGTAGTCCTCGGTGGACTTGATATCCTCAATGCGCGCCCGCCTGCCGTCGATGTCACCCAGGATGTCCCCCAGGAACTGCTCCGGAACGAACACCTCGAGCTTCATGATGGGTTCGAGCAGCGTCGGCTTCGCCCGCCGCACCGCCTCCTTGATGGCCAGCGATCCCGCCATCTTGAAAGCCATGTCCGACGAATCCACATCATGATAGCTGCCATCGACGAGGGTAACCTTGATATCCACCAGGGGATAGCTGGCCAGCACTCCCCTGCGTAGCGCTTCCTCGATGCCCGCCTTCGCCGCCGGGATGTACTCCTTCGGAATCGCGGCCTGCTTGATCTTGTCCACGAAGGCAAACCCGCTGCCCCGCTCGCCGGGCTCCACCTCAATCACCACAACACCGTACTGCCCGCGGCCGCCGAACTGCTTGACGAATCTCCCTTCGGCCCGGGCCTTGTCCTTAATGGTCTCCTTGTAGGCCACCTGCGGTTTGCCGGTCTTGGTATCCACCCGGAACTCCCGCCGCATGCGCTCCAGCAGGACCTCCAGGTGCAGCTCACCCATGCCGGAGATGATGGTCTGCCCGGTTTCCTCGTCGTAGTGCGTCTGGAAAGTGGGGTCTTCCTCGGTCAGCTTCTGCATCGCTTCCCCTATCCGGTCCTGATCGGCCTTCGACTTGGGCTCGACGGCCACGGAAACCACCGGCTCGGGGAAAGTGATGGCCTCCAGGATGATGGGGGCCGCGGGATCGCAAAGGGTGTCACCGGTGAGCGTGCTCTTCAGCCCCACCGCGGCCACGATGTCGCCGGCGGAAGCGGAGGCTATCTCCTCCCGGTGATTGGCATGCATGCGCAGCAACCGGCCCAGCCGCTCCTTCTCCCGCCTGGCCGAGTTCAGGAGGCGCGTACCGCCCTCCGCTCTTCCGGAGTATATCCGGAGATAGACCAGGCGGCCGATAAACGGATCCGCGACCACCTTGAATGCCAGCGCCGAGAACGGAGCGTCATTCGTTCCGGGGCGGCTGGCCGCCTCTCCCGTCTCGGGCACCGTGCCATCCACCGGCGGAACGTCCAGCGGCGACGGAAGGTAGTTCACAATGGCGTCCAGCAGCTGCGGGATGCCCTTGTTTTTCAGCGCGGTACCACAGAGAACGGGCACCACCTTGCCGGCCAGGGTCGCGCGGCGCAGGGCCGCCTTCATCATCTCCGGGCTGGCGGCGCGTCCTTCCAGGTACACATGCATCAGCTGGTCGTCTTCCTCCGCCAGCTTCTCCACCAACAGCTCCCTCTGCTCTCGAACCCGCTGGGCATAGGCCTGCGGCACCGCCAGCTCCACCGGCGGCGTGTCGGCCCCTTCAGAGAACATCCACGCCTTGCCTTCTATAAGGTCGACCATTCCCTCGAAGGACTTCTCTTCACCCAGCGGCACATGGACGGGCAGGGCCTTCGCCCCCAGTACACGGCGTATCATGTCCACCGTGCGGTTCAGGTTGGCGCCAACCCGGTCCATCTTATTCACGAAGCAGATCCGGGGGACGTGGTACTTGTTGGCCTGGCGCCACACCGTCTCAGACTGCGGCTGCACCCCGGCCACGGCATCGAAAACCACCACCCCGCCGTCCAGGACCCGCAGGCTCCGCTCCACCTCGGCGGTGAAGTCCACGTGGCCCGGCGTATCGATGATGTTGATGCGGTGCTCCAGCCAGTAGCAGGTGGTCGCCGCCGAAGATATAGTGATCCCCCGCTCCCGCTCCTGGTCCATGAAGTCCATCACGGTGGTCCCGTCATCCACGTCACCGATCTTGTAGGTGCGGCCGGTGTAGTACAGGAGCCTTTCAGTGACCGTGGTCTTCCCGGCGTCTATATGGGCGATGATCCCGATGTTTCTCACCCTATCCAGGCTGAAGCCCTCAGACATACCACCTACACCTTTGCTGCCAGTGGCGAACTCGGGGGATAACGCGGTTCCAGAACGTTGTCTCACAGCCAATGACTTCTCTAGAATCTGAAGTGCGCAAAAGCCCTGTTGGCTTCTGCCATTTTATGGGTATCTTCGCGCTTCTTGGCGGCCGCGCCCTGGTTGTGAGAAGCGTCGACGATCTCCGCCGCCAGCTTCTCACCCATCGACTTGCCGCCCCGCGACCTGGCGGCATCCAGCAGCCACCGTATGGCCAAGGTGGTCCCGCGTTCGCCGCTGACCTCCATCGGCACCTGGTAAGTGGCTCCGGCCACCCGCCTGGCCTTGACCTGCAGCAGCGGCGTCACATTCTTGATGGCCTGCTCCAGCACCTCCACCGGTGCCTTCTTGGCCTGCTGGGAGGCAATATTGAGAGCGTCGTACACTATCCCTTCGGACGTGCGCTTCTTGCCCCCCTGCATCACCTTGTTGGTGATCTTTGACACCAGAACGCTGCCGTACTTGGTATCGGGCTTCAGGACTCTCTTGGCTACTTTACCTTTTCTTCTCGGCATTCCTCAGTCTCCAACCCACAAAAAAGCCCGGGTACTCTTTCCTCTTCTTCCGCTCTGGACAGTCCAGAAGCCCTAAGCCCCTGAGGACCCCGAGCCCTTGGCTTGTTTCGCTCCGTATCTGCTGCGGCCCTGTCGCCGGTCAGCCACCCCGGCGGCATCCAGGGTACCCCTGATGATGTGATAGCGTACCCCAGGCAGATCCTTCACCCTACCACCCCGGATCATCACCACGGAGTGCTCTTGCAGGTTGTGACCTTCACCAGGAATGTAGGCCGTCACCTCCATGTGATTGGTCAGTCGCACCCGGGCAATCTTGCGCAAGGCAGAATTGGGTTTCTTGGGGGTCATCGTCTTCACCTGGATGCAGACCCCGCGCTTCTGCGGCGACCCTTTGGATTTGGTCGCCCGCCGCTTCAGTGAATTGAACCCGACCCGCATCGCCGGAGCCTTAGTCCTCCGGAGCGTTTTCCGGCGTCCATGTCTTACCAGTTGATTTACAGTCGGCATCTTCTCAATCCTTCAAGACACGCAAAGAGTAAATATAACATCTAACGTGATCGCAGTCAAGGCACCGTGACCACCCCGCCCCATCCCCCAGGCCATTCAGAGCTGACGAATAGCTATTATATACCAAAGCGGGTCCGGGAATCCACCCGGGCATCGCCACCGCTATCGGCCCCGGTTTTCCGCGTGAGACGCCAGGTGGCTGATGGCCCGGGCCGCGCGGCCCATGGTCGGGAACACCGGGAACCCGGCTTCCAGGCACTGGCCCTGCACCTCGGCGGCAATCCTCTCCGCCTCCACCATTCCGGCTGTAGACAGCACCACGGCCAGCGGCTTGCCCGCCGCCCGGCCGGCATCGAGGACCGCCCCCACCTGCTGGCTCAGCTCCTCAACGCCGCGATGGACCGACTGCACGCAGGCGAACCATACCAGTACGACATCTATCTCATCGCTCTCGGAGACGAGCCTGACCGTCTCCCGGTAGAGGGCCGGCTCCCAGTAGACGTCCGGCGAGGTGTCCACCGGGTTCCCTATCCCGGTCCCGGCGGCGGCGGTGAAGGCCCGCAGCTCACTTCTGAGGTCGGAAGGGAACGGCGGCACCACCAGGCCCGCCCTCTCGCAGTCGTCCGCGGCCTGCACGCTGGCGCCTCCGCCGATGCCCACCAGGGCCGCCCGCCGACCCCGCGGCGGATTCAGGTATGACAGGGCGATGAGGGTGTCCGCCATCTCGGCCATGTCCCCCACCTGCATCACGCCCGCCTGGCGGCAAAGCGCGTCCCACACCCTGTCGCTGCCGGGCCGGGCGCCGGTGTGGGACACGGCCGCCCTGTTTCCGGCCTCGGTCCTCCCGCCCTTGAGGACCACCACGGGCTTGAGGCCGGACACCGTCCGCAGCGCCTGCAGGAAGCCCCGGGGCCGCTTCACCCCTTCGATATAGGCCGCCACCACGCTGGTGTCGGGGTCGCCGGCGAAGTACTCCAGGAAATCCGTCTCATCCAGGTCGGCCGCGTTCCCGTAGCTGACCGCCTTGCTCAGGCGCACGCCCCGCCGCGCCCCCGCCAGGATCAGATCCCTGGTATTCCCCCCGCTCTGGGACAGGAAACCCACGGGGCCGCCGCTCCGGACGCCCCCCGCTTCAAACGTGTAGCCGATCGCCGGATGGTGGACCCCCAGGCAGTTCGGACCCAGGAGGCGCACCCCGCCGCGCCGGGCGATGTCCGCCACCTCCCGCTCCAGCCTCACGCCGTCTTCTTCACCGGTCTCGCTGAACCCCGCGCTGAAACAAGTAACCGCCTTCACCCCGGCCCGGGCGCACTCGGCCATGAGCTTCGGCACCAGCGCCGCCGGCAGGCCGGACACCACCGAGTCGACGCGGCCGGGTATGTCCAGGACGCTGGGGTACACCGCCAGACCCATGATCTCGGTCAGGCGGGGGTTGACCGGATAGATCTTTCCTCCGTAGCCGCACTCCAGCAGCGGCTTCAGGAAGTTGCGGTTGGTCCGCGAGTCCGTGACCGAGGAGACACCCACGATGGCCACCGACGCCGGGTGGAAGACGAAATCCAGGTCCGCCATGAGGTCCTCTACTCTCCCATGATCTGGAGCACGATCTCCCTCGAGCGCGGACGGTTGTCGAAGTCAACGTAGACGATCTGCTGCCAGGTGCCCAGATGCATCCTTCGGTTGGTGAAAGGGATGGTGAGGGACGGCCCCAGCAGCGAGGCCCGCAAATGAGAATGGCCGTTCCCGTCGCCCCAGGCCTGGTTGTGACTCAACCCCGCGCTGGGCGGCACCAGCCGTTCCCACATCCCCTGGAAATCGGCCAGCAGCCCCGATTCATGCTCTATGGTGCCCACCCCGGCGGTCGAGCCGACACAGAAGACGGTGACGGTCCCGCTCACGATTCCGGCATCGCCGACCTCGGCCGCCACCCTGTCCGTCAGATCTATGATGTCGCAGTTGCCGGACGTTCTTACCCGCAGCGTCGTGCTCTTCACCATTTCACCCGCTCCTACCAGAGAATGTCAGCCATCTCGAAGACAGGCC
This sequence comes from uncultured Dehalococcoidia bacterium, assembly GCA_964409515.1. GTDB lineage: Bacteria > Chloroflexota > Dehalococcoidia > UBA2247 > RBG-13-53-26 > JAFGCL01. The sequence goes on from CAYPDY010000052.1 coordinate 12,953, forward strand.
CGTCATGACAGACCTGCCTCGGTCCGCCCCTCGTCCGCACGGTGCAGCCATAGCAGGCCCCCAGACCACACGCCATCCTCTCCTCCAGCGAAAGCTGGACCGGCTTCCCCTTCAGGCACTCCAGGTCCGCCATGGCCCGGTACATGGCCGGGGGTCCGCAGGCGAAGACCTGGTCCGCCCGGGCAGCGTATTCGCCGAGCAGGCCGGTCACGACGCCCTTTCTTCCGCCGGACCCGTCATCCGTAACCAGGACAACGGCAGCGTCCGGCGGCAGGCGGTGCCGCGGACAAAGAAGGGAGGCAGTCCGGGCCCCCTGAAGCAGGCTCACTCTCTTCCCCCTCCTGGCGGCGGCCGCCGCCAGGAAGGCCAGCGGCGCGATGCCGATGCCTCCCGCCACCAGCAGGATATCCCGGCAGTCCGGCCCGATCCGGAAGCCGTTTCCCAGGGGGCCGATCAGGTCGACCGGGTCCCCGGGCGTGCGTTCCGCGAGCCAGGCGGTGCCTTTCCCCACGGTCTCGAAGAGGAGCGCCACGCCACCCGGATCATCGGTACCATGGATGCTGAAGGGCCGCCGCAGGAGGGGCTCCGGGCCCTCTCCGCAGCGCACCATCACGAACTGCCCCGGCATGGCCGGCCCGGCGATGTCCGGCGCCTCCAGCCAGAGGAGCCGCATTCGCGGCAGCAGCTCGCAGCTCGACCTGACGCGGGCCGTCACCTGCACTCTGCGTTCCAGCCTTCCCCCCGCCGAAGCGGGCCATCCATCCGGGCAGCCGGCATTCACCCCTCCGTCAGCTCCCTGTGGTACTCCTGGAGCGACTTCGGCACGATCTCCGACCCGGCCATGGCCTCGATGCCTTCGGCGGTGGCCTCCGCCGCCGTCATCGAGGTCACGTAGGGGACTTTGTACTGAATGGCCGTCTTCCGAATGTAGCTGTCATCGTACTTGCTGCTCTGCCCCACCGGGGTATTGATCACCAGTTGGATCTCCTTGTTCATAATGGCATCGGCGATGTTGGGCCGTCCTTCATGCAGCTTCTTCATTCTCCTGGTGTCCACGCCCTTGTCCTTCAGCAGGTTCCCCGTCCCCTCGGTGGTGCACAGATCAAACCCCAGCCCCTTGATCCTCTTCGCCAGGCGATAGGCCTCAGGCTTGTCCTTGTCGGCCACCGTCAACAGCACGTTCCCCTTGAGGGGCAGCCTGGTGCCCGCCGCCGCCTGGGCCTTGTAGAAGGCCAGCCCGAACGAGTCGGCGATCCCCATCACCTCGCCGGTGGACTTCATCTCCGGCCCGAGGACCGGATCCACCTCCGGGAACATGTTGAACGGGAACACGGCTTCCTTGACGCCGAAGTAGGGCAGCGGGCGCTTCACCAGCTCCGGGAACTCCCTGATCTTCCGGCCCATCACCAGGTAGGTGGCGATGCGGGCCATCGGAATGCCCACCACCTTGGAGACATAGGGCACCGTGCGGGACGCCCTCGGGTTGGCCTCCAGGATATAGACCCGGTCGTCACAGATGGCGTACTGGATATTGATCAGCCCTATGGCCTTGAGGTCCCGGACTATCCTGGCCGTGTAGTCCTCGATGGTCTTGAGGTGCTCGGGCCTGATGGTCCGCGAAGGTATGACGCAGGCCGCATCCCCGGAGTGGACGCCGGCGAACTCGATGTGCTCCATGGTGGCCGCCACGAAAGCGTCCTCGCCGTCGCACAGGGCATCCACCTCGGTCTCGATGGCGTGTTCCAGGAAGCGATCGATCAGCATGGGGTACTCCGGGCTGACCTGGATGGCCTCCTCCGCGTGCCTGATCAGCTCGTCCCGGTCGAAGATGACCTTCATCCCCCGCCCGCCCAGCACGAACGACGGACGCACCATGACGGGGTAGCCGATGCTCTCCGCTATGGCCACCGCCTCCTCCATGGAACGCGCCGTGCCGCTCTCGGGCTGCGGTATGTCGAGGGCTATCATCCGGTCCCGGAAGTGCTCCCGGTCCTCCGCCAGGCCGATGCTCTCGGGGGTGGTGCCCAGGACCGTCACGCCGTTCTCCTTCAGCTCCTGGGCGATATTCAGAGGGGTCTGCCCCCCGAACTGCACGATGACCCCCTCCGGCTTCTCCTTCTCGTAGATGTTCAGCACGTCCTCGACCGTGAGCGGCTCGAAGTAGAGCTTGTCCGAGGTGTCGTAGTCGGTGGAGACCGTCTCCGGGTTGCAGTTGACCATGATCGACTCATACCCCATGTCCCTCAGCGCGAAAGCGGCGTGAACGCAGGTGTAGTCGAACTCAATGCCCTGGCCGATCCGGTTGGGGCCGCCGCCCAGTATCATCACCTTCCGGCGCGACGACACCGGCACCTCATCCCTGTCCCCGACATAGGTGGAGTAGTAGTAGGCGGCGTTCTCCACCCCGCTGACCGGGACGGCGCCGTAGTTCACCCGTTTCCCGATGGCCAGCCTCCTCTGTCTGACCTCCCTCTCACTCACGTTGAAGAGGCCGGACAGGTAGCGGTCGGAGAAGCCCCATTCCTTGGCCTTCGCCAGCCTGGCCTCGGACAGCTCCGGCCACCGGAACTTCAGCAGCTCCTCCTCGAACTCCACCAGGTCCTTCATCTCCTGGAGAAACCACCGGCCGATATACGTCAGCCGGTAGAGCTCCTCCACCGGCATGCCCTGGCGCAGGGCCTCGTAGATGAGGAATATGCGCTCGCTGGAGGGCACCGCCAGCCTCTCCCTCAGCTTCTCCAGGGAGAGCTTCCGGAAGTCCCTGACCCCTCCCAGCCCGTACCTCTTTATTTCCAGAGAGCGGATGGACTTCTGCAGGGTCTCCTTGAAGGTCTTGCCGATGCTCATCACCTCGCCCACGGCCTTCATCTGGGTGCCGATCACGTCCCTGGCCTGGGGGAACTTCTCGAAGGCCCAGCGGGCGAACTTGGAGACCACGTAGTCGCCCCAGGGCTCGTACTGCTCCAGCGTACCCTTCCTCCAGTACGGGATCTCGTCCATGGTGATGCCGGCGGCCAGCTTCGTCGATACGCGGGCGATGGGGAACCCCGTGGCCTTGGACGCCAGGGCGGAGGACCGGGAGGTGCGGGGGTTGATCTCGATCACCACCAGGCGGTCGTCCTCCGGGTTGTGGGCGAACTGGA
>CAYPDY010000053.1:0-16094 GCA_964409515.1 uncultured Dehalococcoidia bacterium
TTCCACCATTTCTTGAGGCCCATGTCCTCGGCCACCTTGTTGGCGGCGATGTAGCTCGGCCCGCCGGTGACCATCCCACCGGGATAGGTAGAGGCGCCGCAGAGGTAGAGACCCTCGACGGTGGTCTTGGACGTGGAGCACTCGATGTTCGGCCGGTTGAAGCCGATCTGCATCGGGGTGTAGTCGCCGTGCTTGATGCCGCCGCGCCGCATGTTCGGGAAGCGGATCTCGATGTCCTCCGGCGTCTCCCCCAGGCTCATTACAATGTTGTCCTTCTTCATGTTCGGAGCGGCCTTGTGCCATTTCTCCATCACGGCTGCTTCGACTTCCTTGTTCTTCTTCTCCCAGCCGCCTTCGATGCCGTAGGGAGCATGCATCTGCAGGAAGGAGACGTGTCCGCCGGGCTTCCGCACCAGGTGCGGGTCCCAGAAGCTCTCGCAGGTTACGTGGCCGCCCATGAGCTTGTAGTCCAGCTTGCCGGCCATGACGTTCTTCCAGTGCTGGACGATCTGGTCTGAGCTGTCGAAACCGACGACGGTCATGAAGCTCTCATCCGCCCAGGGATCATCGCACTTGTACTTGGGCATCTCCTTCGACACGGTGTGCAGAGTGTAGTAGCTCCACTTGTCGTACTTCCAGGCCTCGGCGCTGTCCTTCAGGAAGGTCCCCGGCAGGTTCTTGGCGCCTATGAGGTCCAGGAACGTGGTCCGGGGGTCGAGGCTGGATATGACTACCTTGCTGTGCAGAGTGCGGCCCTCCAGCGTGTCAACGCCGGCCACCTTGCCGTTCTGCATTATGATCTGGGTGGCCTGGGTGTTGTCCAGTATGCATCCGCCGTTGCGTAGTATCTCACGGGAGAAGGCGCCGGCCATCTTGTGCGACCCGCCCAGGAGCACGGACTTGTCCATGGCCCGGGTGAGCAGCAGGGGCACGAACAGCCCGACGCCGGTCTCATTGGGGTCCAGTCCCCACATGCAGGTGGCGTAGAGCAGCAGGGCCCGGATCTTGTCGTTCTCAAAGCACTCCTTCATGATCGCCATGGGGCTCATCTCGTTGAGCTCCAGCAGCTCCCGGCCAAGCTCGGTCTTCTGCATGCCCACGATCAGGTCCAGGGAGGGCTTGGGCGGCAGGTAGGTGGCCGGTCCCACGATCTCGTCCATCATCCGCTGCCAGGTGCGCATATGCCTGCCGAAGGCCACGGCGTCCTTGGTGGAGTACTTGTGGAAGGAGTCGATGGTGTCCTCTATCATCTTGGTCAGCAGCAGGCAGGTGCCGTCGCTGAAGACCATGGACATCTGCAGGTTGGGCTTGATCCACGTCAGGGCGTGCACATCCAGGTTGAAGTCCTGGATGGCCGGCATGTAGTCCACCATCATGTGGTAGATGGCATGCATGTTGGAGTAGTAGCAGGGGAAGAGCACTTCTTCCGTGGCCAGCCCGCCGCCGACCTCGTAGCGTCGCTCCAAGAGGCAGACCTTGGCCCCGGCCTTCGCCAGGTAGGCCGCGGTCATCAGGCCGTTGGGTCCGCCGCCTATGACCACTGCGTCCCAGTTGCTGTCCGCAGGAAACTCGTCGAATAGCTTTCCGCTTATACCGTCCATTATGTCCTCCTTCTACTTACGGGCGCTTCGCCGAAATCTTGCCGTCTTGCGGGATGTACCACGGCGACGGATACCACCACGATCCCGGCTTGGCTATGCCGTCCTCGATCATGGTGTGCATCAGGTTGTAGCCGCAGGCCATGAGGCACAGGCCGCCCGGGTGCATGGACGACTGATGGCACAGGTACAGGCGGTCAATCTGCGTGCGGCCGCGCGCCATTTCGGGCAGAGGACGCTTGTTCCACCACTCATCCTTGTCGTGCCGGACGCCGTACCAGGAACCGCCCAGCAGGCCGGTATTGCGCAGCTCCGAGTCATACGGCGTGTTCACGAAGGTCTTGACGATGTTGTCGCCATCCAGGTTCTCGCAGATCACGCCGGCCAGCTCCAGGTTGTAGGCGTCCATTTCGGCCTTGATCTTGTTGATGTTCTCCTTGCCGTCAGGATCGTATTCGGGTGTGGCCACAATGGTGTCGAAGGGACCGCAGATGTACTGTCCCGGCCGGGTGCACTGCGGATGGGTCACATCATAGTTCTGGTTGCCGACCCAGAGGAAGAGGCCCTCCTTGGCCGGGATCCGGGGTCTGCCCTTCCATCCCAGGGCCTCCGCCATGTGGGCGAAGTACTCCTTCCTGGTGCCCGCGCCGCCCACGAACGGGCCGCCGGTGAAGACGCCCTCGCCGGACATGGCGCCAGCGTACTTGGGACGGAACGTCAGCTGGTTGCGAGTCAGCCAGTGGGTCACATAGAGGCTGCCGCCCTTCAGGCTGAGGTCATTGATCCGCTGCAGGAAGCCTCTGTCAAGGTGGCTGGGCCCGATCAGCTTGTTGAATGTCAGCCGGATGTCGGTGGCGCTGATCACCGCCTTCTTGGCCCAGATCCTCTTCTCCCCGCGGGGAGCGGTGTCCTTCAACCGGACTCCCACCGCCGTGCCGTTGCTTATCATGATCTCCTCGACCGGGCAGCAGGTGCGGGCCACCGCGCCGTGGGCTATGGCGCAGCGCAGCAGCGCATGGTAGTAGCCGTGTATGTTGCCGCGCGGGCCCACCGGGCGGGGTATGAACGGCGGCATGCACGCCACAGCGCTCATCAGCGCCGGGATCGCCTGCCCTTCATGGTGGCCGAATGCTCCGGAGACCGCCGCGATGTAGCACACGACCGTCTTGAACTGCTCGCCGCCCTTGATATGCTGATCCATGAAGTCGAACTGGGTATACCGGAGAAGCTCCTCTGTCCAGACATCAGGCGCATGCTTCTTGTACACCTGCATGAAGGGGATGTTCTCCGGGGTGACCTCTACCTCAGGGGGATGGGGAGGGCACCAGAAGGTGGCCCTCAGCAGCTCCTGGGTCCAGGCCAGCGGTTGGCCAAGGAAGCCAACTATCTTGGCAAAACCCATGGCTGTGTCGTCGTCCACCGTGTACATGCCTTCGCCGGTCATAAATCCCGTCGGCTGCGGCCGGTACTCCGGCTTCCGGGCGTGAAGGTCCATGCGGAAGCCATACTTCCACAGCTCCAGCTGCTCCCACCCCGGGGCCGCCCCGCCGTAGTTGGCGATGGCATGAGGGGAGAGGCGCGTTCCGGCGATAGGCTCGGTGTTCTCCTGGGCACCGCCGAGCTCCGGCCTCTCTTCGACAATGCATACGCTCAGTCCGCACTTCGCCAGGTAGGCCGCGATGGTGGTACCGTTGTGTCCTCCGCCTACGACTACTATGTCATAGCTTTCGTCTGCACCCATATTATCCTCCTGCTAAACAATTTGCCTCATGTGAAGAATGAACGGCACAAATAGCTCAAGTGTTCAAAAAGACTCCGTATTCGCTATCCCACCCCCCCAACAATGCCGCGCCGTGGAAAAGCGCGTTACATCAGGCTAACCCGGATTGGTCCCCTGCAGTATCAGGAAACTCCTGATCGACTTGTCAGGAGTTACCCTACGTAGACCCCTCAACCGCCGCCGGCGGGATGGTCCGTTTGGGCATGCTGTCGACCAGGCCGTGCTGAATGGCAAACTGGCATATGTCCACATCATTGCGCAGATGCAGCTTGTGCAGCACCCGGGAACGATAGGTTTCCACCGTCTTGACGCTGAGCTCCAGGTCCTTGGCCACCCCCTTCAGCTCCTGTCCCTGCGCCAGCAGGCAGAGCACCTGGAGCTCCCGGTCGGACAGGCTTTCCAGCAGCCCTGACCCCGGCTGGGTCGACAGGAGCTGGAGATTGACCACGTCCTGGCCTTCATCGGAAAGGAACCGCTTCCCACGGGCCACGGCCCGGACCGCGTGGTGCAGCTGCTGCGTTGAGGAGCCCTTGGTCAGGTACCCCAGGCACCCGGCCTTCAGGGCCCTGATGGCATACTGCTCTTCCTCAAACCTGGTGAGCATCAGTATCTTGGCCTGAGGATCCATCGAAAGGAGGCGCTTGCTGGCCTCCATCCCGTCCAGCTCGGGCATGGAGATGTCCATCACTACGACGTCCGGCGCCACCTCCTGGTAGCTGTCCACCGCCTCCCTGCCGTCGCGGGCCTCGGCAATGATCCGGATATCGGGCGCCTGCTCCAGGACCCGCCTCAAACCCGCCCGGACCAGGCTGTGGTCGTCGACCAGGAGCACCCTGATATCGCCCCTCTCCCTTGGCTTCGACGCCAGCGCCTGCCCTGAACCCGGCTCCGCCGCGACGCCGGATACCGGCCGCGCCACCCCGATCGGCAGGCTGGCCGCCACCCTGAGACCGCCGCCCGGGTTGCTCCTGATGGTCACCTTCCCTCCGGCCAGGCCGGCCCGCTCGCGCATGCCCAGGAGTCCCAGCGTGGTCCCCTCAGAGAGCCGCCTGAGGTCCATGCCCACGCCGTTGTCGGAGACACAGACGTTGACCGCTCCGTGACCACTGGTGACCTTGATCTTGGCCTGTGAGGCCCGGGAGTGCTTCCAGACGTTGAGCAGCGCCTCCTGCACGATGCGGTAAGCGCAGGTGGACACCGCCTTGGGCAGCACCAGGCCGCTGTTGGGGGCCTCGACCGGGCAGGAGATGCCGCTGCGCCGCTCGAAGTCCTCGGCGTACCACTGGATGGCCCTCACCAGGCCCAGCTTGTCCAGTATCTCCGGCCTGATGCTGACGGCGATGCGGTGCGCCGTGGTGTCCAGCCGGTCTATCAGGTCCAGCACCCCCCGGGCGCGCTCATGGAGTCTCGGCGTGTTCGCCAGCTCCTCCATCAGGACCACCGCCTCTATCTTGAGCGCCACCAGCTCCTGCCCGAGCTGGTCATGCAGCTCCCGGGCAATGCGGGCCCGCTCCTCTTCCTGGACCTCCAGGACGCGCTGTGAGAGAAGCCGCAGCTGCGATTCCGAGCGGACCAGCGTTTCCTCGGACTGCTTGCGCTCCGTGATGTCCATGAAGGTCCCCAGCGTGGCCGGCCGCCCGTTGTGCGTAATGGCGGCCACCTGCTCCATGACCCACCTGATGCGTCCCGCGCGGCCGACGAAACGGTACTCGTAGGCGTTCGGGCGTTCCCCCTTCAGCATGGCCTCGGACATCTGCCTGGCCGTCTCCCTGTCCTCGGCCAGGATGAACCGGCTGGCGTCGGTGCCCAGCAGCTCGGTTTCGCCGATGCCGACGTGGTTCTTGAACTGCGAGTTCACGAACTGCAGCTTGCCGTCCTGCGCGATGTAGACGGCTATGGGGGAGTTGTCGGCCAGCATCCGGAACAGCTCCTGCGCCCGGCGGCGCTCGCTGATGTCCCGGACCAGGGCCAGAAACCCGATGGGCTGCCCTTCCTCGCTGCGCAGGATGCTCACCCTGCCCTCGGCCCACAGCGCGGAGCCGTCCTTTCGCCGGAACTCCAGCTCCAGCGTCCACGACCGGTAGGTCTCCTGGGAGGTCTGGTCCATGCTGGCGGCGATCTCCCGGAAGACCTCGCCGGCGATCTTGGCGGACTCCGGCCTCAAAGCCTCCTCTATCCACCGGTCCCACTGCTGCCCCAGGCTCTGCTCCACGGTGTAGCCCAGCAGGTGGGTCACCGACGGGCTCAGGTAGGTGACCCTGAGGCTCTTGTCCAGCACGCAGATGACGTCAGTGACATTGTCCGCCAGCAACCGATAGCGCTTCTCGCTCTCCCTCATCGCCTCTTCCGCCTTGCGCCTCTCGGAGATGTCGTGCACGGTCCCCAGGATGCCGACCGGCTTCCCTTCCCCGTCCCGCAGGTAGCTGGCCGTGGCCTCGATCGGCTTTGTGGAGCCATCACCGGCCAGGAATTCCAGCTCCATCGTCCGCGACGTCACGCTGCCCGGCTGTCTCTGCTCGTCGGCCATGGCCTGCGCCAGGGCGGCGACGGCCGCCTGATAGGAGGCGGGAGTGAGGGTGCCTTCGAGAGTGCCCGACAAGAGATCCTCCGCGCTGCGTCCGGCAAGGCGGGTCACCGAAGGGCTGAAATAGGTCGGCCGGAGGTCCATGTCGAGGAGGAAGATTACGTCCGCAATGTTGTCGGCCAGCAGCCGGTACCGCTTCTCGCTCTCGCTTTCCGATGGACCATCGGTCCGCCGCTGCCGGCGAGAAACCGGAATGCCTGCCATTTGGCCGGCCTTGTGATCCTTGGCCCTTTGACTCATTCTTCCCCCCGGAGTCTTGGCGGCTGGCTCAGGTGAAGCAGTGTGGAGCTATTATACTACACAAAATGCAGGAGTAAAGCCAAATATTTGGCGCAGATAGAAATTTTTCGGGGCTCAGCGGCCCGCCCTCGCCCGGCGCATCAGCAGGTTGAAACCCACTGCTCCCAGGACAACGGCCCCGGCGGCGGCCGGGAAGACCCAACCGATGCCCGCGGAGCTCTCGATAGCGGCGCCCCCCATGGCTCCCACGATGACCGCCCCCGAGTTCGCCATGTTGTACAGGGACATCACCGACCCCATGCCCAGCCTCCGGCCGGTCTCGACCGTGATGGCATTGCCGGCAGGCATGGCCACGGTCTCGAGCAGGCCCATGCCCGCGAACAGGACCACGGCGCCGGCGAAGCCGCCCGCCCGGGGAATGAGGCAAATGCCCGCAGCCATGGCCACCAGCCCGATCGTCACCAGCAGAACTCGATCGAGCCGGTCCGCCAGCCGCCCGTAGGGGTAGTTGAGTGTGCCATTGAGAACGGAGCGGACCGAGAGCACGATCCCAACCTGGGCCAGCGTGGCGCCGCGCACTTCGGTCAGGAAGACGGGCAGAAAGGTGCTGACCGCCCCGTAGGCCAGTCCCCACGCCGCCATGTAGACAACGAGCGCCTGCATGGTGGAGTCCCCGACGACCGCGGACAGTCCGAAAGAACGCCCCTCGGCAGGCATGGTCGTGGCCGGCGGCGTTCCCCGGGGCAGAAGGAGCAGGACCACCAGGAAGCCGGCGCCGCTCATGATGCACATGCTGGTGAAGGCGGCGTGCATGCCAAAGCCGTCATAGATGAGGCCGCCCAGCGTCGGCCCGAGCCCGTAGCCCGCCACCATGGCGATGTTGAAGACGCCCATGTACCGCCCCTCGCGGCCCGGGGGTGTCAGGTCGCCGACATAGGCGTAGGCGGTGGGCACCACCATGGCCGCCCCCACCCCGCTGACCAGTCGAAAGAGAAACAGCTCCCGGTAGCCCGGGGCCCACAGGTAGCCGGCAGCGGCCACCACGTACATCAGGAGTCCCAGCAGCAGGAAAAGCTTCTTGCCGAAGCGGTCGGACAGCCGGCCCACCAACGGCATGAGCGGGACCTGGGTGAAGGCGTAGCCGGAGAAGATGAGCCCCAGCCAGGTCCCCGTCGCCCCCATATCCTCGGCGAACCTCGGCAGCAGGGGACTCACCATCCCGATGCCGGCCAGGCTGATCAGCACCGCCAGCCAGACAACGGCGAAAGGCCGGTGGCCGGCGATGGACCGGATCACGCGCACGGCCGGGTCCACGGGGCTTCTTCCTGGCACTGGTTCATGGGCAGCTGCAAGTCGTTATGTCGCACCGCAGCGGTCCGCGGGCTGCCGCGGACTAATCCATCTTCTCTTCGATGTGCTTGACCAGGTCGCCCACGGTGGTGAACGTCTTCATCCTCTCGATGTCCACCTCCATGTCGAAACGGCTCTCCATGCCCACGATGGCCTGCACCCAGTTCAGCGAGTCGAGGTGCAGGTTCGCCAGCGGCATGTCAATGGTGATGTCCTGCTCCCGCTTCCTGGCCACCCTCGCCAGTATCTTCTTCAGCTCATTGAAAATCGCCAATTCGCCTCCCGGTGCCTCGCGCTTCTCCTCTATCATCTACCGACCGTTGCCTCTCAAAGCCTTGTCCAGCTCCAGGCGCAGCGTGCCCACGAAGTCGCTCTCCACGGCCAGCTTGGCCTCTCCGATGGCCGAGGCGATCTGCTCGGCGCGGGCCGCGCCATGGCAGACGATGGCCACCCCATCGATGCCCCAGATCGGGCCACCCCCGGTGGTGTCCGCCGTGCTGATGAGCTTCATCAGCTTCGAGGTCACGGCCTCCACCGCAGCCTGCGGCAGCAGGGCCGCCAGCTCCCGGGAAAGGAACCCGTTGATCCCCCGGGCCATTCCCTCGGAGAACTTCAACAGGATGTTGCCGATGAAGCCGTCGCAGACTACCACGTTGGCCTTCCCGCCGGGTATGTCCATGCCCTCGACGTTGCCAACGAAATTGAGGCCGCTCTCCTTGAGGAGGTGGTAGGCCTCCTTGAGCACCTCGGTCCCCTTGCCTTCCTCCGAACCCACGTTCAGCAGGCCCACGGTGGGATTCTCGACGCCGTGGAATTTCTTCACGAAGACGCTGCCGGCCACCGCAAACTTGAGCAGGTCGCTGGCCTGGCAGCCGACGTTGGCCCCCATGTCCAGCAGAAACGTGTCGGGGGCCAGTTTCAGAAACGGCCCCCCGATTATGGGCCGCTCGATACCCGGCAGGCAGCCGAGATGCTTATAGGCATTGACCATGAAGGCGCCGGTCGAGCCGGCGCTGACCACCGCATCGGCCTGCCCCTCCTTGACCAGCCTGGTGGCCACCGCCATGGAGCTGTTCGGTTTGCGCATGGCGGCAATGATGGCGTTCTCGCCGTCCTTGACCACCTCTATGGCTTCCACCATTCGTATCGACGAGTCGTGAAGGCCATGCTTCCTGAGCTCGGCCGTCAGGTCCGGCCTCAGGCCGGTGATGATGACCTCGACGTCCATCTCCCTGGCCGCCCTGGCCGCTCCATTCACCACCTCGGTGGGAGCGTTGTCGCCGCCCATCCCGTCCACCGCCACCCTGATCTTTCTCTTGCCCGCGACTTCCTGGCTGCTCAATCTATGTTCCTCCTTGCCGCCCTTTCCGGCATACCTGCCGGGCACCGTCCCAGCTGTGGCTGATGCATCAGCGGTCCCAACTGTGGCTGATGGCATTCACCCGGCACACGCTGTGGCAGTTCGCACTGAGGGATTCGGAGCACAGCCCGAACCCCGGGCAAAGGGCTGACAGTCTCTTCCTCATCTCCCCCCTGACGACGGCCCTGGGCCCCGCGCCGTTGCGGCCGGCCACGCCAAAGATGCCCGCGGGGCAGGCCTTGACGCACTCGCCGCAGCCGTCGCAGCGGGTGCGGTCTATGGTGATGAAATAGTCCCCCGTGGCATCAGCGTAGCCGTAGTGTATCTTCGCTCCGTCCCCGACCGCGCCGCGGCCGCGCTCCCGGGCGAAGAGTGCGGCGCCGAGGGCGCCCATCAGCTGGGGATCCTCGGCCAGCAGCGGCTCCAGCCCCACCTTCTCCGCGAGCTTCCGCACCAGCCCCTTGTTCTTGGCTATCCCTCCACTGATGCTGAAGTCCTTCTCTATGGTGACCCTCTTGAGAAGGTTCACGCTCCTGGTGGCGATGGCCTCGTGGAGCCCCGACAGTATATCCCCCCTGGGCATTCCCTTCCTCAGGCAGGAGATGGCCTCGCTCTTGGCGAAGACGGCGCAGATGGTATTGAAGGGGATATCATGGTGCGACCCGAGGGCCGCTTCCCAAATTTCGGAGAGCGGGACCTCCAGCACCTCGGCGATTATCTCCAGAAACCGGCCGGTGCCGCCGGCGCACTTGTCATTCATGATGAAGTTGACCACCGTGCCCTTCTCGTCACAGCGGATGGCCTTGCAGTCCTGGCCGCCCATGTCCAGGATGGTCCTGACGGAGGGGAAGCAGTAGTTGACGCCGCGGGCGTGGCAGCTGATCTCCGACACGTTCTCGTTGGCGAAGGGCACCAGGATCCGGCCGTAGCCGGTGGCCACCGTGTACTCTACCTCTTCCGGCGGCACGCCAGCCGCCTGGAGCAGCGCCTGCAGCGCGGCCTCAGAGGTCTTGACGCTCTCCGGGCCGGTGTCCAGGATCACCGAGGAGAGCACCGAGGCCTGGTTCAGCAGCACGGCCTTGGTGGCCCGCGAGCCGATGTCGATTCCGGCAACTATCATCTAGCCGGTCTCCTGCATCATATTCTCCCTGGCCATGATGGCCGCCCCTATGGCCCCGGCCAACTCCGGCGCCGCCGGAATCAGCACGCTGTGGCCCACTTCCTGCTCCAGGATGCTGACCAGGCCTCTGTTGGCGGCCACGCCGCCGGTAACGGCCACTTCTCCCTTGATGCCCAGTCTCTGCAGCTGGGCCATGACGCGGTGTACCATCGACCGGTAGATGCCGGCCACGATGTCCTCCACCGGCGTCGGCGGATCGCGGTGGATATGGGATATGACCTCCGACTCGGCGAAGACGGCGCAGGTCCCGGTGATCTCCACCCGGCCCCTGGCTCCGGCCGAGACGCTGGACATATCCTCCATGGACAGCCGGAGGATCTTCGCCATCTGCTCCAGGAAGATGCCGGTGCCGGCGGCGCACTTGTCCTGGTTGCCGTAGTCGGATACCCGGCCGCGGTCATTGATGCGGACCACCGTTATGCTCTCCGCCCCCATGTCAATGGCAGTACGGGCCTGGGGCAGCAGGAAGTGCACTCCCCGCGCCAGGCAGGTCGTAATGGCCTTGCTCTGGCGGCTGAACGTGACAGCCTTGCCCCCGGCGCCGGTGGATACGACGTAGACGTCCCCGTGCGGGCCGGCCTTCGCCAGAGCCTGGTCGAGGGCCGCCCTGGCACTGGCATCGGCGGAGTCGGAGGACCGCACCACCGCTGACGACACAATCCCATCCCCATCCATCACCACCGCCTTAGTGCTCAGGCTCCCCGCGTCAAGGCCAACTGCTCTCATGTTGCTAGCCATGCGTTTTCCGTCATATGATACCACTACCGCCGGTCGTCCAGGAGCTCGAAAAACCGCTCCAGCTTGTCCCTCATTTCCCCCTCTGAGGTCACCGTCGGGTCCACCACGTCACAATCGACGGTCAGCACCGGGACGTCCAGCTCGGCGAGGGCATCCTTGAACAGCTTGATGACGGCGCAGGTGTGGCGGCAGCCCACATCGGCGTAGTAGACGGCCCCGTCCACCTGGCACCGCCGGGCGCTGGCCACCATCTCACCTATGGCCGGCCCGCCCATCGGCCCGAACATGCGGCTCTCCGGAATCATGTATGACTTCCGGGCCACGCTCTCCAGCGGCTGCGCCGGGTCCAGCCGGCCCTCGCCCCAGTTGCAGAAGAACGGCTCAGTGACGCTCACCGCCCCGTACTCCCGGGACAGCTTCTCCAGGAATCCGATGAGGTACATGGGAGGCATGAAGAGGGTCATCAGCCGGTAGCGCTCCCGCGGCACCGCGCCCCGGCCGGCCGCCACCGCGGCGGCCAGCTCGTCCCGCAGCATCTCCAGGTACCGGGTGGCCTCGGGGCGGCCGGGAAAGAGGTAGTCCACGGTCACCAGCTCCAGGAACCCCTGGGAGTGAAATGGCGAGGGCACCGCCTCCCGCAGCCGGTTGATCTCCCGGAAGAGATCGATCTGCCGGTCCATCTGGCGCACGATCTCCGACAGCCTGTCCCAGTCCATCCTGAGCCCCGATTGGGCCTCCAGGAAGGCGACCATGTCCCGCAGTTCCCCGACGAAGTAGCCCACCTCCGCCTCCGTCCGCTGGAAAGGGCGGTCCAGGAAGAAACCGGGACTGCCGGTGATCTTCATCAGCAGCTCGCCGCATTTGGCGGTGTTGTCGCAGACCATGTTCGACCAGAGGACTGCATCCGGGCGGGGCAGGGCCCCGATCGCCAGGGCGCCGGCCAGGCCGCGGTGGGGGGAGCATATCTCCGAGGTCAGCCCCTGTTCGCCGCCGGCGGCCAGCAGATCCGAGTACTGGCCCAAAAAGAGGGCGGTCATCCAGGAAATCGTTTCGGTGTGCATGGGCACGATATCCATGGCGTACAGGATCTCGCTGGGGAAGAACACCGTGTGGGCGGCGATGAAGCGGCTCTCCCGCTTCGCGGCGGCGAGCCGGGTGCAGTAGTCGATGAGCATCTCGTAGTACAGCGCCTCGCTCCGCCTGGCATCCGGACGCGCCCTGTTCATGCGCAGCAACAGACGGCAGGCCCGCTGGATGGCGTCGATCCGGTCCGGGACCCTGGCCGCGGTGGTCATCTCCGCCTGGCCTCCAGCATCTCCAGGAAGGCCTGCACCCTGGTCAGGATCTGGCCGGAGCCGGAAGTGCCGTACTCCACGTCCAGGGAGAGCAGCGGCACTCCATTGCGGGCCAGCACGTCGGCCAGCAACGGAAGGTCATTGGAGTACGGGGAGCAGTACCTTATGGTCTGGCTGATGACCCCGTCCACCCGGAACTCCCGGACCAGGTCCATCATCCGCCGGAACCGCTCCTCGGACGGGTACATGCGCGCGCAGGGGAAGTTGTTCAGGTAGCGGCGGGCGATGGCGTTCAGGGGAGGCTCGTGCTCGCCCACGACCACCGGGTCGGCCCAGTACCGGGTGCCCGTGCAGAGCTCGTCGGTGACCACCAGCCCGCCCATGCCTTCGACGGAATCGATGAACCCGGCGTTGTTCAGGGCGCTTCCGGCAATCATGATCCTGGCCTTCCCCCCGCGTCTTGCCGGCGACCCTTCCATCTCCCGCAGCAGCTCCCTCAGGCACGCGTTGAAGGCCTCCCTGGGCATGCGGCCCGCGGCATTCGACACCTCCATGGTCCGGGCGCCATCGATGGGAGGCTCGTCCAGCCGGCGCAGGTCGTTCAGATCCCGCAGCAGGGAGCGGGACTGGTTGTAGAGGCCGATGGACTTCGTCAGGGCCTCGTCGGTGATCTCCACGCCCAGGTGGGCTTCCAGTCCCTTCTTGAGCTCCGTCACCTGGGCCAGGTACAGCTCATGGGCCCGCTCCGTGTATTTGCGGGGCACGCTCATGACATGGCTGAAGGGCACCGGCACGTAGTGGCGCCAGAGGTCGAAGAGGCGGCGGGCAGCATCGCAGGTTGAGCCGGCCACGAAGCCGTCCAGGTACTCGTACTCGCCCCGCAGCCCGAGCTGCAGGCAGCTTCGGGCGAAGGAGCAGTTGTTGACGTAGAAGTAGGCCGTGCCCTCCTGCAGGTCCGTTTCCGCGGCGTACCCGGAGACCCTCACCGGCAGGGCCCCGGCGGCATGAAACAGCTCTTCCGGCACGTAGGTGCATACCCACCCCATCACCTTCTGGCCGCGGGCTTTCGCGGCCAGGATCTCGGGCGATCGAGGGAAGGTACGGTTGGTTTCCCGGAACCGCTCCATCACACCGGAAGACAGCCGGACAGCATCAGCGCCCATTGTGCTCACCCGTGAGTAACTGATACATCGTATTACGAGGTATAGCAACATGCTAGAACACGAGGGGGGCCGTGTCAAGAGGGCGTAGAGGGCGCTCACCGCATCGCGGGGAACCGCCCGGGGCGGTTGCCCCTAGAAGTAGTAGAGCCGGACCTCGTGAAGAAGCGGGGTCTTCCCCGTGTTGGAGGTCGTCAGCGTGGCCCGCCACTGCTTGTACTGGCCGGCAGGAAGTCCGGAGCTGACCGGGGATGCCCCTCCGACCGGTATCCAGGCCAGGGCCTCGTCGTCCGCGGCGAAGAGGGTGTCGCTGGCCCTGACCTCAAAGACTATGTCAGTACGGGCCGGCACCGTCTCGTCCCAGATCAGGGCATCCCACCGGTCTCCCGCGATGCCGGTGTCCAGCACATCGGAGGATATCCTCGCCCAGTTGGCATATCCGGTCCCGGGCACGACGGCCAGGGCCCCGCCGGCATTTACACCGCCCGGAGCTGCGGTCAGGACAGCCCAGGTGTTTCCCGGAGTGTCATACATCCAGAAGGCATTGGAGCCACTCCCGCCGAACGCATAGATCTGCCCGGAACCGTTGGAGGCCAGGGCGCCCCCGGCGCCAACGGCGGCCGGGGCATCGGCCATCGGCGTCCATGTGTTGCCCGCAACGTCATACATCCAGAACGCCGTCGAGGTGCCGCCCTGGAACGCGTAAACATGGCCCGATCCGTCCCAGGCCAGCGCGCCTCCGGCATTCACCGCGCCCGGTGCGCTGTTCATGGACGCCCATATCCCCAGGGTGGTGTCATACCTCCAGAAGGCCGCCGTGTTGTTGCCCTGGAGGGCATAGATATACCTCGAGCCGTCATAGGCCAGGGCGCCTCCGGCGCCGACGGCGGCCGGGACGCTTGCCATCGCCGACCAGGGGACCTTCTTATTCTTGGGGTCATACCGCCAGAACGAGGTCGAGCCGCCGCCCCGCAACGCGTAGACGTAGCCGGAGCCGTCACAGACCAGGGCGCCCCCGGAGCCAACGGCCGCCGGGGCGTTGGCCGTCGCCGTCCAGGTGCTGTTCTTGGTGTCATGCCGCCAGAACGCCACCTGCCCGCCCCCCTGGAAGGCATAGATGTACCTCGAGCCGTCGTAGGCCAGCGCGCCTCCAGCACCGACCGTGCCGGGCGCACCGGCCATCGATGCCCAGGGGTCTCCGTACTTCCAGAAGCTGGTACTCCCCCCCTGAAGGGCAAACACGCCATCGTACCAGGCCAGTCCCACATCGCCGGGGCTGCTCCACGTATCGGCCTGAATCGAGACACCGGACTCGAAGTCCGCCTGCGTGGTCTGCTGCCACAGCCTTGAGGTCCAGGCCTGGAAGGTGTCGCCCACCGAGGTCTCTGTGTCCGTGAAGTTGCTGGCCACCTCCCCAACGCCGCTGGCGAGGAGACACAAACACAGAATAGACACCACGATGAGCCACCGTGTGTCTTTCATTCCTACTCCTTAAACCTACTTCGCTTTGGTATCAGCCCGGGCGGCCTCCCTCCAGCGCACCTCCAGCATGGTACTTATCTCCGCTGCGATGAGCGCCAAGCCGCAGAGGCCCAGCAGAATGAACCCCAGCGGCGTCTTCAGATACTCCACTACCCGGCCGGCGTGGGCCACCTTGAAGCACACCCTCCCGGCGACATTCTCACTGGGTATCAGGTAGGGATCGACGTCTTCGTTGGCATCGCCCTTGGTCCGGAACTGGTACGCCTCGCCCTCTTCCACCGCCACCACCCGGTGGCTCATCAGCCTGCCGTCCGTGGGCGAGCGGAAGGTGATGATGTCGCCCTCCTGGATTTCCTCCGGCGTGACCGGCCTGGTCACCTGGACGCACCCCACGGGCAGCGCCGGCTCCATGCTGCCGGACAGCACGGTATCAGCCCGCCAGCCGAAATGGGGCGCCAGCAGCGCCAGCACCACCAGGGTTAACATCAGGAAGACCAGCACTATGCCCACCAGCTCCACCCCTCTGGCCGCATAGACTGCCCACTTCGGCATCTTCGTATCCCAGCCCGGCGGGGCCCAGCCCTTCGCCGTCGCAGTCTCGACCGGCTCCGTGGCTACCGCGGGCCCCTCCAAAGGCGGCAGGGTCTGGCCCAACGATGGGTCGGCCTCCGGACAGCTAGAACCATCGCCACCCTGGGAAGCCTGCGGCTCATCCTCCAGGGGACTGTGCTGCGGCCGCGTCTCGTTGTATTGCCTGCGCCACCTGGCTGACATGTCTATCACATCCGCCAGCGTGGCGAAGGTCTGGCCGGAGAGCAACTCGTCCCGCAGCCTGGCACCGAAGGATTCCGGGCCGTCCTCTTCCCATCGCCTTTCCGGTCCCGATACGGCGGTCTCCACCGGAAGCCGCTTCAGCCACTCAGCCAGGCCCTCTGACAGGGGCTTCGAACTGCCGCTGAGGACAATGTGCCCGGGGACTTCCCTGAGGACAAACAGGTCGAACAGGCCATCGATCACGACCTCCAGGTCTACCCGGCTCTCGACCAGTATGGACAGGCATTCCTGGGTATACCCATCGACCACGGTCAGCAGCTCAACTGGCGCGCCGACGGACGTGCGCATGGAAACGAAGGCCATGTGCCACACATCGTCCTGGCACTTCGGATGCAATTTGGAGACCATGGCGCTACCCTTCCCCAGTCGCTGGGCTTCGCCGATGTCATCAACGGGGACCGGCGTCACGGGGAGGCCATGCGTGTCGCATTCAGCCTGGGGCAGATCCTCCGGCAGGTGCTGAGGCACGCCCTGGGGCAGATCATCGGGCAGA
>CAYPDY010000054.1:0-542 GCA_964409515.1 uncultured Dehalococcoidia bacterium
CCCCCGGATCGTCGCGGTGGTGGTGATGGTCTGCTGGACCGCGTAGTAGCCCGGTATGTTCTCGCCCTGGCGGGGACCGGCCGGCACGACCACGTCGTTCCAGCCGATCTGGGCGTCGTCATTCAGGGTCGTCTTCATGGTCTCCCAGCTGATGTCGCCCAGCTCCCTGCGGGGCAGTGGGATGTCGTTCCCCAGGGTCCCGTCGTTGTCGAAGTCGGGGAGCTGGTAGCCCTCATGGCCACCGGCCCTGACCACGTTGTAGCTCTCAACTTCCCCGTCGTCATCCAGCACCGGCTCGATGTAAGCCACCGCTTCGGCGCTCGTGGTCACCATCAGACTCCCGTAGTCCGGATGGGGAGTGGTCGTAGCACCGCTCCAGGTCTTGCCCAGGTTGAGAGGGTACTCGAAGCTGATGACATCTTCGTCAAAGACGGTCGAGACCCCGGAGTTGAAGGAGCCCCTCATGTACCAGTACAGCTCATCCGCGTTACCCGCCGACCTCAGGTACGCCTGGTAGGACGCGTTCATATAGGGGTCCAGGG
>CAYPDY010000054.1:552-3280 GCA_964409515.1 uncultured Dehalococcoidia bacterium
GTTGATCAGGTCGCCATCGAAGACAGTCGTCGCGGTGGCGGTCTCTGATCCCCTCATGTACCAGTGCAGCTCCTCCGGGTCACCCACCGATTTCAGGTACGACCGGTAGGACACCGTCTCCATGTCAGGGCCCAGGGTCACGTTCATCTTGTACGGCTGCCCGCCGATGATCATGTCCGGCTCGTAGTTGCCGTAGCCCTTCAGAAACGTGTAGCCCGCAGGGACGGGCCCGACACCCGGCACAAAGACGGTCAGGCTGTTTAGGGACCGCTGCCCCCAGTCAAACCAGGGCTGCGGGGAGGGAAAGGTCGGGGTCCCGGCCTCTGCCGAGACCGGTGCGGCGTTGACTGCCGCCACCAGCGGTGCCGCCACCAGCACCGTGAGCAGAGCTGCAAGGAAAGCCGTTCTGCGAAGCGGTCGAATCACTTTGGCGAGGATAGACACTCTGTTTCTGCCTCCGTTCTAGATTTGTCTCGTTTTCGGATCCTGCCTGGATGTTGATACAGGTGGGCAGTCTCTACATCGCTGATGCACCTCCCTTCCGGCTCCGGGGCGCCCCACCCTATCCGAGACCCCTCGGCCGGTACTGCACGGCCTCCGCCACGTGCCGGGTCCTGATGATCTCGGAGCTGTCCAGATCGGCGATCGTCCGGGCCACCTTGAGTATTCGGTGAAACCCACGGGCCGACAGCGAGAGCTGCCTCATGGCGGTGCGCAGCAGGCTTCGGGCCGAAGGCTCCGGCTGGCACAGCTCCCTGACCTCCGGCGCCCTGGCGTCGGCGTTGCAGGCTACGCCCCGGCCGCTGAACCGCTCGCGCTGCGCCTGACGGGCCGCCTCTACCCGGGCCCGCACCCTCTCCGAGACCTCGCCCACCTTGTCATCGGCCAGCTTCTCGTACTCGATCCGGGGCACCTCCACAAAGATGTCGACGCGGTCCAGCAGCGGGCCGCTGATGCGCTTGATGTAGCGGGCCACCTCGCCGGAGGAACACAGGCACTCCTTGAGCGTGTCGCCCTGGTACCCGCACGGGCACGGATTCATGGCGGCCACCAGCATGAAGCTGGCCGGGTAGGTGACGGTCCCCTGGGCCCGGCTGATAGTAACCAACCGGTCCTCCAGCGGCTGGCGCAGCGCCTCGAGCGCGATGTGACTGAACTCCGGCAGCTCATCCATGAAGAGCACCCCCTGATGGCTCAAGCTTATCTCACCCGGCCGGGGCATCCTGCCTCCACCCACCAGCCCGGCGTGAGAAATGGTGTAGTGTGGGGACCGGAACGGCCGCCGCCTGATCAGCGGCGTGTCCGAGGGCAGAAGCCCGGCCACGCTGTAGATCTTCGTCACCTCCAGTGACTCGTCCATCGTCATCCGGGGGATTATCGAGGGCACCGAGCGGGCCAGCATGGTCTTCCCGCTGCCGGGCGGGCCGCTCATCAACATATTGTGCCCCCCGGCGGCGGCTACCTCCAGCGCCCGTTTGGCGTGCTCCTGGCCCTTGATGTCGGTCAGGTCCACGGCGCTCCCCGGCGCCAGCTCCTCCGGCGGCGCCGGTGCGACGCAGAGCGGAATCAGACGGTCGCCCCGCAGGTGGGCGATCAGCTCCGACAGCGTGCTCACCGGGACCACTTCGACACCCTCGATCAGCGCCGCCTCCCGGGCATCGCACGAGGGCACGATGACAGCGCGCAGTCCTCGCTCCCGGGCCAGAGCCACCATGGGCAGGATCCCCTGGGCATGACGCACACCCCCGTCCAGCGAGAGCTCCCCCAGGAACATCGTCCCAGATACGTCGGCCAGCACCTGGCCAGAGCTCAGTAGTATCCCCACGGCAATGGAGAGGTCATAGGCCGGGCCTTCCTTCCGGACGTCGGCCGGCGCCAGGTTGACCGTGATCCGCCGGAAAGGAAACTCACAGCCGGAGTTGCGGATGGCCGCCCGGACACGCTCCTTGGCCTCCTGCACGCCAGTGTCCGGCAGCCCGACAATGGTGGTGTTGGGCAAACCGCTGGCGATATCCACCTGCACTTCGACCAGCCGGCCCTCGAGACCGAGCACCGCCGCGGAGTTCACCTTGGCCAGAGTCACGCCATCGCCCCCCCCTCGCGTCTTTCTGGGTGTATACGATTGTATCACTCCAGCAGCTGGTATCGCAACCATGGGCGCACGGGACGGAGGTCCAGGGGGCTGGACTGATGGATCTGATCGTGGCCCCCTTCCGCGATTGACATCATGGCCTGTTTGAGACAGCAATGAAAATCAGGACGGTGACTTTGAGACTTGCCTGTGACCTCCTTCCTGTAATCTAACACCGCTAATATCGTCTGAGACGGAGTGAGGCCGATGGAGACGCAGCAAGAAAAACCGATCTTCCAGAGAATGGAGGAGACGGTAGCTCTGATCAAGGTCCTGCGACAAGAGAAGGACGAAACCGCTACGCGTGTCGAAGCCCTTCAGAAAGAAAAGGACGAAGCCGTCGCCCGGATCGAAGCCGTCCAGAAAGAAAAGGACGAAGCCGCCGCCCAAGTCGAGGCCCTTCAAAAAGAAAAGGACGAGGCCGCCGCCCAAGTCGAGGCCGTCCAGAAAGAAAAGGACGAAGCCGTCGCCCGTATCGAGGCCGTCCAGAAAGAGAAGGACGAAGCCGTCGCCCGTATCGAGGCCCTTCAAGAAGAAAAGGACGAGGCCGCCGCCCAAGTCGAGGCCGTCCAGAAAGAAAAGGACGAGGCCGCCGCC
>CAYPDY010000054.1:3380-15889 GCA_964409515.1 uncultured Dehalococcoidia bacterium
TCGAGGCCCTTCAAAAAGAAAAGGGCGAGGCCGCCGCCCAAGTCGAGGCCGTCCAGAAAGAAAAGGACGAGGCCGCCGCCCAAGTCGAGGCCCTTCAAAAAGAAAAGGGCGAGGCCGCCGCCCAAGTCGAGGCCGTCCAGAAAGAAAAGGACGAGGCCGCCGCCCGGATCGAAGCCGTCCAGAGAGAGAAGGACGAAGCCGTCGCCCGGATCGAGGCCGTCCAGAGAGAAAAGGACGAGGCCGCCGCCCGGATCGAAGCCGTCCAGAGAGAGAATGACGAAACCGCTGCGCGTGTCGAAGCCCTTCAGAGAGAAAAGGACGAGGCCGCCGCCCGGGTCGAGGCCCTTCAGAAAGAGAAGGACGAGGCTGCCGCTCGGATAGAGGCCCTTCAAAAAGAAAAGGATGGGGCCGCCGCGCACAGCCAGGGCGAGACTGAAGCCAGGATTCAGACCCTCGAGACGGAGAGGGATCAGGCCATCGCACAAGCCGAGGTGCTCAAGCAGCAGAGGGTAACGGAGGCCCTGGCGCTGATTCAGTCGCATCGGCAAGAGAGAGATGAAGCCCTCGTCGAGATTGGGCTGCTCAAGCAGGTGAACGACGATGCCTTCGCTCAGTTCCAGGCGGTCAAGCGGGAAAAGGATCAGGCCATAACCCAAGCACAGACGCTGAGCCGCGAGAAGGACCGGGACGTCAACCGGTCTCAGGCTCTCCAGAAAGAGAAAGACCAGGCCCTTGCCCAAGCACAGGCTTTGCAGCAGGAGAAGGACCAGACCCTCGCTCAACTGCAGGCCCTGCAGAGAGAGAAGGACGAGACTCCCGCGCGGATCGAGGCCCTCCAGAAAGATAAAGACCAGGCCCTTGCCCAAGCACAGGCCTTGCAGCAGGAGAAGGACCAGACCCTCGCTCAACTGCAGGCCCTCCAGAAGGAGAAAGATGATGCCGTAGCTCAGGCCCAGGCCATAAGGCGCGACGGTGAGCAGGCGGCAGCTCGGGCGCAGGTGATCAAGGAAGAGAGAGATGACGCCATCGCCAAGGCCAACACGCTCATTCGAGTGAAGGACCAGTTTGTGGCCGAGACGCATGCCCTCCGACAGGAGCGGGACCGGGCCCTCGACCAAGTCCAGGCATTCCAGAAGGAGAAGGAGCAGGCCCAGGTCGTCCAGCGTGTGAGGGACGAGGCTCTCGCTCAGGTCCAGGCTCTCAAGGAGGAGAATGAGCAGTTGAAGTCAATTACGGCTCGCCTGGAATCGCAGTTCAACGAGATACTGGTCCTGGGCTCGGCAGCCTCAGGCAAGCCCGAGTAAGACGAGGCACACCTCCACGAAGACTGCCGGCTCACTCAAGGTGCCGGGTCGGCCCGATTGACCCCGCCGATGCCCCCCTGCTATCTTGTAGGGGGACCAGCCCATGAAGTACCGCGGCGTCGTCTTTGATTTCGACGGGACCCTGATGGACACCCTGCAGGACCTGGCCGACTCGGTCAACAGCGTGCTGGGCCAGTCCGGCTTTCCGCAGCATACCCTGGAGGACTACCGCCACTTTGTAGGCGAAGGCATCGAGGAACTGGCCCGGCGGGTCCTGCCGGAAGGCCATCGCGATCAGGACACCGTCACCCGCACCCTGGCGGCCGTGAGGAAAGAGTACCGCGGGCGCTGGCCGGACCATACCCGCCCGTACCCGGACGTTCCCGGGCTGCTGGATGCGCTGACGGCGCGCGGCATCAAGATGGCCATCGTCACCAACAAGCCGGACGATTCCGCCAGGAACATGGCCGCCAGCCTGCTGCCCGCCTGGAGGTTCGATGTCATCGTGGGCGCGACAGCGGACCTGCCCCGGAAGCCGGACCCGCAGGGGGCCCTCGAGGCCGCCCGGATCATGGGCCTGCCGCCGGAGGCCATCCTCTACGTGGGCGACTCGGACATCGACATGAAGACGGCCAACGCCGCCGGCATGTACGCCGTGGGAGCCCTCTGGGGGTTCCGTACGGCCGACGAGCTGCTCAGGAACGGGGCGAAGGCCCTGATCGGAAACCCTCTCGAGCTCCTGGAGATCCTTCAGTGAGAATCCAGGTCAAGGTCAAACCCCGGTCCAGGACCGAAGACGTCACCCGGGAGATGGACGGCAGCGTTTACGTGGTGCGGGTCAAGGAGCCGCCGGTGGAGGGGAGGGCCAACCGGGCGGTGCTGAAGCTGCTGGCCCGGCACTTCGGGGTCCCGGAGAGCCGGCTCAGGATAGTCAGCGGCCTGGCGAGCAAGAACAAGGTGGTGGAGGTGATGCCACCCCCGGTCTAGCCGCCCACGGCCAGGGCGCGGTCGATCTCCTCCCGCCAGGCTTCCGTTCTAAGGCCAAAGGCCTTTACCAGCCCGTAGCATCCCGTGAGCATGGTGTCGCCGTGAGGGGCAGCCGGGTGAAGCGCCGGCTCCACGCCTTTCACGATTTCCTGCCTGGGCCCGGTGACCGCCAGGAAAGGCCGTTCCCGGCGCTGGTCTATGACTACCGCCCCGTGGCCGCCGCCTCCGAAGACCTCATCATGAGTCAGCACGCCAAGCGCCAGCCGGTCGACCAGGCCGGCGACCGCGGCGCCATCCAGCAGGTTGGTATGGTGCTCGAAGAACCCGCGGATCCGGAGGCCTTCCAGGTGAAAAGCCACTGCATGCGAGTTGCCGATGTTGATCGTCAGGACGCTGTTGTGTCGGGTCACCCAGGCATCCTGGAGGGCGCCCAGCGCCGCCGCCGCGCCGGTGTCCATCACCAGCACCGGCAGGCCCGCGTCCGCGGCCCTGGCCACGGCCTTCATCCGGGTTAGGTAGCCGGGAAGCTCCGCCGCCAGGTGGGCAAAGGCGCCGAGGGTGGCGTTCTCCTGCATCAGCCGCCGCAGGCACTCGAAGCGGAAAAGCCGGTTGGAGGTGCCCTTCGGGCCGAAGCCGTGGTCCAGCACAGCCACCGCCACCGCATCCAGGCTGGTGTCCACCCCGAAGGCCGCGAGCGCTCCCCTGATGGCCGCCATATCCAGGTCGGCGAAACGGATTACCTCGAGCCCTTTCCGGGCCGGGGCCTCAAGCCCGCGCAGGGATGAGGCTTCGTCCAGAGAGACTATGGCCACGCCCATGGCCCTGACCACCTCCAGGTCATCGTCGAAGGTCAGGGCCGCCTCCTCGGTGGCGTAGGCCGCCAGCCCGGCCGCCCTGTGGCGCGACAGTGCCCTCTTGCTGGGCCCCCCTCCCATGGTGGCGCCTTCCATCAGGATGGGAAGCCCGCGCCTGGTGGCCGCTTCAATGCGCCGGGCCACCAGGACAGTGGGGGAGGGCATGATCATCTTGACGCAGTTCTCGACCACGCTGGAGCTGTCGAACAGCAGGATGTCCTGGGTCCCGGTACCGACGTCTACAGCCAGAATACGCACGGTAGAATAATAGCACGCCGAGTCCGGCGGTGCCCGCTAAGCCTTTCCGGCGTCGGTATCTCGCACCGGCCCGGAAGCCTTGCCGGGGCCCGTCTTGGCGTCCATGTAGGACTTGATGGCGTCCTGCGAGTTCTTGGTGAGGGCAAATCCGGTCTTGGCCAGCTTGTCGGTGCTGACGATGATGGGGTATTTCATGAACTCCAGGCCGCCGGCTGGCGACTTCCGCTGCAAATGCAGCGCCCAGCTCGCGCTTATCAGCGCTCTCCAGACCGCAGACGGCAGACCGATAGAGGGCTTGCCGGTCCACTTCAGCATCTGGCGATAGGAGACCTCCCCCTCGGCACCCGCATTGAAGATGCCGGACCGCCGCTCCTTCACCAGGGTCACGTCCAGCCGGGCCAGGTCGTCCTCAAATATGAACTGCCAGCCAGGATCGTAGCCGGAGACGTGTATGGTCATGGGCATGAAGAGAACGTTGAGACCGGAAGGGCCGGCCTGGGGTCCCACCACCGACACCACCCGGACAATGGTTACGCTCTGACTGGGGTGGTTCTTGGCATACTCCTGGAACATCAGCTCCACCTCGGCCTTGTCCTGGCCGTAGGGGAACTTGGGCGTCGGCCTGAGAGGCTGGTCTTCGGTGATCACTTTCGGATTGTCGGCCCAGGCCCCGTAGACGGTGTGGCTGCTCTGGTAGAAGAGGGCTTCCGCGGAACTGGCTTCACAGGCATTGAGGAAGCTCTGGGACCCGCTGATGTTGATTTCGTGGGCATCGACGCCCATCTTCGGCGGAAGAACAAACGCCAGATGGAAAGCGGAGTCCACCTTGTTCTGGGCGAAGATGTCGGCCATCGGCTTCCGCACGTCCATGGAGATGAACTTCAGCTTGCTGGTGGAGAAGCTGGGCGGTCTGAGGTCCATGCCAACTACGGTCTTGACCTCCGGGTCTTTGTCCAGCAGCTTGAGTATCTGGGTCCCTAGGTAGCCTGAGACACCGGTGATGGCAACGTTTTCCACGCGCAAGCCTCCTTATCGAACACCCCTGGGGAGCTACGACGAACGTCTGATTGACGCAGAGCTAACCCCCCCACCCTCTGGTCAGCCTGAAAGTATGCGCCGACGAGCGATTTCCTGTCAAGTCGCGCGCGAGCGCGCGCTCCCCGTGTCGCCGGGTCCCCGGGCGCACGCCTACTCCTCCTCGTCCGCCTCCCGCTTGATCTTGCGCGCCTCGGTCAGCATCTGCTCTATCTTGAGGTCATTCCCGGAAACGACCAGGACGTCGTTGGCCCTGACCACCTCCATGCGGTCCGGCGTCACGATGACCTCTCTCTCCCGCAGGACGATGAGCACCGCGATCCCCCACTTCCCTTCCCGGCCCAACCCCAGCTCCGACAGGGTGCGGCCAATGAAGCTGTTGGGCGGTGACAGTTTGGCCATGCCATAGGCCGCTGCCAGCGGCATGTAGTCCAGTACCTGTGTCAACATAAGGCCGTGGGCCACCCGGGTGCCCAT
Organism: uncultured Dehalococcoidia bacterium; assembly: GCA_964409515.1. Classification (GTDB taxonomy): domain Bacteria; phylum Chloroflexota; class Dehalococcoidia; order UBA2247; family RBG-13-53-26; genus JAFGCL01. The sequence goes on from CAYPDY010000054.1 coordinate 8,296, forward strand.
CTCGCGCTCCGGGTAGACCACCTTGTCAGCACCGATCCTCTCCAGGATGGTGCCGTGGAGGTCATTGTCGGCCCTGGCCACCACATAGCGGACGCCCAGTTTCCGCAACAGGATGGTGGACAGCACGCTGTTCTCGATGTCCGACCCCATGGCCACTATGGCCACGTCGAACTTGTCCACCCCCAGCTCCCTGAGCACGGCCTCATCCGTGCCGTCGGCCTGCACGGCCCGCGTAATGGAGGGGGCGATGGCCTGCACCTTCCTCTCGTCAACGTCCATGGCCAGGACGTCGTACCCCATGCCCAGCAGGGTATTGGCCAGGCCGACCCCAAACCGGCCCAGGCCCAGAATCGCCACCTGTTTCTTCATAATGTCACCCCTTACCCGATCCTCAGCTGGTCCTGAGGATACCTGTATTCCACCGTCCGCTGGCCCTGCACCAGCGACAACGCCAGTGTCAGGGGGCCCAGCCTTCCGGCAAACATGGTGCAGACTATGATGAGCTTCCCGGCCAGGGTGAGGTAGGGAGTGATGCCGGTGGACAGCCCTACCGTGCCGAAGGCCGACACTGTCTCAAAGAGTATGTCGATGAACTCAAAGGCCTCGCCGTTGCCGCCGATGACATTGGCCTCCGTAATGGTGAGCACCAGGGTCACCACGCCCACCAGGCCCAGCGCCAGCAGGGCCACCGAGAGCGCCCGGTGGATCTGCTGCTGCCTCAGCTCCCGCCCGAAGGCCTCGGAGTGCTCCCGGCCCCGCAGCGAGCTCCATACCGTCGCCAGCAGTACGCCGAAGGTGTTCACCTTTATGCCGCCGGCGGTGGAACCCGAGGCCCCGCCGATGAACATCAGCATGATGGTGAAGAAGAGGGAGTAGGCGGTCATGCTGCCCACATCGATAACGCTGAACCCGGCGGTACGGGGAGACACCGACTGAAAGAGAGCGCTCAGCACCTTCTGCGGCCCGGACAACGGCCCCAGCGTGTCCGGGTTGCTGTACTCCATAGCCAGCAGGACGCCGGTGCCCAGGACCAGCAGGGCCACGGTCACCACGATCACCATCTTGCTGTCCAAGCCCAGCACCTTGAACCGCCTCTTCCTGAAGATGTCCCACACCACCAGGAAGCTCAGGCCGCCCAGGATGATGAGCGCGGCCATGGTGAGGACCACCAGGGGATCATCCCGGTAACCGACCAGGCTCTGGCTGCCGGCGATGTCGAGGCCGCAGTTGTTGAAGGCGGAGACAGAGTGGAATATGGACTGCCACAGGGCCGTCGCCGGCGAGCTGAACTCCTGGGAGAAGCGGATGTAGAGGACCACGGCCCCGAAACCCTCGCACACCAGGCTGAAGAAGGCGATGCCCAGGAGGAGAGAGACCAACCCACCCAGTTTCTCCACACCCAGCGACTCCCCGATGAGCAGCTTCTCGCGCAGGCCCACGCCGCGACCCAGCGCCAGCAGGAGCAGGGAGGCGCTGGCCATGAAGCCGAAGCCCCCCACCTGGGCCAGCGACAGGAGGACCGCCTGGCCGAAGGGGGTGTAGGTCTGGCTGATGTCGCCGAAGACGCTCAGCCCGGTGACGCAGGTGGCCGAGGTGGCCATGAACAGGGCATCCGGGAAGGGTGTCCATGCATTTGACCGTGAGGCGATCGGCAGCATGAGCAGGACCGCCCCGACGCCAATGATCACCGCGAACCCCCAGATGAGCACGGCCACCGATATGGCGTGGAACTTGGGCACCCGCACCAGGGCCAGCGGGATCCGCCAGGGCTCCACCCGCGGCACGCGGAAGATCTTGTCCCCCAGCTTCTGAAACCGCTCGAATTCCTTTCGTGGCCTCATAGCGCTCATTCACGGAACGCGGTGCACGCGCATCGGGCCAGCGCCGTGCAATCAAGAGGGAAGTATAGCACAGTCCGCAAAGTCCGCAGGCGCCGGACTCGCGCCAGCCGGGCGCAACGGTTACTCGAAGACGACTTCGCCGCTCTTGCCCCCGCTCTTGCGGGCCAGGCGAATGCTCTCGATCCGCATCCTCGGATCCACGCCCTTGCACATGTCGTAGATGGTCAGAGCGCTGACAGCCACTGACGTCAGGGCCTCCATCTCCACCCCCGTCTTGCCGGTGGTCCTGACCGTGGCCGTGATGTTCACGGCCTTGCTCCTGGCGTCAAGGTAGAAGTCGACCTTGACCTCGGAAAGCAGCAGCGGATGGCACAGAGGCAGCAGGCCCGGAGTCTGCTTCGCTGCCATGATGCCGGCCACCTGCGCGGCGGCCAGCACATCGCCCTTGGGCAGCGCGCCCTCGCGGAGCAGTTTGAAGGTCGCCGCCTGCATCTTGACCACACCCCTGGCCACGGCTTCCCGCTCGGTATCGGGCTTCCCGCCCACGTCGATCATGCGAACTCTGCCGCCCATTGCGCCTTACCCTCCTACCTGCGTCATCGGCCTCTTCTGGCCGACCTCTCCCTGGGACACACGGTGGCCTTCCGGCTTCGACGCCACCGCTTCCAGGATCAGCTGCCTGATGCCCTCCGGGGACGCCCCCGCCCTCAGAGCGGACCGCAGATCGATCTCCTTGCCGGCCAGCAGGCATGGCAGCAGCTTGCCGTCGGCGGTCAGCCTGAGCCGATTGCACTTGAAACAGAAGTGGTCGCTCACCGGGGTGATGAATCCAATGGTTCCCTTCGCCCCCGGCAGCCGGTAGTAGCTGGCCGGGCCGTTGCCCTCCAGCGGCTGGCAGGGCTCCAGCCGGCCGGCAGAAGAGATGGTGTCCCACATCTCCTTCGCGGGGAGGAATTCCGGCTGCCGGACGCCTTTCTGCAGCATCGGCATCAGCTCGATGAAGCGGACGTTCCAGCCATCCCTGGTCAGACCGGCAAAGTCCAGCAGCTCGTCGTCATTGATGCCCCGCATGACCACCACGTTGATCTTGACGGGAGCGAACCCGACCCTCTCTGCTTCCCTGATGCCGTCCATGACATCCGCGAGCCGGTCATGCCCGGTGATCTCCCTGAACCTCTCCCTCTTCAGGGAATCGAGGCTGATGTTGACCCGCCTGAGGCCCGCCTCCGCCAGTCCGGCGGCCTGGCTCGCGAGCAGCACCCCATTGGTGGTGAGGGAGAGGTCCTCGATCTCCTCTACGCCGGCCAGCAGCCGGACGAAATCCGCCAGACCCGCCCGGGCCAGGGGCTCGCCTCCGCTCAGGCGAATCCGGTTTATCCCCATCCCGGCCGCCACCCTGACCACACTCAGTATCTCCTCGTAGCGGAGAACGTCGGAGTGCGCCATCAGCGGTATGCCTTCCGGGGGCATGCAGTACACGCAGCGCAGGTTGCAGCGGTCGGTCACGGAGACCCGGAGGTAGCTGATGGGCCGCTGGAAGGAGTCAGAGATCCCGCTCACCGCTCCATCTCCCGGCGCAGCCGCGACAGGACGCGGACGGCTTCCCGCGCGGCCCGGGCCCGGTGGCTGACCCCGTTCTTCTCCTCCAGCGTCAGTTCCGCCATGGTTTTCTTCAGCTCCGGGAGGTAGAACACCGGATCATAGCCGAAGCCCGCGCTGCCCCGGGCCTCCAGGCTGATGACCCCCTCACACACCCCCTCACATAAGCCTACCACTTTTCGGCCGGACGCGACGGCGATGACGCAGCGGAAACGGGCGGAACGGGCATCGGGCGGAACGCCGCGCAGCCGCGACAGGAGCAGGTTGACCTTGTCGGCATCGGAAGCGCCTTCGCCTCCGAAGCGGGCGGACAGAGGACCGGGGGCGCCGCCCAGGGCGTCGACCTCCAGGCCGGAGTCATCGGCCATCACCAGGTAGCGCTCGTCGAGGCCGTAGCCGGCGGCCTTGAGGCAGGCGTTCTCCTGGAAGGTCCGGCCCGACTCCTCTATGTCCCCCGTGATACCCTCGGCATCGAGGGTCGTCAGCTCAAAGGGGGAACCCTCGAGGAGCAGGGAGAACTCCCGCGCCTTGCCGGCGTTCCTGGTGGCCAGAAGAAGCTTAGGAATCAAAGGTCCTGAAATCTCTTCTCCAGCTTCTTCATCACCTGGGGCATGGTGGTGTACTCCATCTCCTCCAGGGGAAGGCGATGCGGCTCGAACGGACCGTGCCGCCGCAGGTACTCGCCGGCCTGGTTGGCCAGGCGGCGCGCGTCGTCGAAGGCCGGGTCGTCAAACATGTCGCGCGGGCCCACCAGCTCCCCGTCCGCGAGCTGGAAGCCATAGCAGATCACCCGGGGAGGCCCGTCAAAACGGGACGGATTGGCATCCCTCTGGGCCGTCGGCATGAGTGGACCGTGGTGCGAGCCGCGCATCCAGCCGGCCACCAGCTGCGGCATGGTAAACGGCTCCAGAATCTCCCCCACCGCCGGGAAGTTGCCCTGTGAGCGCACGATGCAGACCGGGTCGTCCTTGCCCACATACCGGCCGGCCATCAGGGACAGCCGCTGGGTGGAGGAAACCGCGGCCACCTCCTTGGTGTCACGGTGATGGACCGACTTCACCGCGTAGCGGCTGGGCGCCCCGATCAGGACCAGCATGTCATATATCTCTTCCGGGGTAGTAAAGGTGACCTTCTTGTGGTCCTTGACATCGTGGATCTCGAACGAGAAGCCGCAGTGCATGTTCTGGGCGATGACCAGACCGATGGTATTGAAGGGATCGGCAAACATCTTGTACAGAGGCATATTCCAGGCCCCGGCCGAGGTCTTGTCCGCCATGAAGATGAGGACGGTCTCGGCGGGCCGCTCCTCGATCTCCATCTCGGCCACCCCGGGACCCATGGCCCTCACGTTGCCGGAGAAGGCATCGGAGAGAAGGTCCTGGCCGGCACCGTGGAGCTTCAGCTTCTTGGCCACCTTGGTGCCCTCCACGAAGGTGTCCCAGGCGAGCTTGTGGACGGGCTGGCTGTCCTCTCCGTGCCGGTGGGTCATGATCAGCTCCACGTCGTCCCCGCAGTTGGTGACGTGGTAGTCGATCAGCAGTCCATCGCGCCTGGCGGCGCGGAGGCACTCCTCGGCCTTGGCCAGAACCTCGGGGTGGGCCGTCGAATGGCCAACATAGCCGCCAACGTCGGCCTTGATCACACTCAGGGTAACTTTCATCGCTCCACTCCTCCCCTCCCCTCCATGCCGCCACCCCCCATGAAGGAGTATATCACGCGCCAAACGCGGGCAACAGCCGGCTAGTAGTCGATGCCCTTCCGGGACGGGATGCCCCTCTGGTGAGGGTGCTTGATCTCCTTCATCTCCGTCACCAGGTCGGCGATGGCGATCACCTCCGGGGCGGCATGCCGCCCCGTCAGTATCACGTCCACGTTCTCCGGCTTCTCCTTGAGGAAACGCAGGACGTCCCCGACACCGATGAGCTTCCAGGCGGCGGCCACATTGACCTCATCGAGGATGACGAGGTCGAAATGGCCGCTCTGGGCCGCCACCCGCGCGTTCTCCAGCGCCAGCCTGGCCTGCTCCTTCTCCTCGGGCTTCACGTTGGCCGGATCGACGAACTCCAGGCTGCCGAAACGGGCCACGCTGATATTGGGCAGGAGACCCAGGGTCTTCTGCTCCCCATAAGGGTACTCGCCCTTCATGAAGAAGGTAATGTGGGTCCGGAGGCCGTGTCCGGCAGCCCGCAGGGCGATGCCCAGGGCCGCGGAGGTCTTACCTTTCCCATCCCCGGTGAAGACGTAAACCAGCCCAGCCATCTTAGAACGCCCACAGATTACCAAGCCGCCACGGGTGATGTCAAGGAGTGCGGATGGCCATCGAGCCAGTCCCGGCCTTTGCCGGCCGGGCGGACAGCCCCTATAATCAGGCGATGCCGGCAGAGCATGCTCATCCGTGGAAGGTGACCACGGCCGAGGCCCGCGCCATCCAGCTGAAACTGGCTGGCCTCGTCTCGAGAGAGAACGAAGTCGATCAGCCCCGCCTGATCGCCGGCGTTGACATCTCCGCTCCCCGGTTCCAGGGCCGGGTCAGGGGGACGGTGGTGGTGCTCTCGTATCCGGACCTCCATGTGGCCGAGGTCGGTGCCGTGGAGCAGACAGTCGATTTCCCCTACATCCCCGGCCTGCTGTCCTTCCGGGAGTCGCCGGTGATCCTGGCAGCCTATGAGAAGCTCAGGCTCACGCCGGACCTGATCCTCGTTGACGGACAGGGCATAGCCCACCCCAGGCGTTTCGGGATTGCCTCGCACCTCGGGGTCCTCCTGGGTGTGCCCACCATCGGCTGCGCCAAGTCTCTCCTGTGCGGCGCTCACGGTCCGCTGGCAGCCCCGGCAGGGAGCACGGCCGAGATTGAGCACGAGGGGGAAGTCATCGGCACGGCGCTGCGCACCAGGGACGGGGTGCGGCCGGTCTACGTCTCCATCGGCCACAGGGTGGACCTGGCGTCCGCGGTATCATGGGTCGGCAGCTGCTGCCGGGGATACCGCCTGCCGGAGCCGACCCGCCTGGCCCACCTGGCCGCCTCGGGCAATCTGCGGTATTTGCCTGTATAATACTCATGGCTCCAAGGGGAGTGAGAGACGGCATCCAAATGAACTTCATAGACCTGAAAGGATTGATCGCAGACTACGGCCCGACTGTCGTCTACTGCATCCTTTTCGCTGTCATCTTCGCAGAGTCCGGCCTGTTCTTCGGCTTCTTCCTGCCGGGGGACAGCCTGCTGCTCACCGCCGGGTTGTTGGCCTACCAGGGTGTGATGGTGGATGAGGAAGAGGTGAAGCTCAGCCTCATCGTCCTGATGCCGCTGCTCTTCGTGGCAGCCGTTCTGGGGGACAACGTCGGCTACTGGTTCGGCAGAAAGGCCGGCCCACCGCTCTTCAAACGGCCACAGTCGCTGCTCTTTCGTCCCAAAAACCTGCAGGCCGCCAGGAACTTCTACGACAAGCACGGCGGCAAGACCATCACCATCGCCCGCTTCATGCCCTTCATCCGCACCTTCGTGCCCATCGTAGCCGGCGCGGTCAGCATGCACTGGCGCCGCTTCATGTTCTTCAACCTGTTTGGCGGACTCCTCTGGGCGATCGGCCTGACATTTGTGGGGTATTCCCTCGGTTGGATCGGCGGCCAACTAGTGTCGCCAGAGGAGTTTGAGAGGTACTTTCTTGTCCTCATCTTCGCCGTCATCATCATCTCGATGATGCCCGCCTTCATCCACCTCTGGAGAACGGAGCGCCACGCGATCTTCGCCTGGATCAAGACCAGGATACTGAGACGGCCGCAGGCAGCCGGGACGGCCGGACCGGGGGACGCGGTGAGCGCAGACCCTCAGCAGCCGACCGCGGCTGATCCGCCGCCGGGGGGCATCGCGCCGGACCCGAAGGACGAAGCCGCCGCCGGAAGCGGCGAGGGAGAACAAGCGAAGGGCGGCCCCGGCGCACAGCCCTGATCATCGAGCCAGCCCGTTCCTAGACACCACCGCCATCCACCTACAGAGCATCGTCTCCGGGAGCTGCTCTAGGCCAAGACATCCCCGTCGCTAATTGTTTACCAAGGCAAACAAATTGTCCGGCACTGCCCGTAGACGTCGGGCGTGAGCCGACTAGCCCCAATACTGTTCACTTAAGCCATTTTGGTGTATCCTGTAGGCCAGGAGG
>CAYPDY010000055.1:0-15749 GCA_964409515.1 uncultured Dehalococcoidia bacterium
CCCGAACTGGGTGCAGGTGAAGATGGGGTGCTTGCATTCCCCCTGCCTGCTGGACTGCATCCCCACGCGGCAGCAGCAGCGCCGGATGCTGATCAGGTCCTTGTGGGCCATGATGATCTCCTCGGCGCTCTCGTGCGGCAGCGGCTTCACGCCCGCCGGCATGGCCTTCATGGGCATGATCACCCTGAGTGCCGGCTGGGGCAACTGGGTGAGGCCGCCGACGATCTCCTTCCACCAGCCGGCGTCGTACAGGTCCATCCAGAGCTGGCCGATTCCTTCCGGGATGAGCTCCGGCACGCTGGCCAGGATGTTGTCATGCAGCGTTCCCAGGTCCCGCGGGAAACGCGTGCCCTTGCGTGATGTCACTACCAGGCCGCGGCGGGCTAGCTGGAGCATCTTGTCCTCGACCTCTTTCTCGGTCATCTTGAACTTGGCCGCCAGATCGGCGTTCGGAGCAGGCAATGCCAGGAGGAAGAAGGCCTCCTCCGGCTTCATCGCCCTCTCCAGGATCCGGTGCAGAAGCTCTGAGTCCTTGTGTCCCGTGGACTCCGCCAGTTTCACATACGCCTCATGTGTAGCCATTTCGCAGGTCCTCCCGTTTCTCTACTGGCGCGCGAACGCGCGCCTCTATCAGTGGCCCTGTTCCTTGCGCGGCGCAAACATGTTCGCCAGGAGCTTGGTCTCCCCTCTGTTGGCCGCCTCTTCAAAGAGGCGGCGGTACCCGGTGTGCTTTATCTTCCACTGCCCCCCGACCTTAACGTACTCATCATGGTAGAAGTTGACCTCCCTGGTGGCCGCATTCCGGTCCAGGATGACCAGGCCGGCTTCCGAGGCCCAGATGCCCTTGGCCGTGGTGTCACTGGTTATGTCAATTTCCGGCTGATGTCCCTGGTGCATGCTGAGCACGTTGTCGGACCCCAGGCTCTTCTTAAGGAAGTCCATGATGGCCTCGATGCCCTTGAAGCTGTACTTGCCGTCGGTGTAGCTGGTCGTGGCGTCCGGCACGAAGCACTCCGCCATCTCATCCCACAGCTTGCTGTCGAGACACCGGAAGTACTTGTGCTTCAGCCTCTTGATGGCTTCGATGTCTTCAGTGACGGCCACCCTGTGTTCCAGGGCCTGAAGCCGGGCTTCCATATCCTTCAAATCCGCCATGTCAACGTCCCTCCCCTACTTATGGGGCTTCTGCCCGGTCCCGGCCATGTGATTGGCGGCGACGTACCCGAAGACCATGCTCTTGCCCTGCGCCGCCCCGCTGTCGTAGTGGTGACCCAGGGGCAGCATGGCCGTCGTGTTGCTGGTGCCGTAAAGCCCGGGGATGACCTCGCCGCGCACATCTATCACCTGGGCGTGGGTGTTGGTCACCAGCCCTCCCAGGTTGCCGGCCGTGGTCAGCGACAGCTTCACAGCGTAGTACGGCGCCTTCTCCAGCGGGCCCAGCACGGCCATCGAGCCGCGGTTGGGGAAGATGGCCTCCGCCCAGCGCAGGTCGTACATGCTCTCGCCGCGGTGGAAGTCGGGGTCCTTGCCCTCCCGGGCGAAGCGGTTGAACCGGTCGATGGTCTCCGTCAGGTTGTCTCCTGACACGCCGATGGCCTCAGCCAGGGCCCTCGGTGTGTCCCCCTTCTTGACCAGGTCGTTGACGTCGGTGCCGCCGCGCTTCAGGCCGGCAAAGGGGAACATCTCGCGGAAGCCCTGGTCGAGGACCGCAAAGATGGGCCAGTTCTTGAAGCCCCCTCTCTGCCGGTCGTATTCCAGGAAGGCGCGGCCCATGTCGGGATAGAAGCACTCGTCGCAGCAGCGCCGGCCGTCGCGGTTGACCATGATCATGCCCGGATAGCCATAGATGAAGGGGCGGTGCAGATGCTGGCCGTGGCCCACGATGTCGGTAGGCAGGCCCAACCCCGGCTGGAAGATGCTGTGGTCCATCAGGGCCGTGGCGGCCCCCACCTCCATCCCCATGATGTGCCCGTCGCCCTCGTTGGTGGGGCAAGTGTAGGCGTACAGCGGCGGTGAGTAGATGTATCTCTTGTTCATCGCCTGGTTCCACTCGAAACCGCCGGAGGCCAGAAGGACGCCCCTGTTGGCCTTGATGAAGAAGTCCCGTCCCTCGCGCTGCGCGCGGATGCCGACCACACGGCCATTATCCACAATCAGCTGCTTGCCCGGCGTGTCCGTGAGCACCTCGATGCCCCGCTCTGCGCAGCCCAGCGCCAGCCCCCCGATGAGGGCCCGTCCCTGCACCCAGGGCGGCCGCGGGCCGATGAGGTATCTCACCGGGTCCTTCGACACCTTCCCGACCAGGGGATGCTTCTTCTCGGCTTCCTCCAGGACGCCGGGCATCACCTTGGCGTCGGGCCACAGCTTGCGGCCCAGCGGCACGCCGCCGGGAACATCGGCACAGTACTCGGTGCCGCTGCTGTCATCCTCAACGCACATGCGCAGAGGGGTGTGGTCCTCCAGGTACTTCACCATCTCCGCGCCAGTGTCCAGGTACGTCGCCAGTATGTCCTCATCATGATGGCCCATGCTCAGCTGGCGCACGTAGCGCACCACACCATCACGAGTGTCCTTGCACCCCACCTCGGACATGTGGTGGGAGAGAGGTATCCAGATGGCCCCGCCGGAGTAGGCCGTGCCTCCCCCCAGCACTCCTCCCTTCTCCAAGACCACGGAACTCAGGCCATGGTCCCGCGCCATGATGGCCGCCGTCAGGCCGCCGGCGCTGGAACCCACTGCCACCAGGTCGACTTCCAGATCCCACTTGCCAGGCATCACGTGTTTGATCATCTGTCGTTCCTCCGTAGAATTAATCTGGCCAGACTGGGTAGCTGTTCGCGTCACCGGAGTCGGTCAATGTAATGCATACGCGTCTCCACACAAGGGATGGCATTCAGCACATGCGCCTACCATGGTAGCAGACAGGCACTTACACGTCAACGGGAGCATGATGGGACCCAATGCCCGACCAGGGCATGTCGCTGCCCAGGTATACGTGCGAGGCCTTGATGATCTTCAGGCTGGTCATGGCCTCCAGGTGCTGCAGCCCCGGGACGCTGCCGAGCTCAACCGTGATGAAATTCGACAGATCGCCGAGCTCCCGGAACATCGCCCAGGCAATAATGTCATACCGGCCGGCGCAGACGGCCACCGTCTGCACGTTGCGGCAGGAGCCAATCACCCTGGCCCCCTCATCGAGCCGGGCCGGATCGAACTTCATGCCTATCGAGGCCACGCCTTCGTATCCCAGGACCACGGGGTTGGCCAGCGCCGCTATGCGCATGATGCCGGCGCTCTGCAGCGCCTGGATCTTCCGGAGGACGGTGGACTGGCTCGTGCCCAGCTTCTGCGCCAGCCGGCGGCTGTTCTGCCTGGCGTCCGCCTGCAGCTCTCTCATCAGGGCGAAGTCCAGGGGGTCGAGGGCGGAGGCAGGGGTTTGCCTGGGATTCGAGCCGGACCCGTCCGACAGCAGCGGACCGAATATCTTGGTGTTCCGCAGCGTCAGCATGCTCTCGATGTGCAGCACTCCGGCCATATGGCCAATGTGGCCCACCAGGAAATCCAGGAAATCCGTCCGCCTCTCAAAGAGACCATAGGCCATGATATCGAACCGCCCCATGCAGAGCATCAGGTGCTGTACCGGAGCGAGGGAAGCAAGCTTGTCGGCGACGGCCAGCAGCCGGTCAGACCGCACGTTGATGCCCATAATGACAGAGGTGGTGTACCCTACAGATATCGGGTCGGCCACGCCTACTATGCGGACCGCCCGGGCCTCCAGCATCTTCTCCAGCCTGGAGCGGACGGTATCCCGGCTCAACCCCAGCCTGGCGGCGATCTCCGTGTGAGGTTGCCTCGGATTGGCCTCCAGCTCTGCGATCAGCCTGACGTCGGTCTGGTCAAGGCCTTCGAATTCCCGTTTGATGGTTCCCCCTTCTATCCTCTGAGAGCCGGCGCACAGGAAATCCTAACCCTTTTCCCCGCCGGTGGCAAACTGGCCCCTCCAACAGGGCGCCGCCGCCTGCGGGCCGGGGTCGGGCTACAGCGCGGGTTCAGGCAGCTCGGACCCGGCATGCGGGATCTCGACCGTGACCGTGGTGCCCGCTCCGGGCCGGGACTCCAGGCCCACCCAACCTCCCAGCATCCTGGCCCGCTCCTCCATTCCGGCCAGGCCGAGGCTTCTCTCCGAGGCCAGATCGCTCATCCGCCGCGGGGCATCAAAGCCTCGGCCGTCGTCCGAAACCACGGCCTTGACCGACCCGGCGCCGAACTCGACCCGGACCCGGACCGATCCGGCTTCAGAGTGACGCTTCACATTGCTGAGCGACTCCTGCACAATTCGGAACAGGGCCAGCTCCACCTCGCCCCCCAGGCGGCTCTCCACCCCCACTACCTGCAGATCGGTCTTTGTCCCCCGCGTCTCTTCCAGGCTGCGAAGCAGGGTCTGCACCGCGGCCACCAGGCCCAGCTCATCGAGCACGCTGGGGCGCAGGGCATGGCTCATGGCCCGCATCTCCTTGGCCAGCCGCTGGACCTCATTGCGGATGCCCTGCAGCTGGGCCTCCTGGCTGCTCCCCTTCCGGCTCACGCTCCTGATGGCCTTCTCCAGCTCCAGTCCAAGGGCCAGCAGGTTCTGGAGGACCCCGTCATGGATCTCCCGGGAGAGGCGCAGCCTCTCATCCTCCTGGGCCCGGGTCACCTCGTTGGCGTAGAGCCGGAGGTTCCGCTGCAGGCGCTTGTACCCGGTGACGTCCCGAATGCTGCCCTCGTAGCCCACGATGTTGCCGTAGTCGTCCCTCCGCAGATCGAAGGTCAGCACGCAATCCAGCTCTACCCCGTCCTTGCGGCGGAGGCGCATCTCGAAGTTGCGCACGAAGCCGTCCCTCTCAATCTGCGCCTGGAACCGCCGCCTCTGCTCTTCCGGCGCACAGCTCAGGAGGTTCAGCTCGGACGTTTCCTCCCGGGAATAGCCCATTAGGGCCAAAGCCGCCCGGTTGACATCGAGGACCCGGCCGTTGCGGCCCATGATGCAGGTAGCGTCCATGGAGTTCTCAAAGAAGGTGCGATACCTCTTCTCGCTGTCACGGAGAGTCCTCTCGGCCTGCTTCCGCTCCGTTATGTCCCGCGTGAACCCAAAAATGCCGGTGGGCCTCCCTTCTTCATCCCGCATGACCGAGGTCCGCGTTTCCACCCACACTGTCGAACCGTCCTTGCAGTTCTGCTCCAGCTCTATGGTCCAGGTGTGCGGCCGTCCCCCGTACTCGCCGTCCTGGGCCAAGTGGCGCTCCAGCTCAGCCACGCCGAAGGCGCGCGATTCAGGGGTGAGGATCTGGTCCAGTTCCATAGCCGTCACTTCATCTCCGGTGTAACCGGTTATCTGGGCTATCGATGAGCTCATGTAGGTGACCCGGCGCGTCGCCACATCGTAGGTCCAGACCCCGGCCGTGGCGTTCTCGGAGACCAGGCGGTACAGCCTCTCCTGGTCTTCCATGGCTTTCAATGACTCCCTGTGCTCGGTGACGTCCGTCAAGGACGAGATGATCCCCCGCACGCGGATGGAGCCGGCCCTGAGCAGCCTCACGCCATGCCAGGCTACGATCCTCTTCTCACCGCCTTTTGTGGGGACCCTGGTCTCGTAGTAGTCGCGGGGAGACTCCTCGCCGGAGACAAGCTTCTCGAAATACTCGATGGCCCGGCGGCGGTCGCTGCGCCGGACGAAGACTCCATCCCAGCGCCGGCCAATGATTTCGAGCTCCTGGTAGCCGAGGAGCTCGCAGCACCTCCTGTTGGCCAGGGCCACCAGGCCATTTCGGGCGATGACCACCACTCCGGCCTCGGCAGTCTGCAGGCACTCCTCCAGCAGGCGCTCCGAGTCCGGCACCCAAACCCCGGCGTCCTCCCCGGCGCCCTCGTCGAATACCGCCAGCGTGCCGCCAGGGCGGCCGCCGTTATTGAGCCGCCGCCTGAAGAAGCGCGCGCTGACTCTGCGGCCATCCTTGGTGATCAGCATGCCAGTGTGACTGCCGAGGACGGATCCACGCCTCGACGGCCCGCGCGATTCCCGCGGCCGGTCATTAGTCCCTACGAGTGCCGCGGCCCTCAGCCCGATCAGCTCGCTGCTGGCGTACCCGGTCAGGCAGGCCAACCTCCGGTTGGCCGCCACCACCCGGCCGCCGGAGACGACCAGGGCCGGACGGCAGACCAAAGCCATGAAATCATCGTATTCCCTGTGTGACATATGACCATCCCCACCCGGAGGTCCCAGGCTGCGTCGCGACCGCCAGGGGCGCGCGGGCGCCTATTCAGGCCGGGTCACCGCCTGGATCTCGTCGAAGGTTATCCAGCCCTCAGACAGAGCGGTCACCACCGCTTCCGTCCGGGACGTGGTGCCAAGCTTGGCCAGCACATTCTGGAAGTGGGTTTGCACCGTGCGTTCCCCGATGCCCAGCCTGACCGCCATCTCCTTGTTGCCCAGCCCCCTGCCGGCCATGGCCAGGAGCTGCAGCTCGCGGGGGCTGGGTTGCTCGCGCGCCTTGGAAGACCGGGACGGTACCACACCCACCCGCCTCCGGATGGCCGCGTTCACTTCAGACCCGAAGACCATGTGGCCGGAATGGACCGAGCGTATGGCTTCCGCGATCTCTTCGACCCCCTGGGTCTTCAGCAGGTAGGCCGAGGCGCCGGCTTCGACTGCCGCCACCACGTACGAGTCGTAGGAGAAAGCGCTCAGCACCACGAATGCCGTCCTCGGGCTGGTCGTCCTGATTTGCCTGATAGCTTCGATACCGTTCATCCCGGGCATCGCCACGTCGGTGACCAGGACGTTCGGGCGCAGCTCGCCAGACAGCCTGACGGCCTCGGTCCCGTCACAGGCTGCACCCACGATCTGTATATCAGCCTCCTCGCCCAGAAGGCTGGCCAATCCTTCGCGGAATGCCTTGTGATCGTCGGCAATAAGCACCGATATCTTCTGGCTTGCTGCCTTCCCGGTACCCACTTCATCCTCCTGGTCGTTCTGCAAAGAGGGGCCGCCAGAATGCCTGGCCTGCCAAATGCTGATAGTAGGCAGCGACGGGCCGCATGTCAAACTCCGTCCGCACCCGCCGGTCTGTCTGACTATGCCGCAGGCGGCCGGCGCGCTCCCCCAGCGCTTTGGCGCCGATCCGCGGCGCCGCCGCGCCGCCACCCCTCCGCCTTAGTGGAAGGTGGATTCGCCGCCCGAGCGGATTCACAGGACGGCGCGGCGGACCTAGACTCGACCAAGAAGGTGGTTCGAATCTAGCCCCGGGGGGTGCCGATGAGTGCATCAGCTGAGACAGCGGCCAGGGACAAAGCCAGCGCCGGCGAGAAACAGAAGGCCAAAATGCCGCGGCGAAACGGCGCGCGAGGGAAGGCTGACGCACTGGCCAGCGTCGGCCGCGATGTAACCAACGTACAGCTGCTCTTCCAGAACTACCAGAGGTGGCCGGACCAGGTCTGGATGAGGAAGAAGGACAAGGGGATCTGGAACGAGTACACGTGGAGGGAATGCTACGAGCAGGTCAAGCGCTTCTCCCTGGGCCTGACAAGCCTCGGCTTCTCGGGCGGGGCAAAGATATCCATCATCGGTGACAACGATCCCCACTGGTTCTGGGCCGAGCTGGCGGCACAGGCGGCCGGCGGCGCGGTCACCGGCATATTCTCCAGCTCCTCGCCCGCCGAGGTTCAGCACATCGCGGCATTGTCGGACTCCGAGTTCGTGATAGCCCAAGACCAGGAGCAGGTGGACAAAGTCCTCTCCATCCTGGACAAGTTGCCCCTGGTCAAGAAGGTCATCTACTGGGATCCCAAGGGCATGAGGAGCTACGACGACGCGGTGCTGCTCAGCTTCGACGAAGTGGCACAGCTGGGACGGGAGTACGAGGGCACCCACGCCTCGTTGTTTGAAGAGAGCCTGAGGCAGGGAAAGGGTGACGATCTGGCACTTCTGGTCTGCACCTCCGGGACCACCGGCCTGCCCAAGCTATCCATGGTCACCCACAAACAGTTGTTTTCATCAATGCTGGTGACCCTCTCATTCTACGACACCTACGAGACGGACGACTGGGTCTCCTACATCCTGCCCGGATGGCTGGCGGAGCAGGGCCTAGGCCTGGTAAGCAGCCTGGCCCGGGGTTTCAAAATGAACTTCCCGGAGTCCCTGGCAACGGTGGACCAGGACATCAGAGAGATCGGGCCCCAGGTCATCTTCTACCCGTCGCGTCTTTGGGAAGGAATGGCCTCATCAATCCAGAACAGCATCAGGGAGAGCTCCCTCTTAGACAGGCTGGTCTACAAGATCTGCCTCCCAGTCGGCTACCGCCAGGCCGACGCCAAGTTCAGGGGCGCCGAACTGGGGCCATTCTGGAAGGCCGCGTACTGGTTGTGCAACCTGGTCCTGTTCGAACCCATAAGGGACAGGCATGGCCTGCGCCGGATAAGGTGCGCCTTCACGGGCGGAGCCGCCCTGGGACCGGACGTCTTTCGCCTCATCACCGCCACCGGTGTCGATCTGAGGCAGACATTCGGCTGCAGCGAGATGTCGGTGGGCATGCACAGTGCCGGCAACGTGAAAGTTGACTCAGTCGGCATAGTGAACCCGGATAAGATAGTCCGGATTGCCAGCAACGGGGAGATCCTGGTGAGCGGCGCCGCCCAGAGCCTGGGATACTACAAGAACGAGCAGGCCACGCAGAAGACCTTCGCCGACGGATGGTTCCACTCCGGCGACGCCGGCTACTTCGACGAGGATGGCCACATGTACTACCTGGACCGGCTGGAGTACATGAGAGAGCTGTCGGACGGATCCAGGTATGCACCCCAGTATATAGAGAGCCGGCTCAAGTTCAGCCCCTTCATAAAGGACGCCTTCGTGGTCGGCGACAAGACCGAGCCGTTCATTGGGGTGGTGGTGGAGATCGACTTCGACAACGTCGGAAACTGGGCGGAGAAGAAGAGAGTGGCCTACACCACCTTCGCCGATCTCTCGCAGAAACCGCAGGTGTGTGAGCTGATCCGGGGCGAGGTGCAGAAGCTCAATGAGAAGCTTCCCGAGCGGATCAGGGTGAAGAGGTTCGTCAATGCGCCCAAGCCATTCGATCCCGATGAGTCCGAGCTGACCCGGACCATGAAGCTGAGGAGAGGTTTCATGGAGACCCGCTACAAGAGCCTGGTGGAGGCCATCTACGGAGAGGCCGAGGAGGTGCCGACGGAGGTGAAGGTGGTCTACAGGGACGGCCGGACAGCTACCGTGAGCACCAGGCTCAAAGTAATGCGCACATAGGCCGCTGGCCCACGTTTCCGGATCAGCCGGGGGAAAAGGCAGGTATCGGCGATGCTACCAAACGGCGTTTTTGCCAGCAAGTACGAACAGGACATGGCCATTCTGCGGACCAGGACCCAGTGGGCCTTGAGCATCGGCGCGGTGGCCCTGCTTCTGGCCATGCCATTCTTCGCAGCCGAGTACTGGCTGACCTGGATCATCGGGCTGTCCGTCGTGATCCTGGCGGTGCTGGGACTGCACGTGCTGACAGGCCTCTGCGGTGTGTTCTCCATCGGCCAGGCGGCGTTCATGGGGGTGGGAGCCTACACCACCGCCATCCTGACCAGCAGGTACGGGATCTCGGGATGGTTGTGCCTTCCCCTGGCCGCCCTTTCGGCGGGGCTGGTCGGTGTCTTCTTCGGACTCCCCAGCTTCCGGTTGAAAGGCTTCTACATTGCGGTGGCCTCGCTGGCCGCCAACTTCATCATTATCTGGTGCATCGTCTACTTCAGGGGCTGGACTGGCGGGAGCGGAGGGATCGGCGTGACTCCCCTCACTCTCGGAGCCATCAAGTTCACGTCCCGGGAGAACATCTACTTCATCGCCATCATACTGGTGATGCTGGGCACCTACTTCGCCAAGAACATCCAGAGGATGCCGATGGGCCGGGCCTTTGTGGCTATCAGGGACAACGAGTTGGCCGCCGAGGTCGGCGGCATCAGCATATTCCGGTACAAGACAACCGCCTTCTTCATCGGCTGCATGTATGCCGGCGTGGCCGGCTGGCTGCTGGCCTACTCCGAGTTCTGGGTGAGCCCCGAGCAGTTTCAGATCAGCAACTCCATCTGGTACTTCGGCATGCTGGCCGTGGGAGGGCTCGGCAGCACAACGGGAGTCTTCATGGGTGTGGTGGCCTTTAAGCTTCTGGAGATGTTGATTGACCAGATAACCCCGCTGGTGCCGCTGGCTCAATTCAACGTGGCCATGAGTCTCATACTCTACGCCGTGGTGATTCTGGCCTTCCTCGTGTTCGAGCCGGGAGGTCTTTACTCGCGGTGGCAGAAGTTCAAGACATACTACCGGCTGCGTCCATATTCTTACCGCGGCGGCTAGCATGAGGCACGTGGAAGGGACCGAACGGCAGCCAGTCAGGAAGGGGGCTTGGTAGAGACAGACAACGACATTCGATTCGACGATGACCGGCGGCTGGCGGAACCTGGTGACCAAACAAGAACGTTGACCGGGGGGTTGACAAAAAGACTCTTGAGGAGGCTAAGGAATGGGACGTAAGTGGATAGCTCTGCTGTGCTGCATTCTGGCTGTTCTGCTGGCCACGCCGGTCCTGACAGGCTGTGGCGGCGGCGAAGAAGAGACCGAGGCCAAGACCATCGTGATCGGCGATCTGACGGACCTCACGGGACCGGCGGCCAACGCCATGACGCCGATATCCTGGTCGCTGACGGACTACTGCAACTATGTCAACGGCGAGGGCCTTATCCCGGGCGTGACCCTGGAGGTCGTTCAGTACGATACCAAGTATGACACGCAGAGATTCTCGCTCGGCTATGATTATGTGAAGTCCCAGGGGGCCAGTGTCATCTGGACGGGCTTCCCGGGATGCGCCGAGGCGCTGAAGACCCGGGCCGAGGTTGATGGCATCGCCATAATCGAGGCCAGCGCCAGTGTGCCCGTGGTGGACAATCCGGGATCCGTCTTCTGCGAGGCCGGCCTCATGAGGGGCATCGTGCCAGCCGAGCTGGAATGGCTCCACGAGAACGACTGGGAGGGATCCGGCCCGGCCACCATCGGCATGGCCTCATGGAATGTGGCCCCCAACCCGGATACCGAGACTGCCCTCAAGAAGTACTGCCAGGAGAACCCGGATCAGTTCACGCTTGTGGGCACTTCCCTGGTTCCGGCCGCGACGATGACCTGGAGCGGCGAGGTGGACAAGTACAAGAACTGTGACTACCTCTGGTTTGGCTCAGGCGGCGCCGTGGCGCCTTCCACCTTCATCTCCCAGTATCGGGCGGCCGGAGGCACGGCTACGATCGTGTCCGGCGGTGGCACGCTGTGCTCCTACGTTGGCGCTATCACCGACAAGGCCGGCTGGGCCGCCTGTGACGGGCTGCTGGAAAGCATTAACTGGGCATGGTGGACCTACGACTCTGAGCAGGTCCGGCTGGCTACGAAGCTGCTGCAGGACAACCACCCCGGTGAGGCCCCTACCATGATCAACAGGCAGGCCCTGAGCGGGCTCCTCAACGCGGAAATGGCGGTGGAACTGATAAGGGCTGTCGTGAAGGATATCGGGACCAAGGACCTCTCCAGCCAGGCCATTTACGAGGGCCTGGAGGACGTCTCCGTCACCCTGCCGGGCTTCCCGAAGCTAAGCTATTCCGACGGCAGCCGGGAAGGGCTGCGCTACTTCCAGATGTGGAGGTGGAGCGCCGCCGACCAGAACCTGATACTGGCCAGCGACGACTGGATACCCAACGCGGACTGAACCAGTCTGGGTGCACAGGCCTCTTGCTGGAGGCCTGTGCACCAATCTTCGATGGATTCAGGTTACGGCACAATCTGAATGAGTGTGACTGAGAGAGAGATATGGACACTTTCCTGAATTCCGTAGCTCAAGGCCTGCTACTGGGGGGAGTCTATGCCCTCATCGCCCTGGGCGTCGTCGTGATCTCGAAGGCCACCAAGGTCTTCAACATAGCCCACGGCAACATCATGATGATGATGGCCTTCTTCGCCTGGTGGCTGCTCACCGAGGTCGGCCTGCCGATGTGGGCCGCCGCGCCCCTGGTTGTGCTGTTCAGCATGGCAGTGGCCCTCATCATCGAGCGAACCGTCATCAGGCCCCTGGTCGGCCGCCCCATGCTGATACCTTTCGTGGCCATGCTGCTCGTCGGCCTGATCGTGAAGGGCATCAGTATCCTGTGGTGGGGAGGGGAACCGCGGTCCATGCCTCACATCCTGCCTGACGGCAATCTCAGCCTGGGAACGGTCAGCTTCTCTTGGGCGCTCTTGCTGTCATTCGTGGTCGCCACTGCCATGTTCGCCGCCTTCGTTTTGTTCTTCCGTTTTACCAGGATGGGCCTAGCCATGAGGGCAGTAGCGGAGCGCCAGGTGGTGAGCCAGAGTCTGGGAATTGACGTGAAAAGGGTCTTCGCCGTGTCCTGGATAGTAGGCCTGGTGTCGGCCGCCCTGGGCGGGATACTGCTGGCATCGATGTTCGTCCTGGACAGCGCGCTGGGGGACTTCGGCATGATGAGGGCCATGCCCGTGCTCCTTCTCGGCGGGATCGAGTCGGTGCCCGGCGCTTTCGTGGGCGCGCTCATCATCGGCCTGGTGGAGACCCTCAGCGGCACATACGTTGACCCTCATATCACCGCGTTCAGAGAGGTGCTCCCCTTCATTCTCATGGTGATCATCCTGATGGTCCGGCCGAACGGGCTTTTCGGTCTGAAGGAGATCAGGAGGATCTAGCCGGGTTGGTTCAGTATGAGACGCCATCGAGGGTGGAAGACCGCAGAAGGAAGGGCCTCATGCGGAGAAGCCTGAGCCGCGAAGAGCTGCTGGCTCTCTACGACGAGCGGAAGGAGAAGGCCTCTCCCGAAGAGAGGGAATGGGCTCTCAACAAGAGGCTGGAGAGGCAGATTCGATTCGCCTACCGGAACTCTTCTGCCGTGAAGGAAATGCTGGACGGCACCGGGGTCGAACCGTCCCGCATTCGGACGGTTAAGGATCTGGAGAGACTGCCGGTAACCACCAAGGACGACCTGGCGGAAATGCAGCGCGCCCGCCCGCCCTTTGGAGGGCTTCTGGCCGTGCCCATCAGGGGTCTGGACAGGATCTACATATCGCCCGGGCCCATCTACGATGTGTGGGGCCCCGAGCGCATCCAGGCCCAACTGCGGACCTTTCTCCGATTGGGCTACCCCGGGTTCGGCGATGTGGTCATGGTCTCGACCTCATACCACATGGCCCCTGCCGGGCTGGCCGTGACCGACAGCCTGGACATGATGGGGTGCACGGTGGTTCCAGCGGGCACCGGGCAGCCCGAGCTTCAAGTGAAGCTGCTGCACGAGCTCCACCCCACGGCTCTGTTCGGGTCCCCGAGTCTGGTCATGACCGTACTGCAGAAGGCGGAGGAGCTGGGCTACGACGTCCGCCGGGACTTCGATCTGAAGTACGTGCAATGCGGAGGAGAGAGGCACCCTCAACCCCCACGCAGGACCTTCGAGGAGCGCTTCGGGCTGGTGGTAGGAGATGTCTACGAGACCCCCGATGTGGGACCGGTTGCCTACTGTTGCGGAAGAGGCGATGGCTACCACTGCGACGATGAGGCGGGCGCCATCGAGATTGCCGATCCGGAGACAGGGAGGCAGATGGCACCCGGGGAGACCGGCCAGGTAGTGGTCACGCTCTTCAGCCGGGTCTACCCCCTGGTGCGCTTCGGCACCGGGGACATGGCTTCGTACACCGACGAACCCTGCCGGTGCGGCCGCAGCTCATTCAGAATCATAGGCGCCGGAGGCCTGGTGAGACAGCGGGTCAGGGTGAAGGGAATCTACGTTCACCGGAAAGAACTGGAGGAAGCCATTTCGTCCTTCCGTCAGATTCTCAACTATCAGATGCTGCTGACCCTCGACGGCCACAAGGATCGGGCAGTTCTGAAGATCGAGGTGCCTCAAGGCGCTGACCGCGAAGCCCTGGCTGGGGCGGTAGCCAGGCGCTGCCAGGACGTGCTCAAGCTGAGCATGGACAGTATTGAGCTCCTGCCTCAAGGAGCGCTCTCCGGCAGCGCCGAAAGGCTGGCGGATCGAAGGTGGGGAGAGGGCTGACAGCAGACAAGGAGATCAGCGATGTCGAATTCGGCGAGCAGAGAAGTCGAGCTAAGGTTTGAGGATGTCCACCTGAGCTTCGGAGGAGTGAAGGCTCTTCAGGGTATTGAGTGCGAAGTGGCCAAGGGTGAGATCTTCGGCATCATCGGGCCGAACGGCGCCGGAAAAACGAGCACGCTCAACTGCATCAACGGTTTCTACCGTCCTCAGAGAGGCGAAATCTACTGCAGGGGCGACAAGATAACCAGGCTCCGTCCCGACAGGATAGCCAGGATGGGCGTCAGCCGGACCTTCCAGAACATACAGCTCTACACCGGCCTGACGGTAGTCGACAATCTCATGGCGGCGCGCCATTTCCACTTCACCACCACGTGGGTGGAGCAGGCCCTGTACTTCGGCCGGCCACATCGCCAGGACGTGAGGGAGCGCGGAGCCGTCGAAGACATCATCGATTTCCTGGAACTGGAACGATGGAGGAAGGCGGTGGTCGGCACTCTCCCATACGGCATCCGAAAGCGTATCGACCTGGGGAGAGCTCTGGCCCAGGAGCCGACGCTGCTCCTCCTGGATGAGCCCATGGCCGGCATGAATGCGGAAGAGAAGGAAGATATGGCCCGCTTCATCCTCGACGTTCAGGAGGAGAAGGGCATGACCATCATCATCATAGAGCACGACATGGGGGTGGTGATGGACATTACCGATCGAATCATGGTCCTGGATTTCGGGCGCAAGATAGCCGAAGGGACTCCCAGCCAGGTGAAAAGCGACCCGGCCGTCATCAAGGCCTACCTGGGTGACGAAACGGCCGGGCACGCGTAAGGGGGACAACATGCCGCTGCTGCAGCTGACCAACGTTGAGGTTAAGTACCAGGGCGTCATCCTCGTGCTGAGGGGCGTCTCGCTCGAGGTGGAGAAGGGGAGCGTCGTTGCGCTTCTGGGCAACAACGGGGCCGGCAAGAGCACGACCCTGAAAGCCATCTCCGGGCTCTTGAGGACGGAGGAGGGAAGGGTCACCGACGGTGCCATCGAGTTCGAGGGAAAGCGGATCGAGAACGGAGATGCGCAGAAGATCGCTCGAATGGGGATCATACAGATCATGGAGGGGAGACTGGTCCTGGAGCACCTCACGGTGGACGAGAACCTCAGGGCCGGCGCCTATATCTCGGGAAGCGGGGGCCGGCTGAACAGGAACCTGGACATGGTGTATGAGTACTTCCCCATCCTCAAGCAGATGCAGAGGCAGACCAGCGGGTACCTCTCCGGCGGCGAGCAGCAGATGCTGGTCGTGGGCCGGGCGCTGATGGCCAGCCCCAAGCTGATGCTGGTAGACGAAGCGTCCCTGGGCCTGGCGCCGCTCCTGGTAGAGGAGATCTTCAGGATACTGAAGAGGATCAACGAGGAGGAGGGGGTCTCCATTCTCCTGGTAGAGCAGAATGCCAAGGCGGCGCTGTCTCTGGCCAACCACGGCTACGTCATGGAGAACGGCCGGATCGTCCTCGATGACACCGGGGAGAAGCTGAGGGACAATGCCGATGTCCGGGAGTTCTACATGGGACTGGGCACTGTTGGCGAGACCAAGAGCTACCGCGAGATCAAGCACTACAAGAGGCGCAAGCGCTGGC
>CAYPDY010000056.1:0-2601 GCA_964409515.1 uncultured Dehalococcoidia bacterium
CGGCTGCTCAAATTCCACCCTGGCGGTTTCAAAGCCGATCTCGGCGATCAGCCCGCGTATGTACGGGTAGGGGTCATCGATCTGGCGCAGTATTTTCACGATCTGCTGGTCATAGAGGGCGAACCCGGTGAAGTTGTCGATCAAGGGGACGTCCGAGAGCTTGCCCAGAACGCGATAGTAGAGTTTGCGAAGCATGAACATGGCCCGCGTTTCCTTGCTCCGCGTCTTGACGCCCAGCACGGCTCTGAAGCCCTCTTCCCACTTCCCGACGAAGTCCTTGATCATGGCGGGAGGGTCCTGGAGGTCCGCGGACATGCAGACTACCGCATCGCCGTGAGCCTGCAGGATGCCGTGAAAAGGAGAACGGATATGCCCGAAGTTGCGCGCGTTGAGGATGACTTTCACTGTGGGGTCCGCGGCCGCCAGGCGGCGGAGAATGGGCACTGTTCCATCAGTTGAGGCATTGTCGATGAATATGTGCTCGAACTGGTATTGAGGTAGTCCGGACATGACCCGGGCTACCTGAGCATGCAACTCCTCGACGTTCTCCGCCTCGTTGAAGCAGGGAGTCAGTATGCTGATACGCTTCATGCGCAGTGCATGTCCGCTCTAGAACCCCGCCTTCATTCCGAGCAGAGCCGGCAGGTCGGCCAGAGACCGCAGAGTCCAGGTGGGACCGAGGGTCTCGGGGTTCCACTCGGAGGCGACCGGCGCCACCAGCACCGAGGGCGAACCGAAGGCCGTGCCCATTTCGATATCGCTGTCCAACCCATCGCCGACCACCAGGATCTCCCGTGGATTGACCTGGTATTGGGCGGCTATGATCTCGAGCATTCGCACAGCCGGCTTGCCGGCTATGAAATGCGGCGGAGAACCGGCGGCGGCTTCAACCGCTGCTACCATAGGGCCGCACCCAGGGAGGATGCGCCCGTTTTCACCCGGGAAACTCGCATCCCTGTTACAGGCCACGAACACGGCGCCAGATGCAATGGCCTCAGCGGCCATTTGGATCTTGCCATATGAGAAGGCTGTGTCCATCCCGACTACCACGACATCGCACGGTGGCTCGGGCACGACCATGGCGCCGGCATCGGCCATCTCCCGCCTGAGTCCCTCCGATCCTATCACAAGAACCCTTCTGCTCCCGAGCTCTCTAACCAGCATTGCAGCGACAAAAGCGGAGCTGAGAATCTCGTCCTCCCGCGCGGGTATCCCCATTCCACTCAACTTGCGGGCGATGTCGGCCCTTGTTCTGACCGAGCTGTTCGTAGCAAAGAGAGGCCGCAATCCTTGTTGTCGCAGCCTGGATATCGCCTCGTCCGCCCCCCCGATCATGACGTTTCCGCGGTAGACCACGCCGTCGAGATCGATCGCCGCCACCTTGATATCGGCCAAAGCAGGGGAGATCAGCTTGTCCGCCGTTGGGAACGCCCGCCTGCCGCGATGGGCCGCTAACTGTCTCCTCATCCGATGGGGTACCCTCTAAGTCCAGCCGATCAGCCCGACCGTCCTCCTGCCTGTGCGATCAGGATCTTGTAGCGCTTCTCCAACATCTTGAAGCGCTCGTAGTCTTCCATGGAGATGGATCCGTAGTACTCACGCTTGTTCTTCAGCCAGAGCAGCTCAAAGCCCACAGCCTTAAGGATGCCCTTTTCGGCATCATGGTTCAGCGCTTGCGGACACTTGAATATCACCTTTCGTGTCTCGTAGCGGTCTATGGTGCCGGCCGGCAACCGGCGGAAGAAGGGCAGCGAGCTGGCTGAAACCCCGCCGCCTATGGCATTCTCCATTGCCCTGGACTTGGACTTCATAAACAGGCCCTTAGTAATCTCGAAGACGGGTTCGCTGTCAATGGTGTCGCGGGGCATACTCATCGAACCGGTCAGGTCTACCCGACCCATGACGATGCCGTGCAGGTCGGCTGACTCGGGCAACTCCAGCATGGCATCGAAGTTCTGACACCCGGTGATGGTCTCAATGTTGGCGGCAAACTTCACGTCGGTACGCTCGTCCTCCGGAAAGACCAGGCGAACGGCTGAGATGAATTTCTTGAGCGCGAAGGCCGTTTCGATCATCGGAGCCACCAACCGCTCCACCCCGATTGACCGGCACTCGTACATGTCCCGCAACGCTTCGCAGCCGCCGATCTTGATTGTCAGCCCGAGCCCGGCCTTCATGACTACTTCCTTCAATCGAAGGGCTTCTTCCAGGCGGGTGCCTTCTGCTTCGAACTCGGCCTTGACGCCGATCACAGCGTGATTGTCTCGCAGATCCTTTAGGGCGTCAACCATTTCGCGTTCAAGACAGTTCATAAACGCACCTCCTGATTACTAGGACGATCCATTGGCTAGTTTGGTTCCCAGCGTGGGATTATCATGTTTGACAAGAACTCGTCATCCGCCAGGAATGGATACATGTCCTCCAGCGGACTCGAAACCATGCGCCCGTCAGGGATTCGTTTCGAAGAGATGCGCGGCGTGACGAACTGGTCGGGGTCCATGCGGACGTCACAGAGGACCGGGCCTTCCAGTTTGAGTGCCATCTCCACCTCTTCCCTCATGCCATCATGATCCCGGATGCGACAGGCCGGGATCCCGTAGG
>CAYPDY010000056.1:2611-5630 GCA_964409515.1 uncultured Dehalococcoidia bacterium
TCAGTTCGTCGACCGGCGGTTTTGTATCATCCCAGGCCGGGATCCCGTAGGCTTTCGCCACCTTGACCAGATCGGGGAATCCGACGCCGCTCTTCGCACTTTCGCCTACCAGACGCCCCTCGAAGAAGTTGGTCTGCGTGCTGCGTATCGAAAGATAGCCGCCGTTGCTGAAAACGAAGATCTTGAGCGGTAGGCGGTGGTAGCGGACCGTTTCGAGCTCCTGGATATTCAACTGGATGCTCCCGTCCCCTTCAAGACAGACGACTCTCCTCTTCTGGCCATTCGCAAAACATGCCCCGATGGCCGCAGGGAGTCCATATCCCATGGCAGCACAGCCCGAGTTGACGATGTGGCGCTGACCCGGTTTGATCTGCATTGCCTGAATGGGAACAACACAGGATGCACCGTTCGAGCTGACTACCACATCCCTGGCATCAAGGCACTCTGAGAGGATAGCACAGAACACATAGGGATTGACAGGCCGGCGCCGTCGGTGATGCTCAGGCGATACCGCCGGATACCGCCGCATCCGTTCCTGGCACCAGGATAGCCAGGCTGCCTTTCCCGGCAACCTGCTTGACTTGAGGCGCTTGTCCAGGGCGCGTATGAAGTGGCCAACGTCAGCGTTGACGGGGCAGTCGATCTTGATGGTTGGCTTTCTGAGCTCGGCGGGATCGACGTCCACGGCTATCTTGTAGGCGCTTCTGGCTACTGCTGCGTGGGTGTAGCCGATCTGCCTGACATTGAGGCGGCAGCCCAGACTCAGGAGCAAATCAGCATTCTGAAAGATGAAATTGGCGCCGCGCTGTCCGACCGTGCTTGGCCGGCCGGCGTATAAAGGATGGTCAGAAGGGAAGAGGTCGATGGCGTCCCAGGCCACCTGAACCGGTATGGCCAGTCTTTCTGCCAGGCGATGGAAGGCAGGGGCGGCGCCCGCCAGTCTTATGCCGGCGCCGGCCAGCAGGATCGGCCGTTCGGATGCGGACAGCCTTTCCACGACCTCGTCAAGTTGGTGTTCGTCCATGGTGGGAGATGCCGCATTGCTGTCCTCTTCGGGGTCGTATGATCTCAGGTTTGCCTCTTCCACCTCGCTTGATTGAACGTTCAAGGGTATGTCAAGCCAGACGGGCCCGGGCCTGCCGGTGACCGCCAGGTGCAGGGCCTTCTCGAGGTGGTATCGGATGTGTTGCGGGTCGGTGACCATCACTGCATATTTTGTAATGGGGCGGACGATGTCCACGATGTTGGCTTCCTGGTCACCGAACTGCCTGAGTGGAAGGCCGGTACTGGCCACTGTCGTGTCGTAGCGCACCTGCCCGGAGAGGTAGAGCACTGGTATGGAGTCGAGCCACTGGCCCAGGACGCCGGTCAGGGTATTCGTACCCCCCGGACCCGTGGTGACGCACACCACTGCCGTCTTCCCGCAAAGGCGGGCATAGCCTTCGGCAGCGATAGCGCAGCCTTGTTCGTGCAGGCAGCAGATGTACTGGATGCGCTTCTCAAGGCCGAAGGCATCATTCAGGAACATGGCACCGCCGCCCGTAAGCATGAACACATGCTTGACGTCGTTTGCTGCCAACGTTCCTACAATACAGTCAGCCGCTCTCACCTTGATCCACTGCCGGCTCGTGACCAGCCACGGACACGGGATACAAACATGTACATGATATCAGCTTGAGCGTCGGTTGGCCAAACTGCAACAATCCGTTTGACGAAATCCGCAGCCCCGAAGTTCCACCGGAATCCGGACGGCTACTCCTCGAGCATGGTCCACACGGTCAGGGCGTACCCGTCCGGAACGTCATACTTCGCATCGAGTCGGTAGTCACCGCTCGAGGTAAGAGCAACGATCGCTTCCTTGATTTGCCGTTGACCGCTCAGGTGTCCACCGCGAAATGCCCCCTCGTGCCCTTCCCATACGAATTCCGGGACCTCCAGATAGATGATTACCTTTGGAGGCGATTCGAGCAGGCGCGCGGCGTCACCAACCGCAAACCGGTCCGGTTCCACATCAAACCAGCTGATGATGCCGAAGGTGTCCGGATAGCGGTCTGTGAGCAGGTAGAAGATCGGGATGTTGGGGAAGGTATATATGGCATCTCCAGGCTCCGTTGCTCCCATCACGATCGCCGTTACTTCCGAATAGATGCGGGCCGTCTGCTGTGAAACCGCAAAGCCGCGCAGGTAGTCCGGCTGCGGCTGCGCGGATGCGGTCCTGATGTCGGGTTCATCCAGGCCCCACCAGTTGTAGGGGTTGATGTATTTGAATGATGTCATGTAGGGCAAGAGGAGCAGGCAGATCAGCACGCATCCGATTCTTGCCACGTTGAAACGCGACTTCATGTTGAGGGCCATGCCAATCAGCAGTCCGGTAACAAGGATCAGGGCCACCTCGCCAATACCTGCGGCCGTTCCACAGCCCCATATCAGCCCCAGGGATACGGTCAGAAGGATGAAGGCATCGTAGTCTGATGTCTTCCTTTCTCTGACTATCCGGAAGAGGAAGACCAGGAAGAGCACCATGCAAGCCGTGGAACTGACTATCACCGGCACCCGGTTGAAGAGGAACTCCAGCTGATCGTTGTCCGCGATCCTGTAGGAAAGTCCGACGTCCCAGAAGGGGAGCACGATGCAGAGCATCAAGATGACCAGGACAATGGAAAAAGCGGCCACTGTCCGGGGATTGGCCAGGATACGGGCCCCGCGGCCGTCACCCCCCAGGCTTCCCAGCATGAAGCCCTGGGGAAGGCAATGGACCCTCAGGACAATTATGGCGAGCACGACGTGCATCAACACAATGACGTCTCCCCGGTTGAAGAGCCGGGGGATCCAGGCGAAGAGGATGGCTGCCAGGCCCCCCTTGGATGAAGATGCTCCGACGATGACCTGGTCCCAGAAGGGATGCAGAATGCCGTTGGAGACCAGCCAGACGAAAAGGAGCAGCATGGGAATCAGTACGCCGGCGGAATAGATGACCAGGCCCCCGAGGGCTTTGCGCCACCCCCCCTTCGCATAGCCG
>CAYPDY010000056.1:5640-15479 GCA_964409515.1 uncultured Dehalococcoidia bacterium
CCGACAACGGCCACGGCCAGAAACGAAAAGGCCACCACGAAGAGACCGCCGCTCTGCTTGACCATGAAGGCCGCTATTCCGAGGACCCCGGCCAGGAAGAGAAAGGCCGCCGCCTTGAGACCTTCCCTGGATCTGAACGGATGACCATCGTAGTCATAGTGCTTGCAGATGAACAGTGTGCCCAGGACCGCAAACAGGGTAACGAAGTTGAGGTAGTCGTAGCCTATGTGCACCACAGATGACTGATAGTAGATGGTAGACACGACGGCGGCGATGCAGGCAATGTAGGGTGGAAACAGCCTGGAGAAGAGCAGGAACAGTGTGATAGTCAGGGACAGCATGACGCCGACGCCGGCTACTCGCAGCAGAATGAGATCGGGCCCGAAGATGCTGGCGAATCCGGCCACCATAAGCGGGTACAGAGGGGGCAGGAAGAAGTGGAAGTCCCGGTAGGGCAAGGCCCCATTGAGCAGGTAGTGGGCATAGACGCTGTGCCATCCCTCGCAGAGGGGCAGGTAGCGGTCGAAGAAGAGGGCGTTGTACAGGCCTATGATCATGATACAGACAGCCATCCCGAGCCGGAAGTTGGTGATCACGGGTCTCATGGCGCCGCCTCTGGACGGCCGCCTCAGGACAGGCTGATCTGCCGGAAGACGGCTGGCTGTCATGCCCGCGGCGGCCCCTTCGGGTGGACCTGTGCATTGAGGCAGGTTGAACTGCGGGATACCGACTCGATGAGCAGTTGCAGGGGATGCAGAAGAATGCCGGAGAACCGATTGATGGCGCTGGTGACGGGTGTCCCGGTCAACAGCGCCAGGGTGTTGCCCATGTAGGGCATCTCGTTCTTGCGGATTTCTCCCTCAAGGTCGGCCAGATCAATGATCCGGGCCAGTGAGTCCCGGGTGAAGTGAAATATGTGGCGGGGCACGTAGTAGCCCTTCCAGTACCGGCGGAACACCCTGGCGCAGCCGGACTCCAGGTTTGGCACTTCGACGTACAGGGTTCCGCGCGGAGTCAGGCGTTCACCCATCGACCGCAGCAGCTTCACCGGATGATGAGTGTGCTCCAGGACGTGGCGCAGGACTATGAGGTCGTATTTCTGCGTCTGGTTCTCAAACGCCTGGACGGTATGATAGCGGACCCCGGACGGACTCCTCTTGATCAACGGAGGAGGCTCATCCTGATAATCGACGGCATCGACTCGGGCGGCCGGAAACACGGCGGCACTGATAACGGCATAGCGTCCATTTCCTGTTGAATAGTCGAGGACGGCGCTCACCTTCGAGCGGTCGAAAGGGGACAACCTCGTCAGCTGTCTCTTGGCCAGCAGGTCCTTGATGCCGTCAATGAAGTTGCCCTTTATCTGGTCGAAATCACTTGACTCCTTCGTATCGTACAGATACCGGGACGTCTCTTCGGAAGGATAGGGATTGGTGAAACCCAATCTCGATTTGCGGCACAGGTAGACATCATACTCGCCGGTGTTGGTCTCATGATCCGAGATGCGTATTACGAGCTGCGCATGGTCCCGGCACGGGCCGCACTCGCTGGAGCGCAGCTCACAGGCTTCCCGGTCAACATACTCCACGTCAGTCAGCGGCATGTTGCCTTCCACCAGCAGGCGGTCTTTTCCAGGCCTTCCTCCAGCATAATCGAAGGCTCCAGCATCAGCTCGCCGCGGGCGCGTTCCACAGACGCTACGTACCGCTGCGCCGGCTGCGATGGATCGGCCTGTCGCGCCACGGTGATCTCGAGACCGGGGTCTACCACCTGGCGCACCAGGCCCGCCAGCTCCGCGATGCTGATGCTCCTGCCGGAGCCCACATTGTAGGGCCGGCACGGCTGTCCCTTCAAGAGGATCGTCCAGAGCCAGATCGCCAGGTCCGCCGCGTAGAGATAGGAGCGCAGCGGAGAGCCGTCACCATTGATCCGGATCGGCCCGCCCCGGAGGGCGTCCCGGATGAAGTTGCCGATGGCGAAGTGGGCATCCAGGGGCAGGTGCGGTCCGACAAAGGCGAAGCAGCGGGCAATCTTGGCTTCCAGTCTGGACTCGCGAGCGTACAGACAGCAGAGCATCTCGGCGGCGCGCTTTCCCTCCCCGTATGCTGAGCCTGGGTCCATCGGGTTCGGAGCGCCGGGGTACTCTTCGGGCATATTGGCCATTTCGGGCGGCTGCCTGCCGTATACCGCCCCGGAGCTGGTCAGCAGGAACCGGCGTGTGCCGTGACAGCGGGCGAACTCCAGGACCCGCCGGGTCCCCTCCAGAATCGTCTCGAACATGAGCAGGGGATTCTGCTGGTTCAGCCGGGCGCTGGCCTCGGTGGCGGCATGGATCACGAGAGGGAACTCGCCCTCGGGGAAGACGAAGGTCCTCACGTCGCCCTCGATCAGGCGGACCGCCGGATGGGTCGCCAGGTGGGGGGCCCTGGCCGCAAAGGCCCCGGGGTTCCGGCTGAGCACCGTCGCCCGCGCCCCCAGGCCGAGCTGGTCGTTGGCCAGGAGGAAGCTCTCCAGCAGCCAGCACCCGAAGAAGCCCGTCCCGCCGGTAATGAAGACCGACTGGCTGCGCACCTCTTCCCAGTGGGGAGAAGTGCGGCGGAGAATGTAGTCGAGGTCATCTCTGTCGATGCGCTTCGGCACTGCTTCTCACTCCCAGGCGTCGATGCGGATGCGGTGGGCCTCCACGCCCCTGTCCTGGAGCTGCGCCGACAGTCCCTTCAGCATCGCCGGCGGCCCGGAAACATAGAAATTGGAGTTGACGGGGTCGGGAACATGCTCCCACGTGGCGGCCACCGAGATCTGCCCCGGCAGCTCGTCGGTCGCCCCTGGTTCGGTGCTCTCGAGGAAATAGAGGGCCCGAAAGCCGCTGAGGCCCTGCCGGCAACGGTCAACCAGGGGGCGGTAGATCAGCAGGTCCCGCCGGCGGGCGCCGTAGAAGACGGTGACCGGCTGGCCCGGTCGTTCAACAAGGTCATTCAGGAAGGCGGTGAAGGCCGTGATGCCCGTCCCCCCGGCATAGAGCACCACCGGACGGCTCATGTCGACGAAGAACTCGCCGTAGGGCATCTTGATCCACACCTCGCGGCCGGCGGTGATCTCCTTCTCCATCCGGGCGGTGTAGCGTCCCCGGACCGAATAGGTGAACTGGATGCGGCCGCGTTCGCGCGGTGACGAGGCTATGGAGAACACCCGCGATTCGGGCCAGAAGCCCGACGGATCATATGGGTCCAGGGCCAGGTGGAAGAACTGCCCGGCCTTGAAGCGCGGTACGGGCGCGGCGTCGGGGAGCAGTTCCAGCGTGTAGACTCCATCACCGTGAGGAACGACGCTATTGACCCGGCAGCGCAGCTTCTGCGGGGTGGTCATGGCTGGCGTTCACCACCCATGAACCGGGCGAACACATCGGCCATCCGGTCCAGATGCGGCTGGTCTATCCCCGGGTAGACGCCGATGAAGAACGTGTTGTTCATTATCAGGTCCGTGTTCCGCAGGTCTCCGACTGTCCGGCATTTGATATTCTCGAAGGCGGGGTGCCGCAGCAGGTTGCCGCTGAACAGGTTGCGGGTCTCAATCCGGTTGGTCTCGAGGAACCGGGTCAGCTCATTGCGGGTGAAGCCCGCTTCCGGACGCACGGTGATGACGAAACAGAACCATGACGGGTCCGCCTGCTCACCGGACCGGGGGAGGATGAGGCGGTCCTGGTAGCGGCTGAGCAGGTCCATGAGGTGCCGGTGGTTCTCCTTGCGCCGGGCGATGAAGCCGTCCAGCTTGTCGAGCTGGGCGCAGCCCACCGCCGCCTGCATGTCGGTCACCTTGAGGTTGTACCCGATGTGGCTGTACACGTACTTGTGATCGTACCCCGGGGGGAGGCTGCCGAACTGCTGAGAGAAGCGTTTGCCGCAGGTATTGCTCTCTCCTCCGGAGCAGTAGCAGTCGCGTCCCCAGTCGCGGAACGAGCGCACGATTCGGGCCAGGTCGTCATCATCTGTGACCACGCAGCCGCCCTCGCCCATGGTGATGTGGTGGGCGGGATAGAAGGATATCGTAGCCAGTTGGCCGAAAGTGCCGGTAAGCCGTCCACGGTAGCGGGAGCCGAGGGCGTCGCAGTTGTCTTCGATCAGCCACAGGTCATGGCGCTTCGCCATCTCCGCGGCCACGTCCAGGTCGAAGGGGACGCCCAGGGTGTGCGCCATGAATATGGCCCGGGTCCGGGGCGAGACCGCTGCCTCCAGGCGTTCCGGAATGGCCGTGTAGTCGCCCAGGTTGACGTCGACGAAGACGGGGACCAGCTGGTTCTGAATGATGGGCGCCACCGTGGTGGGAAATGCGGCTGCTACCGTGATCACCTCGTCGCCCGGCTTCAGCCGGCGGTCGCCGAGCTTGGGGGAGGTCAGAGCGGACACGGCCAGCAGGTTGGCCGAAGAGCCGGAATTGACCAGAATGGAGTTGGAGAGGCCGAGATAGTCGGCCAGACGGTTCTCGAACTGCTCCGCGTACCGGTTCGCCGTGAGGAAGAAGTCCAGGCTGGCGTCCACCAGGTTGACCAGTTCCCGCTCGTCGAATACGCGGCCGGCGTAGTGGACCATGTCGGCCTCGGGGTCGAACCGCCGCGGGGCGAACTTCTCAGCGTGGTACCGGCGTACCAGTTGCAGGATCTCTTCGCGTATCTCCAATTGCTGACTCGCCTGTTGTATTGACGCTAATCGGGCCGAAGTGATTGTACCCTTTCCGTGGCCAGGCCATCAATTCGACGGCTACGGCTGTGGCGGCCTGTGCCGGGAGGCGCCGGCCCGCGGCCGACCCTCAGCTTGCGCCGGCCATCCGCCGCCAGGCGCTCTCTATGATGTCCTCCAGCGCCGGGAACTGCGGCATCCATCCGAGCTCCGATCTGGCGCGGCCCGAGCTCGCCACCAGCACGGCCGGATCACCGGCGCGCCTGCCGGCAAGCGTGGTCGATATCCGGATTCCGGTGACCTTGCCGGCGGCCCGGATGACATCCAGAACGGAGTAGCCCTGCCCGTTGCCGAGGTTGAAGGCCCCGGACTTCAGGGCGTCGATCTTCTCCAGCGCCAGTATGTGGGCCCCGGCTATATCGGACACATGGACGTAGTCGCGTACGCAGCTGCCGTCTTTCGTGGGGTAATCGGTGCCGAACACAGAAACGGCCGTGCCGTTGAGGGCCGCCTTCAGCACGTTGGGGATGAGGTGCGTTTCGGGCACATGGTCCTCCCCCAGGCGTTCGGTGGCCCCGGCGGCATTGAAGTAACGAAAGGAAACATGCCTCAGGCCGTACGCGGTGCCGTACCACCCCATGATCTGCTCGAACATGAGTTTGGTCAGGCCATAGGAGTTTATGGGGTTCTTGGGATGGTCCTCCTCGATGGGGGCCGTCAGGGGCTCGCCGTAGACGGCCGCCGAGGAGGAGAAGACCATTCGACGCACGTTGTGCTTGAGCATCACGTTGAGGAGGTTGAGTCCGCCGACCACGTTGGTGGCGAAGTACCTCCCGGGGTCGGTGGTCGAGTACTCGACCACGGTCTCGCCCGCCATGTGCATTACGGCATCCAGGGGCTGCTGTCCGAACACGGTGCTGAGAGCATCGGCATCGCCGATGTCCGCCTGGACGAACTCCGCAGTGTCGGGGACGGCCTGCCGGTGCCCCTGCTGCAGGTTGTCGACGACAACGACCCGGTGGCCTGCCTTCAGGAGCCCTTCCGTGACCACGCTGCCGACGTACCCGGCGCCCCCGGTGACGAGGACGTTCATGGGCGCCCGGTCCTCTGCCGGGCCCGCTGCCCCGGCCCGAACAGCGATGTCTCTACCAGGAAGCAGACAATGTGGCCTGCCAGCATGTGGGCTTCCTGGATCCGGGGCGTATCGCTGGAGGGTATGGACAGGACGTACTGGGCCCTGTCCCGCAGAGCGCCTTTGGAGCCCGTGAAGGCCACGGTGACCGCACCGTGTTCCCTGGCTTCGTCGATGGCCCTGATGACGTTGGGCGACTCGCCGCTGGTGCTCAGGCCGACGACTACGTCTCCCCTGGCCACCAGGCCCCTCACCTGCCGGGCAAACACATCTTCGTAGCCGAAGTCGTTGGCGATGGCGGTCAGGGAAGCCGTGTTGGTGGTCAGGGCGATGGCCGGCAGGGGCTCCCGGAACAGGGTGAACTTGCCGGCCAGCTCGCCGGCGATGTGCTCGGCGTCCGCCGCGCTGCCGCCGTTGCCGAGCAGGAGCACCTTGTTGCCCTTCCTGAGGGCCCGGACCATGGCGTCGGCGATCTCCACTATGATGCCCGCCTGGTCCGCCAGGGCGCCGCAGAGCGCGGCGCTGGCCCGCACCTGTTCAGTGACAGCTGCCTTCTTGCTTCTCAATGCGCTAGTCCCCGCTTACTTCCCAGCTCTGCATGCCGCGCAGGTCAAAGGTGAAGCCCACGATCTTGCCCCCCGCGGCCTCCAGCTTCTCAGCCACGATATGCCACTTGTCGAACTCGCACAGGAAGAGCAGGTAGCCGCCCCCCCCGGCGCCGAGCAGCTTGCCGCCGATGGCCCCGTTCTGCCTGGCCAGCTCGTAGAGCTCGTCGATGCGGGGGTCGGTTATCTTGCTCGAAAGCCTCTTCTTGCAGTCCCAGGCCTGATGCATCAGGGTCCCGAACTCGTGCAGGTGGCCCAGGAGCATGGCATTCTTCATGCTGTAGGCCAGGGCCTTCGTCTCCTGCAGGGCCTGGACCACCGCTTCCTTCTTCTGGATGTAGGAGTTGACCTGGTCGTCCAGGATGCCGGCTGACAGCCTGGTTCCTCCGGTGTAGCACAGCATCAGCCGGTACTCCAGCTCGCTGATGGTGTCCCAGTTTATGCGGAGGGGGTTCACGATGGTCGTCTTACCCAGGAACTCGATGAAGTTGAAGCCGCCGAAGGTGGCCGCATACTGGTCCTGGCGGCCCCCCTTGATGCCCGCCTCCTGCCGCTCGATGTAGTAGGCCAGCTCGGCGATGTCGTAGGAGGTGAGCGGCATCTTCAGCAGCTGCTTGAAGGCGCCCACGATGGCCACCACCAGGGCGCTGGATGTCCCCAGCCCGGACCCCGGCGGGGCGTCCGTGTGCAGGAAAAGATCGAAGCCGCTCTTGAGCTTCATGGCGCGAATGGCGGCCTTCACCAGGTCCAGCTTGCCGTCGTACTTGATATCGGCATTGACGCTGTATCTGGCCACGATGTCATAGTCCAGCGACCTGACGTTGATGGAATCGTCCTGGCGCGACATCAGGGTGCAGTAGGCATACTTGCCGATGGTGGTGCTGAGGACCGCGCCGCCCTGCTCCTCGGGATAGGGCGGCACGTCCGTACCGCCCCCGCCGAAACTGATGCGGAGCGGCGCCCGGCTCCTGATGGTTATGCCCTTCTGTTCAAGCATCTTTCAGCAGCCATTCTACCGCTTCGAAAAGGTCAGCGGCAACATGATGACTGGCGGCACTGTGGAGGCCTCCCTGGTCCGCGGAGTCCGCCCGGTCGTCGGTGCAGTCTGCCGCGACCGCCCGGTCGTCGGTGCAGTCTGCCGCGACCGGCCTTAGCCAGACCGTCCGGCAGCCGGCGGCCTTCCCCGCCTGCACGTCTTTGATGTCATCGCCGATCATGTAGGAACGGTCCAGGGCAATCCCGATGTCCCTGGCTGCCTGATGCAGGAGGGCCGGTTTCGGTTTCCGGCATTCACACCCCTCGTCGGGGTGATGAGGGCACAGGTAGATGGCGTCGATGAAGGCGCCGTCCCGGGCCAGTTCAGCGGCCATCTTCTCGTGGATCCGTGACAGGGTCTCCAGGGTGAAGTAGCCCCGGGCGATGCCGGACTGGTTGGTGATGACCACCACCTTGAAGCCGTTCTCGTTCAGGGTGTGGATGGCGGCGGGCACGCGGGGCAGAATGTCGAAGTCCCGGGGGTCGCGGCAGTAGTGG
This sequence comes from uncultured Dehalococcoidia bacterium, assembly GCA_964409515.1. Classification (GTDB taxonomy): domain Bacteria; phylum Chloroflexota; class Dehalococcoidia; order UBA2247; family RBG-13-53-26; genus JAFGCL01. The sequence continues at coordinate 13,584 of CAYPDY010000056.1, forward strand.
ACGTCCCTGGCGATGGTGCCGTCGCGGTCCAGGAACACAGCTCTGTGTGACATCAGACCGCTTGGAACCTAAGTCCGCAGACAGGATGTGATGACATGTCCCAGCATCAGGTGAACGTCCTCCACCTTGTCTATGTTGTTGTCCGGGACGATGATGCAGATGTCGACGAGGTCCTTCAAGTGGCCTCCGTCGAACCCGGTCATGCCGACGGTAATGGCTCCCGCGGACCGGGCCGCCTTGATGCCGTTCAGCACGTTGGGGGATTGGCCGCTGCCGCTGATGCCGATAACGACGTCTCCGGGTTCAACGTGGTCCTGAAGCTGCTGGGCGAAGATGTTCTCATATGCGGTGTCGTTGGCCCAGGCGGAAATGAGGGGCATGTTGTCGGTCAGGGCCATCGCCCGCAGGCGCGGCCTTCCATTGGTGCTGGTGCCCTTGGTCAGGTCGCAGGCCAGGTGGGAAGCGGTGGCGGCGCTGCCGCCATTCCCGAAGAGAAAGACCCGCCTTCTGTGAGACCGGGCATCGCGCAGCAGGCGCACGACACGTTCGATCCTGTCCAGGGGGAGGTTGGTCAGGGTGGCCCGGACGTCGGAGAGATAGGCCGAGATGGTCTCTCCGGTGGAGGTCATCTGGGTCATCACTTCATACTTCATGTCGGTCTCCTGGGCGCCGCCCTTCGGCCGCGGGCGCCGCCGGTTTCAGCTATCATAGTACCATATAACCTATTGACGGCGACAGGCGGCGGAAAGTTCCGTCCCGGGCACCGGCCACAGAAGAGGATATATACCTATGACCGTACTTGTCAATCGCATGGGTTAGTACTGGAGGCGAGGAGACATGGGGAACAAGAGCTCTCTCTGCGTGTCGGATGACGATGGGGTCTATATCGTCGGGGGGACGGACCTGTCCCACCCCTATGATTGCTCCGTCTACCTGGTTGACTGCGGGGGCAGGATGGTGCTCATCGATGCCGGCGCCGGTGAAGGGTATGAGCTCATCGTAGACAACATAAAGAGCCTGGGGCTGGCGCCTGACAGGCTGGAGGCGGTTATCGCCACCCATGCCCACATCGACCACATCGGCTCACTGTACCAGTTCCGCCGGGACTTCGGTGTCCGGGTGATCGCCCACGAGCTGGACCGGAAGGCCATCGAGACCGGCGCCGGCTGCGGGGCGGAGTACTACGGGGTGGCCTACCAGCCCTGCCCGGTGGATGTCGTTGTCCGCGGGGCGGAGGATACGCTGGCCTGCGGCCGCGTCCGGCTGAAGATGCTTCACATACCCGGCCACACGCCGGGATCGATAGCCGTGTACTTCGACGGTAAGAAGAGGGTGCTGTTCGGACAGGATGTTCACGGCCCCTATTTCTTGCCGGGAGCGAACATAGATCAGGCCCGGAAGTCCCTGCGCCGCCTGGCGGACCTGGAGGCCGACGTGCTGTGCGAAGGCCATTTCGGGGTCTACGAGCCGAAGGCGGAGGTGAGGAGGTACATCGAAGGGTACCTGCGGAGCCTGTTCCGGGACTAGGAATCCATGGTCTGCGTCATGATCACGATGGCCCCCACCATGGGCAAGATGACCAGGACCGCGAAGGCCAGGGAGCACACGGCCGCCGCCCGGGCGGCCGTCATCCGGTAGTTCTGCCTGACGGCCGTAACGCCGAGGAAGAAGACCCAGAGGCAGAGCAGCGGGAAGACTACCTGGTAGGCGGCATTGGCCCGGTCGGAAGCGAACAGGGCGCGGAGCATGATGAGGGGGGCGGCGAGCAGCCCCGGGAGGTAGGCGAAGCACAGGCCGCAGAAGATGCCGCGGAAAGCGCCGTCCGTGGCGAGGCCGTACCGGCCCTTGAGGACGGAGGCCGCCAGGTGGACGAAGGCTGCCTGCAGAGAGAGGATG
>CAYPDY010000057.1:0-15477 GCA_964409515.1 uncultured Dehalococcoidia bacterium
ACTTCAGCTTTGACCTACCCCCCTTCCAAGCACGAAACTGCGGAAGTTCGGCTAGTGTCCGGCAGGTCCCCGCCCGGTAGGGATTCACCTTGACTTCAGTGTGCGAAAAAGCGTATCATACCCCCTTGAGACCGAACGAAAATGCCTAAGAGAACCTATCAGCCCAAGAGACTGCACCGTAAGAGAGTACACGGCTTTCGAGTTCGCATGAGGACTCGTGGGGGGCGGGACGTGTTGAAGTCAAGGCGCCTTGCTGGCCGTCATCGACTGACGGTATAGTGGCGTCTCCGACTGCCTCTTGCCTGCGTTCGCGATGAGAAGGGAACAGCGCCTTACCCGCGGCGGAGATTTTGCCAAGGTTTACGATCATGGCAAGTCGTGGGTCAATAGCCTGCTCATCATGCGGGCTACCCCCAGCGGACTGGAGCAGACCAGGATCGGGTTCTCAGTCAGCAAGCGTGTCGGAAACGCAGTGGTGCGCAATCGCGTAAAGAGGATGCTTCGACAGGCTGTCGGGTCAGGCACATGGGAGGCGGGATGGGACGTGGTCATCATCGCCCGCTCCGCGGCTGCAGTGAGTGACTTCCGCCAGATCGGAACGGCACTTGAAGACCTGTGTCGGCGGTCCGGGCTCAGGAGGCAGAGTTGAGCGGAGGGGCGCCCTGCCTGAGGAGGACGGGTTGAGGACGGTCGCGCTCGGGCTGATACGGGGATACCAGCTGACGTGGTCCAGGCTGATGCCTTCCGTCTGTCGTTTCACCCCCTCCTGTTCACACTACACCTACGAGGCCATACAGAAATATGGCCTCTTCAGAGGAGTGTTTCTGGGCAGCCGGAGGATAATGCGCTGCCACCCCTTCCATCCCGGCGGTTACGACCCTGTTCCTTGATGTCGCTGGCTTCAACCATGGGAAAGAACTTGCTACATGCTCTCTAAGGCCTCACTGCCGAGGTGGACTCGGCCGCTGCTGCTCTTAGTGATAATCGCTATTGCCCTCGGCGGCGTCGCCTGTTCGGCGGCGCCCAGCCGGGGCTGGTCCGGGCCCCTCCTCGCGGACGGTGTGCTCTATGTGGGGACCATCCAGGGCAAGGTGGTGGCCTTTAACGTGCTGAGCCAGGAGCAGGTGTGGGCCCGTGAGGTGGCGGAGCCGCAGAGCAGCGGAGGCGCCTTCGACTGCGTGAACTGCTCCGGCGGCCAGTCCTCCCCCATGAGCCTCTATGGGACACCGGCCGCGCGCGGCGACAGGCTCTACATCGGGGCCTACAACGGCGAGGTGCTGTGGGTGGCCAGGGACGGCACCGCCGTCAGCTCACACACCTACGACACCGGCGAAGATATAGTCGGCAGTGTGACCATCGACGGGGAGACCCTCTATGTCGGCAACTCCGATGGGAAGGTGTTTGCCCTGGATCTCACTGTAACCGACTTCAGCGACAGCCTGAAAGAGGGCTGGCCCTTCCAAACCGGAGGCAAGATCTGGTCGACCCCCGTGGTGAAGGACGGGGTGGTATATGTCAGCTCGGCTGACCACCGGCTGTACGCCATAGACGCCGCGTCCGGAAAAGAGATATGGCGTTTCGAGATCGACGCGGCGCTCATGTCCACTCCGCTGGTGGCGGACGGGATGGTATACATCGGCGGCTGCGACCGCAGGTTCTACTCCATCGCCGCGGCCACGGAGGAGGAGCGACTGGCCGCCAGCGCGCGTGACCCGGGGGCGCCGTCCGAGCAGACCCGGGAGGCGGCGCACGTTTTCGAGGGGGCCTCCAACTGGTTCTGGACCCAGGCCCTGGCCTACGATGGGCAGATATGGGTGGGCTGCCTGGACCACAAGATCTACGTTCTGGACGCCGAGACCCTGGAGAAGACCGGCGAGATCAAGACAGACGGCATGGTCTATGCACCACCGGTGGCCGCCAACGGGCTGGTGGTGGCGGGGTCACGCGATGGCTCGATCTATCTCATCAACCCTGAGACGCTGCAGTACTGGGGCTACGCCATTGACCCCGAAGGCGGGACCACGGAGACCTACGCCGTTGATCCCGGCACCGGCGAGGTGGTTAAGTCCGAGGAAAAGCCCGCGAACGCCCCCGCCCCCATTCTGGCCCCGCTGCAGGTGGACGGGTCCGGCAGCGTGGTCTATGTCCACGCGCAGAACGGCAAGCACATACTTCATGCCTTCGATTTGTCGACGCGGGAGGTCCTCTGGAGCTTCCGTACGGACGAGATAAGCGAGGATTGAGGCGCAACCTTGGAATTCTTGAACCTCATCCTGCTGCGGCCGATCCTCAACATCCTGTTGGTCCTGACCAACATCATGTTCAGCAACTTCGGCCTCGGCATCATAGCCCTGACTGTCCTGATCCGCGGCCTCATGATGCCCCTGACGCTGTGGCAGCTGAAAGGCGGCAAGAAGCAGTCCGAGGCCATGGCCTCCATGAAGCCGAAGCTGGACCAGCTCAAGAAGAAGTACGCCAAGAACCCCCAGAAGCTGAACCAGGAGATGATGAAGCTCTACAAGGAGGCCGGCATTACCCCGCTGGGCTGCCTGTCGTCGCCCATGCTTCTCTCCACCATCATCCAGTTCCCCATCTACATCGCACTCTACCGGGCGATCATCCAGGGCCTGGCGGCCACCCCGCAGGACTTCCTGGGTCTGTCGCAGAACCTCTACTCGTGGGCCGCTGCCAATCAGGGCCTGCCCATATCTGAGAGCTTCCTCTGGCTGGACCTCACCACCAGAGACCCCTACTACATCCTGCCGCTCCTGGTAGGGGCGACACAGTGGCTGTCCCAGAAGATGATGACGCCGCCCACGGCCGACCCGCAGCAGCAGAGCACCAACCGTATGATGCAGATCATGATGCCTCTGATGATGGCCTTCGTGACCGTGACCCTGCCTTCGGGCCTGGGGGTGTATTTCCTGATGACCAGTGTCATCCTGATAGTGGTCCAGTACTTCATCTACGGCTGGAAGAATGTTCGGGCCAAGGCCCCCGCGCCGGAGGCGGCGCCCGCCAGGGGCGAGAAGACGAAGGGCGCCGCGAGGCGGGCCGAACCGGAGACGCCAGCCAGAGGCGAGAAAGAGGCGAGAAAGGGGTGGAGGGGGCTTCTGGACCGGCTGAAGCCAGAGGAGACTGACGAGAAAGGTGACAAGGACGGCTGAGGCGCTGGCGCCCGGCGAGCCCTGCCCCGATCTCTAACCCGGAGGAAGTGATACATGGAGAGCCTCGAGATAAGCGCGAAGACAGCGGAGGAGGCCATTGAGCGCGGCCTCCGCCAGTTGGGCCTGGCCCGTGACCAGGTGGAGTGCGTGATCGTGAGTAAAGGCAAGTCCGGCTTCCTGGGAATGGGGGCCGAGGACGCGGTTGTCCGGCTGACGCCGCTGGGGTCGCCCCTGAGCGAAGCGGCTCTGCCTTCGTCCTCAGAACCGGTCCCGGGGGCCGCCGCGGGGACTGCCGGCGAAGCGGGCGACCTCCCGGCCGCCGCCAAGGCGGCCCTGGAAGAGATACTGCAGAGGATGAAGCTCAAGGCCCGCGTGGAGCTGCGCACCGATGTGCCGCAGGAGGAAGGGCTGGCCGGCATTCCTCCCATTGCCCTTGATGTAGATGGCGATGATCTGGGTATCCTCATCGGGCGTCGGGGCGAGACACTGGCGGCACTGCAGTATATCCTGCGGCTCATTGTGGCCCACCAGCAGAAGGCCAGGGTGCCTTTGACCGTCGATGTTGAGGGCTACAAGCAGCGACGGTACGGCTCCCTGAGGGAACTGGCTGTCAGGATGGCGCAGCAGGCGGTCTCCACCAGGCAGTCCAGAACGCTGGAACCCATGCCGGCGGATGAGCGGCGCGTGGTGCATCTGGCCCTTGCGGTCAACCCCGACGTGGTCACCCAGAGCGTGGGTGAGGGCGAGCTGCGCAAGGTCGTCATCATGCCCAGCAAGAGATAGGCGGGGCTCCTCGCCCGCCGCTGCGCAGGCGCGCCTGCGCACGCGATACCCCTGATCAGGCCCGCGTCTGGATGTACCTGGCGGCCGAGAGCGCCGCGGTGATGCCGTCCCCCACGGCGCTGCCGATCTGGCGCGGAGAGTGCTGGCGGACATCCCCGGCGGCAAACACGCCCGGTACGGATGTGCCCAGGTCGTGATCGACCATGATGCTGCCCCCGTCTTCGGTCTTCAAGGTGTCGGCGAAGGGCTGGCTGTTGGGCACGACACCCACGGCCACGAACACTCCGCCCAGCTTCAGGGTGCTGATTTCGCCGGTCTTCAGATTCCTGAGTCTGAGCCCGTTCACCATCTGGTCCCCGATGACCTCCTCCACCACGCTGTTCCAGACGAACTCGATCCTCGGTTCGGCGGAGGCGCGCTGCACCAGGACCTGCCCCGCCCGCAGTTGGTCCCGCCGGTGTACGAGGAAGACCCGGCGGGCGTAGTGGGAGAGCTCCAGGGCGTCGCTCACCGCGGTGTCCCCGCCGCCGACGACGGCCACCTCCTGGTCCCGGAAGAAGAATCCGTCGCAGGAGGCGCAGAAGGAGACCCCGCGGCCGGTGTATTCCTTCTCCCCCGGTACCTCCAGCGGCCGGTAGCGGGCGCCGGTGGCCACTATGACGGCCCTCGCCGGCAGGCTGCCCTCGCTGGTGGCCACGTGGTGGGGCGCACCGGGCAGAAGCCTGGTCACCTCGGCGAAAAGCGTTTGCAGCCCGTGCTTGGAGGCCTGCTCCTGCATGAAAGATCCCAGCTCCATTCCGGCAATGCCGTTGGGGAAGCCGGGGTAGTTCTCCACCATCCTGGCGTTGACCATCTGCCCGCCGAAAGCCCCGCGTTCCAGGAGGAGGCTGCGCAGCCCGGCGCGCGACGCGTACAGGCCGGCGGTGAGGCCGGCCGGCCCGCCGCCGATGATTACTATGTCGTGTTCATTCATACCCCTCTCCTTCGCTCCCTGGAGCCACTACTACTATTCTGGGGCAAGAGGAGGGTGCCGTGCAACCGCACGGGCGCGCCGCCGCGCCCGCGAAACCTCGGCCGCCCATTTGACAATTCTCCAGCGAGATACTACGCTGTTAGCGCTGGATCGTGAGTATGGCCGATTGGATCGCACTGCAGAGCAAGCTGGGCATCTCCTTTAGCGACCTGTCGCTGCTGCAGCAGGCCTTCGTTCACCGTTCATACCTCAACGAGAATCCCGACTTCAGGCTGGGCTCGAATGAGCGCCTGGAGTTCCTGGGCGATGCCTTCCTCGGTCTGGTGGTGGCGGAGTTCCTCTTCCGGGAGTTCCCGGAGCTCAGCGAGGGTGAGCTGACCAAGCTCCGTTCCGACCTGGTACGGCAGGACAGCCTGGCGCGGCTGGCTTCGTCCCTGGGACTGGGCGAGTGCCTCTACCTGGGTCAGGGGGAGGAGAGGGGCGGAGGCCGAAAGAGGTCCCGGAACATGGCTTGCACCCTGGAGGCCCTGGTGGGAGCCGTTTTCATGGACCAGGGGTTTGACGTGACGAAGGACCTGGTGCTGCGGGTGTTTGCCTCCAGCGTAGCCGAGATGAGGCAGCGCGGCCTGGCCAGCGATCACAAGTCCAGGCTTCAGGAGCTCATCCAGGCGGAGAGACAGGAACGGCCCGCCTACCGGCTGGTGGAAGCGGCCGGACCGGACCATGACAAGACATTCTGGGTGGAGGTGGTCGTCGGCGGGGAGGTGCTGGGGCGGGGATCCGGCAAGAGCAAGCAGGCGGCCGAGAAGGACGCCGCCAAGCAGGCCCTGGAAAAGCGCGGCTAGGGGGCGCTGGCCGGGTGGACCGGGTTTACTGGCGCGCCAGGTGGCGCAGGGCGAGCCTGATGCGGTCCTCCAGGGTCAGTTCCTCCGAAGCCGGCACGGCGGCCGCAGCGCGGGTGGCGTCGGCGGTCGAGTACCCCAGGGTAGTGAGCGCCCCGATCATGTCGGCGTTGTCCGGCAGGGGAGAGGCCCCGGCCATGCCACCCCACCCCTTCTCCAGCTTGCCCTTCAGCTCCAGGACCAGCCGGCTGGCGGTCTTCCGTCCTACGCCGGGCGCCTGGGTGATGAGGTCCAGGTTGTTGCTCAGGATAGCCGTCGCCAGGTCGTCTGCCGACAGGCTGGAGAGCATCGACAGGGCCGACCTCGGCCCGACGCCGCTGACCGTGATGAGCATCTTGAACAGGTCCAGCTCGTGCGGCATGGTGAAACCGTAGAGAGCCGTCGCGTCCTCTTTCAGGTGCAAGTAGGTATGGAGGCGGACCCTCTCACCCGGGGAACCAAGCCGGCCCAGAGTGGATACCGGCGTGTACACCTGGAAGCTGATGCCGGCCACCTTCACGATGGCCGAGTCGGGGTTGATCTGCTCCAGTGTTCCGTCGAGGCCGGCAATCATAGCTGGGTCTATTCACTCCTGGCCAGTAGCCGGGACAGCTGCCGCTCGCGCAGATGGCAGAGCGCCACCGCCAGCGCATCGGTCGCGTCGCTGGGTCCGGGCTTCTCGGCCAGCCCCAGCTGCAGGCACACCATGCGCTGGATCTGCTCCTTGTCTCCCCTTCCGTAGTTGGCCACTCCATGCTTCACCTTGGCCGGGGGATAGGTGGCCACGGGGATACCGTGGCCGGCGGCGGAAAGCATGGCAATGGCCTGGGCCCGGCCGATGGCCAGGGCGGACCGGACATTGCGGGCCACGAAGGGCTCCTCGATGGCCATCTCGTCGGGACGGAAACGGAGCAGGACGTCCGTAAGACCCAGGTACAGCTCGTGAAGCCGCTCCGCCAGGGGGTGGGAGCCGGCGGCAGTGAGAACCCCGCACTGGACCATCCTCGGCTGATCGCCGATATCGTCCACGTCCAGTACCCCGTATCCCATGGCCAGCGTCCCGGGATCGATCCCCAGGATTATCATCAGTACCCCTCAGCCGCCCGACCTGAACTTCTCAATCACCGCGTCTGAGAAGTCAACGTTGGAGAAGACCCGCTGCACGTCATCGAGCTCCTCCAGCTTGTCCATGAGCTTGAGGATCCGCACGGCATCCTCTTCCCCGAGCACCAGCAATGTCTTCGGTATCATGGCGATCTCAGCCGATGACACCGTGCACTTGGCCTGCTCGAGGGCCCTTCGTACCGCCTCCAGCTTGTTGGGCGCCGTGTAAACCTCCAGGTAGCCGCTCTCAACGCTGACATCGTCCGCGCCGGCGTCGATGGCCACCAGGGCGATGTCTTCACCGTCCGCAGCGCCCGTGTCGACCGTAATAGAGCCCTTCGACTCAAAGAGCCAGGCCACGGAGCCCGCCTCGGCCAGCGTGCCGCCGCCGCGCTGGAAGACGTTCCGGACCTCCTGCAGGGTGCGGTTCCGGTTGTCGGTCAAGGCCTGCGCCAGGATGGCCGTTCCCCTCGGGCCGTAGCCCTCGAAGCTTGTCTCCTGCAGGGCCGCCCCGCCGGCCCCCGCTCCGCTGGCCCTTTTGATGGCGCTGCTGACGTTGTCCATGGGCATGTTGTTCTCGCGGCATTTCTGAATAGCGAGCCGGAGGCGGAAGTTGTTCTCCGGATCGGCGCCGCCCTCACGCACCGCCACCACGATTTCCCGGCCCAGCTTGGTGAATATCTGGCCCCTCTTGGCGTCAGTCTGGCCCTTTGCCCTCTTGATTTTGGACCACTTGTTGTGCCCTGACATACGTTCTTCCTTCCTTGCCCGCGGCTAGGACATACCCTGGCCCGCGCCGCAACGCTACAGCCACCATCTACGATATATCAAACGGGGGTGGCCGTGTCAACACCGGCCGGGAGGGTACGGGCGCCGGCTCCCCGTCCCCGCCGCGTGCCACAACGGAGGGCGGCGGCAGATTCTCTGCCGCCGCCGGAATTGGTCGATGTTGCCAGACGGTTGCCCGCCGGTTACTTCCCGTATTTCTTGGGATGGGCTGCTCCCCAATCCCGGAGTCTCTTCTTGGCCGCGAACACCTGATCTACCAGCGAATCCGGCTCCTTCTTGTCGGATTCCTCCCAGATCTTCGGCAGGTTGAGGTCCTTGGCAATGATCTTGTAGCAGTTGTAGGCCTCGCTGGCTCCGGCGTTGGACCCCACCCACCAGCAGCCTCCGATGGCATACAGGTTCTTGATCGGAGTCCGATGGTTGGCCAGCTCTGGAGTGGGCCGGTTGCCCTCGAGCTGCCACGGATTGCGGTCTATGCCCGCCATGGTGCCATTGGGCCCCAGGTTCTTCATGCGCAGATGGTCGAACGGGCTGTTGGTATCGACGCCGATGACGTTGTCCCACGTCATGTTGGGAGCGTACTGCTTCCATATCTGGATCAGTTCGTCCGCATAGCGTTCCTTGATGTCCAGCCATTCCCTTTCCGTGTGTTTCGTGGCGGGCGGTGCCAGCTGCTCGTTCTGCAGCACATGCTTTCCCGGGGGAGCGTAGGCCGGATCGGCCAGGCTGTGGCAGCCTACAGTGGGCGCGTAGTCTTCAAAGGGTGGCCACATCCCCAGCTTCATGTACTGGCACTCCCTCGCGATGTGATCCGGGCTGGGATCCGGCTGCATGCCCAGCCACTCACACTCGTGGATGTCGGGGAAGAATTCCTCGGCGTCATACTTGGGGGCCTCGTGAACGGCAAACGTATACCACATCAGGCAGCCAAAGGACTTCTCTATCATTTCCACACGCTTGGCCAGCAGGGGGTCAATGTACTCCCGGCCAATAAGATCGAAACAGACCTGGTGCGGCGCCATGCCGGCGCTGACCACTATCTTGGTGGCCTTGATCTGGCTGCCATTCATCAGCTTGACCCCGGTGGCGGAGCCGTTCTCGATGATGACCTTGTCCACCTCGGCGTGCGTGTAGAACTTGCAGCCCATCTGCGTGAGAATCTGGTGGCAGGCATGGGCTATCTGGTGGGTCCCGCCCGGGCAGAAACCAATGAGCGGGAGGTACGTCGCAAACCCCATGGCGGTGGGACCATACAGAGCATCATTGATGTCGTTCACAGAGGAGACGGCGAATCTGAGAATACAGGACTGCAGCTCCGGGCTTTCAAACCATTCCTTGATCACGTGCATGCTGCTGGCGGTAAGTATCAGGCCGTCAGGAGTGTACCCGCCTTCCATCATCTTGGGGAAGAAATCCATCTGCCTTGTGGCGATCCCCGGTGCTATCGCCGGGTCCAGCTTGTACTCCGCCGGGTTGTACAGCATGTCGGCCTGCGCCCTCCAGTACTCCCGGCTGTTTTCCATAGCCGCCGACTTCAGCCAGTGGTCAGCATCTTTCTTGGAGAAGCGGGCGATCTGCTGCGCGGTCTTCTCCTGCGTCGGGTCGTACTTCTGGCTGTAGATGCCCAGCGCCGTCTTGTTGTTGCGGAAGACGAACCCGTCGCTGCACAGGTGCTGATCCCAGCGTCCCCCATACTCCCAGAACTCCGGGAAGTCCCGCCAGAGAGACATGTAGTACATGGGCAGTATGATGTTGGCATGGGTGTTCCCTCGAAACCCGGGGGCTGAGGTTTCCTCGGTGGCCAGGCACCCGCCGATCTCATGCCTTCTCTCGAATATGCCCACGCTCATGCCGGCGTATTTCATGAGATACATCGCCAGCATGAGGCCCTTGTTGCCTCCACCGATTATCACTGCATCAAACGTAAGATCAGCCATGGTGACTCCTTTCAATAACTCCGACTATTCACCGGGATCATTGTGCTCGCCGGCATCAGAACTCCCCGGGGTGCTTCGGATCGGCCTTCCACTTGGTGGACAGCAGCAGCGTCAGGTTCTTCCACTTCAGGAGGCCCTTGATCACCTGCCATATGTCCGGCTTGGCGATGGCCACCCGGATCTTCCACTTCACCGGCTCAATCGTCTCGACCTGGAGAACCAGGTACTCGTCCTGGCGTATCAGCCCGACGATCTTCCCCCTGAGCTCCGTCTTTCCCAGTCCCGTCGATCGCATCAACATGTTGCATAACTCCCTTCAGTATGCCAGCCTACATCATCTTCATGATGGTGTCGTTCTTGAGAGCCTCGGTGACTATCTTGGGCTCCGACCACCACTTCTTGATGTTGAAGTCCTCGGCCACGGCGTTGGCGCAGTTGTAGCCCGGCCCCCAGATGACGCAGCCGCCGGGAGCGACGCTGGAGCCGCCCACGTACAGGTTCTTTATCGGCGTCCGGTACTGCGAGCAGTACTGGTTCGGCCGCAGGTACCCCATCTGCAGCGGGTGGTAGGCGCCCTGCTTGTAGCCGCCCTTCACCATGTTGGCGAACTTGTTCTGGATGTCGGCCGGGGTGGTAACGTAGGTCTGCAGCACCTTGTCCTTCGTGATGTTGGGGGCGTACTGCTGCAGCTTCTCGATCTGCTGCCACATATACTCGATGCGGAACTTGCGGTTGAGCCACTTCTCGTGCCCGCCGTCCTTCAGATCGAAGCAGGCCATCTGGGAGATGAGTCCGGAGCACTTCCCGGGCGGCGCCTGGTAGGGGTCATGGACGCTGGGGAAGCAGGCGTTGTACCCGGCGTCGGCCGGCATCTGGCCCTGTTTCATGGCATCCCAGTGCTTCTTGAGGCTGGCGAAGTTCTCATAGCCGATAAGGTATATGAAGGCCTTGTTGATCTCAGGGTCGGAGGCGGCCGCCGCAAACTGCGGGGGCTCCGACAGGGCCAGGTGGACGTCGAACAGGCTCCACTTGTCCCACTGCCAGATCTTGACCATCTCGGCCAGCTCCGAGTCCATGTTCTTCTCGCCCACGTACTTGAGGAAGGTCTGGTGCGGGTCGATGGTGCTGATGACGGCCTTGTCGGCCAGGTACTGGGTACCGTCCTCCAGCTCCACGCCCTTGGCCGTGCCGTTCTCGATGATGAAGCGCTTGATCTGGGCGCTGGTGCGCACCTGGCCCTTGGCCTCGAAGTAGCGCTTCAGCAGCGCGTTGGATATGCGGTGGGACCCGCCGCCCACCAGGTAGTAGTTGGTCAGGCGGTCCATGTAGATGGCCAGCATGAAGCCGACGCCGGACTGGCCGGGGTCGAGGCCCCAGTGGCAGCACCCGTAGAGCATGAGGGTGCGGACGACGTCATTCTCGTACAGCTCGCAGACGACCTCTTCCGGGGTCTTCTCGGCCATCTTGTACATCGCCTGGCCGATAGGGAAGGACTCGGCGTGGGCGGCCATGAGCGGCGCCGGCCCCATGGGGTAATAGGTCTGGGGGCCGCCGATGGCCTTCATCATGTCCTCGAAGACCTTGTGCTGCGTGCGATAGGTGTCGGCGTCTTTCTTGGAGAACTTGGCGATGGAGGCGCAGGTCTTCTCCACGTCCGTGTAGATGCAGAGGCACTTGCCGTCCTTCATCGGCATGGCCCACTGCAGCTGGGGCCTGATGTGCTTGACCAGGTACTCGTCGAAATTCAGGTCCGCGTACACCGGCGCGTAGTCCACCATCATGTGGTAGATGGCGTGGGTGTTGTGGAAGAAATCGGGCAGGGTGACCTGTTCCGTCATCAATCCCCCGCCCACCTCAAACCTCTTCTCCAGCAGCAGGCACTTCTGCCCTGCCTTCGCGAGGTAGGAAGCGATGGTCAGCCCGTTCGGGCCGCCGCCAACGATGATCATGTCAAACTTCTGGGCCATCTGTACCTCCTAAAGAATGGATTTCTTACGTTGCCCTGCAGAGAATGCAGCGCTGCCGCCTGTGCCGTACTTTCGGTCTTGATACCCCCCACCATGCCGTTGATTGTCGAACAGTATACCAGCGATTTCGCCGACTGCCAAACGGGAGCCGCTCTGCCCGGCGTCGGCCTATCCGGATGCAGCCCCTGTGAGCGCTGCTTATTGCCAGAAGAATCTGGCGCCGGGCAGAAAGAAGACCCCCCCTTTGGCTGTACCCTAAATATATGAAATCACGAAGTAATGACTAAAACATGATGATGAAATGAGTAGCATATGAGGTGTATAATCGTGAGCCATGAGTGGAGGCAGGCCCAAGAGCAGCAGCGATGTGCTGGCTGACCTGGTGAGAATGCGGGCCGAGAACGCTCGCCTGCGGACGCTGCTGGCGAGTTACGGGGCCGAAGCTGAGGAGGCCGGCGCATCCAAAGCCACCCGGCTGTCGCTGGAGCAGGTGGCGGAGATACTTGACGGCGCGGGTGACGCCATCCTGGTGGTGGACCTGAGCGGCACCGTCATCTATGTCAACAGGAAGGTAACGGAGATATATGGCGGCCGCGACATACTGGGACAGCGATTTGTGGATGTGGACATCTTCGGCAGCGAGAGCCTCCAGGAGAAGGAGATCTGGTTCCACGACCTGGCTGCCCTGATGACGCAGGACAAACCGCCCCTGGCGGAGGTCGAGCTGCTGCGGGGGGACAGGACCCCTGTGTATACGGAGGTGAGCTCCAGCTCTCTGCGCCGGGACGGCGAGGTGTGGGGGATGGTGGTGGTAATACGGGACATCTCTGACCGGAAGAAGGCGGAGCAGAGATTGCGGGAGCTGTATGCCGAGGAGAGAAAGGCGCGCCAGCAGATCGAAGCCGAGATGAAAAGAAGGCTGGACTTCATGAGAGCGGTGGCGCATGAGCTGAAGACCCCGCTCACCCCTGTCCTCGCATCCATAGACACCCTCATCGGTGAGCTGCAGGACGCGCGTTTGCAGAAGCTGGCGCGCAATGTGGCCCAGGGCGCCGCCGCCCTGGACAAGAGGGTCGACGAGCTCCTGGACCTGTCCCGCGGCGAAGTGGGCATGCTGCATTTGCGGCTGGAGTCCACCGATCTCAGGCCCATGCTGCGGTCTCTGGCCGACAACATGACTCCCCTGGCACTGGCCAATGGCCTGTCGCTGACAGCAGAGCTGCCCCCCAACCTGCCCAAAGTGCGGGCCGATGCCACGCGCCTGGAACAGGTGCTCGCGAACCTCATGAACAACGCTATCAAATTCACCCCGAGGGGCGGGAAGGTCACGCTTACGGCGGGATACCACGGGTCCAGCGTCGTGGTGGAGGTCAAGGACACCGGGCCCGGAGTGTCCGAGACCGAGAAGAAGCACATCTTCGAGCCGTACCGCCACCCTGAAGGCGGCGTCAGGATACGGCCCTACGGGATGGGCCTGGGGCTGGCGCTGTGCAAGATGTTCATTGACCTTCACGACGGCCAGATCTGGGTGAGAAGCCGGCTGGGTAAGGGCTCCACCTTCGGCTTCTCGCTTCCGGTGGAGGCGGGCGGCACTCTGCCGGTCCTGACCGACAAGCAGGGCAAGCTCTGGAAGGTGCTCATAATTGAGGACAACCCGCAGATCGTGAGCTCGATTGCGCTGGCGCTGGAGGCGGAATGGCCCCACGCGGCGCTCCTTTCCACCAGGATGGGAGAAGAGGGCGTGGACCTGGTGGGGTCCGAACACCCGGACGTGGTCATACTGGACCTCGGCCTGCCGGACAAAGACGGTCTGGATGTGCTCCAGGAGATACGGCTCTTCTCCTCCGTGCCGATCCTGGTTCTGACGGTGAGGCAGGAAGAGCAGGACATCACGCGGGCCCTCACCCTGGGGGCGAACGACTACGTCACCAAGCCCTTCAAGATGAGGGAGCTGGTGGCCCGGCTGAAGGTCCAGATCCGCCGGGAGGCGCCTTCCGAGGAGGACGCCCCCATCGTCTACGGACCTCTGCGCCTCGATCCCGCCACCTTCGAGCTGGCCTACGGTCCCCGGGAGATCAGCCTCACCGTGGTCGAAGGCCACATCATGAGACAGCTCATGCTGAACGCCGGCCGGGTGGTGACCTACGGCCGGCTGGCCGAGGCCGTCTGGGGAGACGAGGACTACCCGGGAGCGGTGGTCACCCTCCGGACCTACATCAGGCAGCTGCGCCAGAAACTGCAGCCGGCCCCCAGCGACCCCAAACTGATACTGACCAAGCCCAGTGTGGGATACTCGCTGGTCAGGCTGGCGTGACCCCCCGGACTCACGGCCAAAAAGGTACGACAGGTTTGACGATTTGTCTATTCCTTGGTATTCTCGCTTGTCGGGGGTACCACACTGCTTTCACGATAGTGCAACGGCCGCGCATGCACCCGATGGTCCGCTCCGGCACATGGGCCCCGGACCGGCCCGGGCGGGGGCGCGCCGCGGATGGTATTTCTCGCCGGCGGGAAAGGAGTCACTGACGACAATGGCTGACAGACAGGGAAATGGAAAATGGGACGCAGAGGTTGACATTGTGGTAGTCGGCTTCGGTGGCGCAGGGGCGTGCGCCGCACTGGAGGCTGCCCAGAAGGGGGCCTCGGTGCTGCTGCTCGACGCATGCCACGGCGGTGGGGCGACCGCGGCCAGCGGCGCCATCATCTACGCCGGAGGGGGCACGCCGTACCAGAAGGCGGCGGGGTTCGAGGATACGCCCGAGGAGATGTACAAGTACCTCAAGCAGGAGGTCGGCGAAGGCGTCATGTCCGACGAGACCCTGCGCCGTTTCTGCGAAGGGTCGGCGGCCGACATCCAGTGGCTGGCCGATGCCGGCGTTCCCTTCGAGGGTTCCCTGTGCCCGTTCAAGACTTCCTATCCCACCGACGACTACTATCTCTATTTCTCGGGAAGCGAGAACAACGAGCTGAACAAGGCCGTCGCCAAGGCGGCGCCCCGCGGCCACCGGGCGAAAGGGGCCGGTATCTCCGGCCTGACCCTCTTCCACAGCATGGAGAAGACCGTCCGGAACAACAAGAGCATCCAGGTCCGCTGCCAGACCCGGATAACGAAGCTGGTGAAGGGGCCGGACGGCCGGGTCATCGGAGTCGAGGGGCGTTCGATACCGCCCAACTCTATCTTTCTGCGCCCCTTGCACGGGGGAATCACCTGGGCCAACGCCAAGCTCAGCACCTACATGCCCCCGATTGCGAGCCTGCTCAATCTGCTGACCAGGGCCATCGCCGCGGTGCGCGCCCGCCCGTTCCGCGCGAAGGCGCGCAAGGGCATCATCCTCTGCGCGGGCGGTTTCATCTTCAACAAGAAGCGGGTAGGTGAGTGCAACGCCGACTACACCAAGTGCCTGCCTCTGGGCACGTACGCCGATGACGGCTCGGGCATCGCCCTGGGGGAGAGCGTGGGGGGGGCCACCTCGCGCATGGACAAGATGTCGGCCTGGGGCTTCTACGTTCCTCCCGAGGCCCTCATGCAGGGAGTCCTGGTGGACCGGAAGGGGAAGCGGATCTGCAGCGAGGACCTCTACGGCGGCAAGCAGGGGGCCATCATCGTGTCGAAGGCCGGCGGCTTTGCCAAACTGATCATCGACAGCAAGACCTACGAGGAAGCGAAGGTCCATCTCAAGGACCAGCTCGCCCCCTTCCAGAAGCTGACCCAGATCCCGATGCTGCGCCTCAGCCGCAAGAAGGCCGGGTCACTCGCGGAGCTGGCCCGGAAGATCAACGTGGACCCGGCGGGCCTCGAGGCGACCATGAAGGAGTACAACGACAGGGCCAGGAGCGGGCAGCCCGACCCGCTGGGGAAGTTCCCCAAGCGTTTCG
>CAYPDY010000058.1:0-15423 GCA_964409515.1 uncultured Dehalococcoidia bacterium
GCATCTTTCTCCTGCTCGGTTATGCGTCCCTTCCTGACTCCGCGCTCCATTGAGGTTCTGATTCCGCCGATACCCTTGTCCAGGAACTCCTGCTTGATGTCCAGCGTTACCACGTCGTAGCCCGCCCTGGCGCACACCTCCGTTATGCCTCCGCCCATCAGGCCACAGCCGACCACGCCAACCTTCTTGATTTCCATAGTTCTCTTTCCCTCCTGTCTGTGTCCGGCCGTCGTTGAATCCGGTCTCCCCGAAGGCGTCACCATGCAGGACCGGTACTAGTGGACTGGGCTACTTGCCCTGAATGTTGGCCTTCCTCTTCTCCAGGAAAGCCGCCCTGGCCTCGGCATGGTCCTCGGTGGCCGTGCAGACATCCATGAGCTTGCCCTCATACCTCAGGCCTTCTTCGAGGGTCATGTCGATGCCCTTCATCATGGCCTCCTTGGCTGCTCTTACGGCTATCGGGGGTATCTCGCAGAGGCGCTGGGCCCACTGCTCGGCGGCGGGCATGAGCTGGTCCGGCGTGACCACCTTGTTCACCAACCCGATGCGCAGGGCCTCCTGGGCGTTGATGCGGTCGGCCATGAGGACCATCTCGGCAGCCTTGGCGGCGCCGATGAGCCGCGGCAGCCTCTGGGTGCCTCCCCACCCGGGGATGATGCCCAGGGTGACCTCCGGGAAGCTGAAGATGGCCTTCTCGACCGCGATCCGGAAGTCGCAGCCCAGGGCCACTTCCAGCCCGCCGCCCATGGCATGCCCGTTGATGGCGGCGATAATGGGCTTCCACAGCTCGAGCCCGCGGAACAGGGTAGGCGCCATCCGCCACCACTCGTTGCGGATCTCGTGCAGGACCGGCAGCATCTGACCGATGTCCGCCCCCACGCAGAAGGCGCGGTCGCCGCTCCCGGTGATGATGGCTGCCCAGACATCCTTGTCGTCCCTGAAATCGACCAGGGCCTGGCTCATCTCCTGGAACGTCTGCGGATCGATGGCGTTGAGGGCGCGAGGATTGTCAAGGGTCATGTAGGCTATCCGGCCTCGCTTCTCGTACAGAAATCCCATGTGGAGTTCCTCCTTCTATATTAATGTGGAATCAGCCGGCCGCTGCCGGTCCGGCGCTGGGTCGTCACGGGAGCACGGTGGTGAGGGGGAGACCGGGGTGGACAAGGGTCAGGCCTTCGCCTTCGGAGTATTGGCGGAGAAGCTGTGGCTCAGGGCGCGGAGCGTTACTTCGCCGTTCAGTTTCGCCTGCCTGGCGTAGGTCTTCACGATCTGCCACAGACCCTGCCTGGTAAGCCGCTCGCCCAGCCGGTTGAGAAAGAGCGCCCTCTGGGCCTTGTCATGGACCATCTGCGGTCGGGATTCATCCAGGTACTTCCTCAGCGTGGGCAGGTGCTTCATGGCCACGGTGGCGTTCCGCTGCCTGGCGTCCTTTATGGCGAAGGACGCCGAGTCTCCGTTGAGGTGCACGTCATCGACGTCGAGAGACATCATGTCGCTTATGCGCATGCTGCTGGCGTACAGGAGCTCCAGCATGGCCTTGTCCCGCTTGGCCTCCGGCGTCGGATACTTGTCGGGCTGTCGAAGCAGGTCCCGGATCAGCTCATCGGAAAGGCGGTGGGGAGAGTTCTTGGCGACCTTCGGTGAGCCGACGTCATCTATGGGGGCGCTGGGTATGGCCCCGGACCTCTCCAGGAACTTGAAAAGGGTCTTGGCTGATGCCGTTTTTCGGGCTACAGTCGTCAGCGCATAGCCTCTGCTTTTCAGGTCGGTCACGTATCCCAGCACCAGGTCGTGGTTCACGTCCGACCATCGCTGCATACCCTTCTCCTGAAAGAAGTCGGCCATCTGCAGGAGATCGTTCCTGTAGGCGGCGACGGTGTTGCTCGAAAACCTCTTCTCCGTGGATAACTGGTGCAGGAAGGCCTCGATTTGTTGTCTCATAGTGGTCTCCTGATGAAGGAAGTAGGCTTTAGAACACAACTATTCTAGACATAAGGAATGGCGTAGTCAATGTCGGGCGTGTAAAATCTCTCTTGTGAAGATGGAGCCGGGCCGCCTCGAACAGCTGCTGGAAGCCCTTCCTTCCCGGCCGGGAGTCTACCTCTTCAAGGATGCGGAGGACAGTATCCTCTATGTCGGCAAGGCGGCCAGCCTCCGCCATCGCGTCGGCTCGTACTTCGGCGCTGCCAGGGGCCTGCCCCCGAAGACCATCAGGATGATGGAGCGGGTGGCGGACATGGACTACTATGTGACGGCGTCCGAGCAGGAGGCCATCCTTTTGGAGTGCGTCCTGATCAAGAGGCATCGGCCGCACTACAATGTCCGGCTTAAAGACGACAAGACCTACCCCTATCTCAAGCTGACGGTCAACGAGGACTGGCCTCGAGCCCATCTGAGCAGGCGTGTGGCCAGGGACGGCGCCAGGTACTTCGGACCGTTCGCCAGCGCCGGCTCTGTTCACACCGCCATCGCCCTCCTGGAGAGGATCTTTCACCTGCGCTCCTGCCGCAAATCCATCACCGGCGAAGAGCGCCGGCCCTGCCTGGAATTTCACATCAATCGCTGTTCCGGGCCGTGCATCGGGGCCGTGACCCGCGAGCAGTACCGGCAGGCGGTCGATCAGGCTGTCATGCTTCTGGAAGGCAGACAGGATGCGGTATTGAAAGGGCTGCGGACCGGGATGGAGCGGGCTGCGGAGAGGATGGAATATGAAAGGGCGGCCCTGATCCGCGATCAGATCAAGGCCGTGGAAGCGATTGTGGAGAAGCAGAAGATAGCCGCGGCGGAAGGGGACCTTGACGCGGTGGCCTTCGTTCAGGAGGGAGACCAGGCCGTGGCGCTGGTGTTCCAGGTCCGGCAGGGCAGGCTGGTGGGGCGGGAGTCTTTCGTCCTGACCGGGACCCGGGAGGAAGAGCCGTCGCATGTCATGACCGTCTTCGTGCAGCAGTACTACAGCTCAGCCGAATACGTGCCGAAGCGGATCCTTCTCCAGCATCCGCTGGAGGAAACGCCGGTCCTGCAGGGCTGGCTCGAGGGCCGAAGAGGGGGGAAGGTGGAGCTGCGGGTGCCCGCCAGGGGGTCGGGCAGGGATCTGGTGGCCATGGTCGCCGACAACGCGCGGGAAGCCATGGAGCAGGGCCGCATAAGATCGGTGGCTGCCCCGGACGTCCTGGCGGCCGCCCTGGAAGAGCTGCGGAAAGAGCTCAATCTGCCGGCGGCTCCCCGGAGGCTGGAATGCTATGACATCTCGAATGTACAGGGGGCATCTGCTGTGGGCAGCATGGTGGTCCTGGTGGAGGGGGTCCCGCGCAAGTCGGACTACCGGCGGTTCAAGATCAAAACGGTGGAGGGCGCCGACGACTATGCCATGATCCACGAGGTGCTGCGGCGGCGGTTCAAGAAGGCCTCCGGGGATGATCGAGGCGACAACGGGTGGGCCGCCCTCCCGGACCTGGTGCTGATTGACGGAGGCAGGGGGCAGCTGAATGCGGCCCTCCTGGCGATGGAGGAGGCAGGTGTCGGGCGCGTTCCCGCCGCCAGCCTGGCCAAGGAAGAGGAGATGGTCTTTCTGCCGGGCCTGCGTGAGCCCCTCAGGCTGCCCCGTGAATCGCCGGCCCTTCGCCTGCTGCAGCGGGCCCGGGACGAGGCGCACCGCTTCGCCCTGGGCTACTACCGGAAAGTGCACTTGAAACGGACCTTCGTCTCATCGCTGGACGGGATACCCGGCCTGGGCCCCGGGCGCAAGAGGGCGCTGATCAGGAGATTCGGGTCGGTGGATGGCATCAGGCGGGCCACGGTGGAGGAGTTGAGGTCGGTCCGGGGTATGACCGAGACCGTGGCCAGGAGGGTGAAAGACAGCCTTTGACGGCGGCCGCGGCAGCAGCGGCGGCCGCGGCGCAGTTGCATTGTTGTGGGCGTTTGTGATAAATTAGCCCTAAACACGGCTCGTGAGTAGAGTGGGTGTTCACCCCACTCTTTTTGGTTGTTGGGTGATGTGAGTATGACTTGCGGTAGACGAAGAACTGAAGGGCTGGTGAGAACGTGAAGACCGAGTTTGTTATTGCTCTTACCCAGCTGGCTGCCGAGAGGAACCTGCCGAAGGAAGTCATCCTCAGGACCATGGAGTCAGCCCTCGTCCCCATTTTCAAGAAGACCAGCTTTGCCCCGGATCAGGAGATCTGGGTCAAGATCTCTTCCCAGACCGGCGAGGTGAAGGTGTTCGCCCGGAAGACCGTGGTAAAGCGGCGCCGGGATCCCCGCCTGGAGATGCTGCTTTCCGAGGCCAGGAAGTGCAAACCGGAGGCCCAGGTGGGCGACGTCCTGGAGGTGGAAGCCACGCCGGAGGACGCCGGGCGCATCGCGGCCCAGACAGCCAAGCAGGTCATTCTGCAGCGGTTGCGGGAGGCAGAGCGCGACGCCATCTTCGGTGAGTACGCCGACAAGGAGGGGGACATCGTCAGCGGCGTGGTCCACGCCGTGGAGGCGAAGCACGTATCGATCGATCTGGGGAAGGCGGAAGGGATCCTGCCGCTGGCCGAGCAGATGGCGGCGGACCACTACCGCATAGGGCAGCGGCTCAAGCTCTACCTGCTGAAGGTAATGCGCACCGCGAGGGGTACGCAGCTCATCCTGTCGCGCACCCACCAGGGTCTCCTGCGCCGCCTGTTTGAGCTGGAGGTCCCCGAGATATTCAACCGCACGGTGGAAATCAAGGCCGTGGCCCGTGAGCCCGGCGTTCGGAGCAAGGTGGCCGTGGCCGCCAGCCAGGAGGGCGTGGACGCGGTCGGCTCCTGCCTGGGTCTCCGCAGCATAAGGATCCAGAACATAACCAAGGAGCTGGCCGGAGAGAAGATCGATGTCATCCAGTGGCATCCGGATCCCAACGTCTTCATCGGCAACGCGCTGAGTCCGGCGGCCACGACCAGCGTTGAGGTCAGCAGCGACGAGAAGAGCGCCAGCGTGGTGGTGCCGGACAAGCAGCTGTCCCTGGCCATCGGCAAAGGCGGGCAGAATGCCCGGCTCGCGGCCAGGCTCACCGGCTGGAGGATCGACATAAAGAGCACATCGATGGTCGAAGGCGCGGCCCCTCCGAAGACGGAGGAAGCGCCCGTGGTTGGCGAGGCGGTGCCGGAGGAGGCTGTGGCGCTGGCGGAACCGGGAGCCGCGGCCGAGGCGGCGGCGGGGGTCGCGGAAGCGGCCGAAACGGCAGAGGCCCCGGAGGCCGTGGCCGCGGTAGAAGAGAAGGAGCCTCAGCCGATCGTCGAGGAGGTCAAGCCGGCGCCTGTCGAGGCGAAGCCGGCGCGCAGGGTCAAGCCGGAGGAAGCGGCCGAGCCCCAGGAGGAGGCTGCGCCCAGGACCCTTACCTTCGAGGAGATACTCTCTCAGCTGGAGGCGATCCCGGAGCGCCGCGGCAGGCAGCCCCGATACATTCCGGATGAGAAGATTGGCATAGTGGTGGCCGACACCAAGCCGAAGAAGGGCAAGAAGGCTGGTGCGCCTGATGAAGAGCCGGGGGTGAAGCCCAAGGTCAAGAAGGTGTCCAAGCGCCGCATCACTATCGACGACGAGGACCTCTTGGGCGACGACGACCTGGCCGTGGATGACGATATTGTTGAGGACGAGAAGCTTGAAGAAGGCGAGTAGTGCGGCCGGGTCCGCGATGCACCGGCATGTACCGGAGCGGACCTGCGTGGCCTGTCATGAGGTGAAGCCGAAGCGGGAACTGGTGAGGCTGGTGTGCGGCCCCGGGGGGATGGTGGAAGTGGACAAGCTGGGCCGGAAGCCGGGGAGAGGCGCCTACCTGTGCCACTCACCTGAGTGTTGGAACAAGGGAGTGAACAAGGGAAGGCTGGAGCATGCCTTGCGAAGCAGACTCGGCGCGGAGAGCAGGGCCAGGCTCATGAAGTTTGGGGGGGCGCTTCGTGAGTCCGAAGCTGCGTCGAGCCAGATGGGAGAAGTCGGGTAATGGCGAAAAGTGCCGCAGGCCAGGGTTCACCTTCCAAGGGTGAACGCAAGATTGAGCTACCCCCGACCATGACGGTGAAGCACCTGGCGGAGATGCTGGCCATCAGCGGTGTCGAGGTAATCAAGCAACTGATGCAGAACGGCGTCATGGCCGGCATCAACCAGTCTATTGACTACGATACTGCGGCCATCATCGCCGCAGACCTGGGCTACGAAGTCAGCGAGAAGGCCGAAAGCGAAGTTGAGACGGTCGTTAGCGAAGAAGACAGAGGGAACCTGCAGCCGCGGCCGCCGGTGGTGACGGTCATGGGCCACATCGACCATGGCAAGACCAAGCTGCTGGACGCCATCCGCCAGACAAACGTGGTGGCCTCTGAAGCCGGGGGCATCACACAGCATATCGGCGCTTACCAGGTGGAGACGCATGGAAGGAAGATCACCTTCCTGGACACTCCGGGACACGAAGCCTTCACGGCCATGCGGGCCAGGGGGGCCAAGGCCACGGATGTGGCCGTGCTGGTCGTCGCGGCGGATGACGGGGTCATGCCGCAGACCCTGGAGGCTGTGGACCACGCCAAGGCGGCCAGTGTGCCCATCGTGGTGGCCCTGAACAAGATCGACAAGCCCGGCGTGAACCTGGACCGGGTCAAGCAGCAGCTGGCCGAAGCGGGGCTGGTGGTGGAGGAGTGGGGAGGCAACACCGTCTGCGTCCCGGTGTCGGCCAAGATGAAGAAGGGTATCACGGATCTCCTGGAGAGTATCCTGGTCGTGGCCGAGATGCTGGAGCTGCAGGCCAACCCGGACTGTGCCGCCAGCGGAGTAGTCATCGAGGCCGGCCTGGACAAGAACAAGGGGCCCATGGCCACCGTTCTGGTGGAACGAGGTACATTGAGGCCGGGTGACGCCCTCGTCGTTGGTGAGACCTGGGGCAAGGTGAAGGCCATGTTCAACGACGCCGGCAAGCGGGTCAAGAAGGCCGGTCCGGCGACCCCGGTCAAGATACTGGGGCTCTCCGGTGCCCCGCAGGCCGGTGACACCCTGGTGGTGGCTCCCAGCGACAAGGATGCGCGGACCACCGCCCAGAAGCGGCAGATGGAGAGGCAGCAGAAGATCGTCCGGCCGGTCAGGCCCGTGAAGCTGGACGAAGTGTACGCCCAGATCAAGGCGGGAAAGGCCAGGGAGCTGAACCTGATCCTGAAGACGGATGTTCAGGGGAGCATTGAGCCCATAAAGGACTCCATAGAGCGTTTGGAGGCGGAGGAAATCAAGGTCAGGATCATTCACACCGGGAGCGGCAACATCACCGAAAGCGATGTGCTGCTGGCACTGGCCTCCAAGGGCGTGATCATAGGGTTCCACACCACTCCCACCGTGGGCGCCCAGCGCATGGCGGAAGCCGAGGGAGTGGATATCCGCTTCTACGACATCATCTACAACCTGATCGAGGACATCGAGCGGGCGATGAAGGGCTTGAAGGAGCCCAAGTACGCCGAGGTGGTGGAGGGAAGAGCCGAGGTCAGGGCGGTGTTCGCCGCCGGCAAGAAGGAGAAGGCGGCCGGACTGATGGTCAGCGAAGGCAAGCTGCGGCGCGACGCCATGGTGAAGGTCATCCGCAAGGGGCAGGTTATCCAGCAGGCGAAGATCCTCAGCCTGAGGCGGTTCAAGGATGATGTGAAGGAAGTGGCCACTGGCACTGAGTGCGGCCTGGTGGTGGACGGATTCGCTGCTTTTGAGCCGGGCGATATCATTGAAGCCTACCGGAGGGAGAAGGTGGGATGACTCGGCGCACTGAGCGCTTGAATCATCTTCTCCGGCAAGAGATCACCGAGCTGCTCCAACGCGAAGCCAAGGACCCCCGTCTGGCCGTCATGGTGAGCGTCACCCGCGTCTCCGTTTCCGCTGACCTCCACTACGCCAAGGTCTTCGTCAGCGTGATGGGCACGGAGGAAGAGAAGAAGGGCTTGCTGGCGGGCCTGCATGCCGCCTCCGGCTTCCTCCGGAGGGAGCTGGCCGGCCGGCTCACATTGCGCCACACCCCCGAGCTGACCTTTGTCTATGACGACACTATGGAGCAGGCGGGGAAGGTCATCCAGCTCATCGATCAGGTGAGAGCCAGCGAAGCCGGGACGCAGGAAACGGGTGAGCGTTGACGGCATCCTCAATGTCCTCAAGCCGGCCGGCAAGACCTCTTTTGCCGTAGTCTCACTGGTGCGGCGCTGGAGCGGTGAGCGCCGCGTGGGCCATGCCGGAACCCTGGACCCCGATGCCACCGGCGTGCTCGTGCTCTGCCTGGGCCAGGCCACCCGCATCGTGGAGTACCTGGCCGGGGCCGGCAAGACCTACCGGGCCGAAATCCAGCTGGGCATCACCACCGACACGTACGACGCGGCGGGCAAGGTGGTCGGCCGAGGCGATCCTTCTTCAGTTACCGAGGAGCAGGTGCAGCGGGCCCTCGGGCCATTTCGCGGCACTCTGTCCCAGGTCCCGCCCATGCACAGCGCGATCCACTACAGAGGGAAACGGCTCTACGAGCTGGCCCGCGAGGGGATTGAGGTGGACCGGGAGCCGCGCCGGGTGGAGATCTCCCGGCTGGAGCTGCTGGTTTGGCAGCCCCCTGCATTCACCATCGAAGTCGACTGCGGCGGGGGCACCTACATCCGGTCGCTGGCACACGACATCGGGCAAGCCCTGGGGTGTGGTGCCCATCTCAAGAGCCTGGTGAGGCTCAGGAGCGAGCCTTTCCACATCGACAACGCCGTGCCACTGACGGTCCTGGAAGAGGCTTTCTCGAGCGGCGGCTGGCAGCCCTATCTGCATCCCCTGGACGAAGTGCTGCTGGACTGGCCCGCGGCCATACTGGACGGCGAGCAGGAGGACCTGGTCAGGAAAGGGATCGACGTGGAGCTGCACTTCGCCGGGGACGGCCGGCCGGCGGGCGACCGCTGCCGGGCCTATTCCTGGGACGGCCGCTTCCTGGCGGTCCTCGCCAGGACCGAAGCCGGGTTGTGGCACCCGGAGAAGGTATTTCACGCCCTCCATGGCCAAGCTGGCCAAGAGCGCCCGCCCTGCTGTCCCGGCCAGGGATGCCAGGGAACGGTAGAGGGCGGGTGTCCCCGCCCTCCAGAGTCCTGCGGCTAGTATCGTGCGGTGCTGGGTTTGACCCTGTTGTAGCACTCCCGGCAGTACACCGGCCTGCCGTTTCTGGGTTCGAACGGCAGTTCCGTTGCCTGGCCGCACTGAGCGCACGTTGCCGGATACATCTGGCGCCTGGGCTGAGCGTAACCAGAGCTCGATGAGGAGTTGCTGTTCCTGGCTTTCCTCGTGGCCCGGCACAGCTGGCAGCGCTTGGGATCGTTGTTGTATCCCTTGCCGGCGAAGAACTCCTGCTCAGTGACGGTGAAGATGAAATCAGCACCGCAGTCGGAGCACTTCAGGGGTCTGTCTACGAAGCTCACGTGATGGCCTCCTTTCTTGGCATACTTGGCTAGAGTGGCGGTCATCCAGAGCCCGTGGCAGCGCCTGTGGAGGGCTTACAGACTATTGATAACCTGAACTTAGACCAGTGATTTCATGATAGCATGCCGCCGCTGAGCAGGCAAGTGAATCATATGAGTGGAGCCGGTACGATATAAAGAGGAGGCGCCCCGGTTGACCGCCCCCTCCCGGCCGCACCAAGAAGAAAGGTGGGCATCTCTGCCCACCTTTCCGGCTGTGAACGCTCAGGTTCTCTCTAAGCTACCCTGAACGACCGGGCGCTCGTCCAGGCACTCGTCTTACCAGCCGCATCCACGGCTCTCACCCTCCAGTAGTAGGTAGTGTGAGACAGATACGTGGTTACGTAGTAGTACGAATAGCTTACCCAAGTCTTGCTGACCACCGGGGAGGAGAAGTCGGAGTTGTTGTCAACCTGGACCTGGTAGTGGACGGTTGAGGCAGCGGTCACCTTGCTCCAGTCCAGGTACGGAGTGTGGTCGGTGGTGACTGCCCCATTGGCTGGCGCTGCCAGCGTCGGTGTGGACACCGCGGTGCTGGTTGGCGTCGTATTGGTGGTAGTGCTGCTTCCGGAGTTGGTGCTGGCAGAGCTTCCGGAAGGCGAAGAGGTCCCGTACCAGTTCTCATAGACGTGCATCTTGTAGTTGGACATGGTGGAGCCGCCGTTCCATGCTGTACCGCCCGACGCCAACAGGGTGAAGGCGGAGTTGGGGGACGTCTCCGAGTACAATCCCGAATGATTGGTCTTCTTCGTCCAGTTGTGGTAGACCCGGCACTCATACTGCGGGATGCCACGGACGCCGACATTGGCCTTGTAGCTGTAGGTGCTGTTGGCTGTGAACGTATTGTGGTGAACCAGTATGTGGCCCCCGGCATATCCGCTGGTGCTGGCGCCGTACCCGTGAACGTCAACGGCATGGTTCCCCGTAGGAGAGCCCGTCCCCATTGATCTGTACCAGCCGTCCCCGATGGTGCAGTATCGAATTTCATAGCAGTTGCCGGACCCGCCGGCGGCAGTCTGTGAGGCACATATCTCATGCCGGCAGTCGTACAGGTTGGATGCTTCGCAGAGGAAGCTCCCCCCGCTTTCCACCTGGATGCCATATCCGAACCCGTGCCGCTGCATGCCGTGGATGGTGCAGTGGTGGATCCAGTGTCTCCCGGTGGAGGTGTCGGAGTTCCAGGGGGAAGGCATGCCGCTCCTTATGTATATGCCGCCCTGATAGAAGTTCTTGATCTCGCAGTTCTCGATCTCGACGCGCTTGGCCTTGTCGATTCTTATCGCCGCATTGGTGCGGGCGTCATTAGTGCTGGCGAAACACCCCGGCCCCTCGAACGTCAGCCCGGATATGACGCAGTTGGACGAGGCATATATGACGGGACTCATGTAGTTGCCCGAACCACTTGAGCCGTACGGCTGCCTCAGCTTGCCCCCCGCCGCCCCGTTCTGCCCCCGGTTGGAGGCCAGGACCACACCGGGTTTGAGTGTCGGGTGGTCATCGGCAGAGGTCATGGTGAGGGTGGTCCCGCTGGGCACCCAGATGACATCGCCCGAACCAGCCGAGCTGCAGGCCGACTTCAACTGTGCCCAGGTGGTCACCACGTAGTCTGCTGAGGCCTGGGAGTACCCGTGGGCGGACACATAGCCGTTGCCGCCGCCGATGGCATTGGAGCCGGTGTACGCCCCGGCCCCGTAATCGGGAATGGTGGCCGCCTCGGCCGCCGCGGTTTGAATGAATGGGGTGGCGATCAGTGCGGCCAGGACGGCGAATACCGCTATTATGAAGGTAGCTACACTTCTTTTCGCTATCATAGTCTCGTTCCTATCTCCTTTGCTTGAGTGACGTTCCCCAGTTGGCTCTTAGGAGTGCCGTCGCCTTGCCCGTGACCGCTGCCTCACGCGGGGCAACGGCTCGCCGGGTGCTGATTGACGGGGCCCAACCGGGTCAATTGGCAGATGCAAACAGGGTCTATGCCAGGCATCTGCGCGGGGCTGGGTGTATCAGGGAGTGATGATTCCTGTTGTCTGGGGGTTTACAGCGCTCGGGGCGGAGCGCGGCTGCGGGTGATCCTGACGTTGGGGGTGGTGTAGGAGTGCTGCTTGTTCTGGGGGAGGGTGCAGAGCCGGTGTGTTGAAGTGGGGTCCAGGCAGGCCGAGTCGAGCGCCAGCGCCGGTTGGCAGCGGCGAACCCGCTGCCAGATTGGCAAGAATAGGTACTCCGCGACGGCTTCCACCGCGCTGTCACAGAAGAACGTGGCCAGTACGAGGGCCAGCATGGCGCTCATGCTGGAGCAGCACCCTACGGCAATCACGGCCCCGGTGGCGGCGCAGGTCTGGACGCAGAGTGAGACGGTCTCACTCACCGCTAGCTCGGGCTTGACTCTCCACTCCATAAATCATTCACAAAGGCAACTTGGGCTGCCCGGCGGCCTCCCCCCGGAGGCCCTGGCAACGGTTTCCACCATTATACACACCCTGACAAGGGGCGCTGTCCCCGCTCGGATGGGTAGGTCGGTTCCCCGACAGGTGGCGGGTGTCTTGGGGTTGCTATCCCTGGTCCTGGGCAGTGGCGTGAACCCCCCAGTTACGCCGACCGCCAGTTTCGGCCAGGTGACATCCGCTGTTAAGGTCGCTTAGACAGTCTAGCATGACGGACATAATGAGGGCAAGTGGACCCCGCCCGATCATAGAGTAGACTATAGATGGTGAACGTGGGGGAACCAGGCATGATGTCACCGGCCATCCATATCCGCGACCTCCGTAAGACCTACACCGTCAGCCGGCAGGAAGCCGGCGCCAGGGCGGCGCTGAAGGACCTGGTGCGCCGCCGGATGCAGGAGGTCCGCGCCGTGGACGGCATTTCCTTCGACCTGGCCCCCGGCGAGATCGTGGGCTTCCTGGGCCCCAATGGGGCGGGCAAGACGACCACCCTCAAGATGCTCTCGGGCCTGCTGCATCCCACGGCGGGCGAGCTGACGGTGCTGGGCAGGATCCCGTGGAAGCGGGAGAAGGCGTACCTCCGGCAGATCACGCTGGTAATGGGGCAGCGCAACCAGCTGGTCTGGGACATTCCCGCCATCCACTCCTTCGAGCTCAACCGGGCCATCTATCGCATCCCGCCGGAGGACTACCGCCGCATGCTGGACGAGCTGACCCAGCTTCTGGACCTGGGGCCGCTGCTGAGAAAGCCGGTGCGCAACCTCTCTCTGGGCGAGCGAATGAAGTGCGAGATCGCGGCTGCCCTGCTTCACCGCCCCAGCGTGGTCTTCCTTGACGAGCCGACCATCGGGTTGGACGTAACCATGCAGCGGCGGATACGGGCCTTCATCACGGAGTACAACCGGCGCTTCGGGGCCACCGTCCTGCTGACTAGCCACTACATGGCTGACGTTGAGGCGCTTTGCAAACGCGTGGTGGTCATCCACCGCGGCCGGCTGGTCTTCGACGGTGACCTCTCGGTCCTGGTGCAGCAGTTCACGGAATACAAAACCATCGTGGTCCAGTTGGGCCACTGCGAGGCGGACCTGAAATCCTACGGGGAGGTCGTGTCCTGCTCGGACGGCCGGACCACGCTCCGGGTGCCGAGGAGCGAGACGGCCCACATCACCGAGCGGCTCCTGGCCGATCTCCCGGTCATCGACCTGCTTATTGAAGACCCTCCCATCGAGGAGGTCATCGAAAGGGTGTTTGCCCAGGGGTACCTATGAAAGGCCTGGCCCAGCTCTATATCCAGCAGTTCAAGACGACGCTGGCCATGATGCTTCAGTATCGGGCCTCGCTGCTCATCTGGATGATCGGTCACGTCCTGGAGCCGCTGGTCTACCTGATCGTGTGGTCGGTGGTGGCCGACAGCGGAGGCGGCAGCGTCGGCGACTACGCGGAGAGGGACTTCGCGGCCTACTTCATCGTGCTGATGCTGGTCAACAATGTGACCTACACCTGGATCATGTACGAGTTCGAGTACCGCATCCGGCACGGGAGCCTCTCCTTCGCGCTGCTCCGGCCGGTGCATCCGATACACTCGGACATCGCCGACAACGTGTCCTCCAAGATGATAACCTTGCCCTTCATGCTGGCGGTGGCCGGGCTGCTGGCGCTGGTCTTCCACCCGGCCCTCTCCCCGGAGCCCTGGGCCATGGGACTGTTCGTCCCGGCCCTGCTGCTGGCCTTCCTGGTGCGCTTCCTGCTGGAATGGACGCTGGCCCAGGCGGCCTTCTGGACTACGCGGGTCAGTGCCATCAATCAGACCTACTTCGTCCTGCTGCTGTTCCTCTCCGGCCAGATAGCGCCCATCACCCTCATGCCCCGTCCCGTCCAGATCCTGGCCCAGATCCTGCCCTTTCGCGCCATGGTCGGCTTCCCGGTGGAGCTGCTCCTCGGCCGCCTGACCCTGTCTGATGCGCTCGTCGGAATCGCGATCCAGGCTGTCTGGGTGATCATCGGCCTCGTGCTGCTGCGTATTGTCTGGCGGGCGGGGGTGCGGGTCTACTCGGCGGTGGGCGCATGAGCTACTTCCGGCTGCTGGCAGCCTTCTTCCGGGTCAGCATCAGGGGCGAGATGGCCTACCGGGCCAACTTCTTCGTGCAGCTCTTCCAGTCGCTGCTCGACCTGGGCATCTCCCTCGGGGGGCTGGCGGTGGTCTTCTCCTTCACCGACACCCTGGGCGGCTGGCGTCCGGACGAGGTGCTGGCCCTGGTAGGGGTCTACTTCCTCGTCGGCGGGATGATCGGACTGATGATCCAGCCGGGCATGGAGGACTTCATCGAGTCCGTGCGCGACGGGACGCTCGATTTCACCCTCACCAAGCCGGAGGACGCCCAGCTCCTGGTGGGCATCCGGCGGGTGGATGTCTGGAAGCTGATCGATATCCTGCTGGGGTTCATCGTCCTGGGCGCCTCGCTGGCGCGGCTGGGCGCGGCCATCGGGATGGGGGAGGCGGCGGTGTTCACCCTCATGCTGGTGGCCGGCGGATTCATTATCTACAGCTTCTGGCTGATCCTGGCCACCCTCTCCTTCTGGTTCGTGCGCGTGGAGAACATCCTGGTGATCTTTCAGAGCATGTACGAAGCGGGCCGCTGGCCCATCAGCCTGTACCCCGGCTGGCTGCGCTATGGGCTGACCTTCGTGGTGCCGGTGGCCTTCGCCACCACGATTCCGGCGGAGGCCCTGACCAGCCGGTTGAGCTTGTGGACGCTCCTGGGCGCCGTGGCGCTGGCGGCGGTGCTGCTCCTGGTATCGCGGGGATTCTGGCGTCTGGGGCTGAGGCGGTACTCCGGGGCTTCGGCGTGATGAGAGAGGTCGGGCCCCTTGATGGAAAGGCTAGCCTTGACCGGGGGCGCCGGGGAGGCGGCTTCCCGGGTACCTCTTGGGGTCGGGGGAGAACTCGTGCAGAAACTCGAGGAGCGCGGAGTCTTGAGGCATTTCAATCAAATCCGGTGGCGGTGTTTTGCCGCCGCCGTCAGCTCTCAGCATCCCCTGGAGCTTGACGCTGGCACTGTTGACCAGGCTGGCCAGCTCTATCACCTGGCGTTCATAGAGTTGCGCCCTGGCGACGGCTTCGTCTCTCTCACGTTCAATCAGCCTCATTCTGGCAGCCACTTCCTCTATCACGTCCAACAGTGGCTTCTGCTCCATCCCGCTCCTTTCGCCTTGTTGCCGGCCCAGGCCCGTCTCCCTGAAAGCGCATGCAGAGAAGAAAAAAACCGACCATAAAAGGTCGGTTTCACTATTGACTCCCCACTGTCCAAGTGACCAAATGCGGACAGCGGTTCCGCGTCTCCGGCTGGGGTACCTGCCGAGTACTCTGTGGCCTGTTGCCTCCCTCTGCTTAGTATTTGTCGGCGAGCCGGAGGCAATTCCCTCACCACTCACGGTTTTGCCTCATGGACGACGGTAGTCTTCGGCCGGAAATCATGGACCAGGCGGATGACGGGCGCCCCGGGGCATCACACCAGCCGGCACTCGAC
>CAYPDY010000059.1:0-10346 GCA_964409515.1 uncultured Dehalococcoidia bacterium
CTGCGAGTACAACCTTGATAGACTCCCCATAGGCTTTACAGCCAGTATTAACGACCCCATTATCATTACATGGCACAATGTGGATCATGATAATGCCCGGTGGGCTGGTCGTGGCATGAAGGAGTACCAGCATAGTGCTGCGGTTCAGATCGCATGATCTGAGGTAGGGGCATCGATTTTTCTCATCTGGGTTCCCCACCCACTGATTCGGGAGGGGTATGAACGATAGCGAGAAGACAAAGGAACAGCTCTTGGCGGAATTGGCACGGGTGCGACAGCAACTCGCTGCTCTGGAGGCGACGCATGTCGGATGCAGGGGCGTGAAGGAAGCTCTGCAGATCTGTCGAGAGAAGCTAAGCATGTACATGGATTCAGGGTGTGATGGTTTCCTTCTTCTTGATCAGAATCTCGACGTAGTTGAGCTCAGAGGGACTGTGCTATCGCAGTATGGGGTAGACCCGAGCAAGTTCATAGGTCGAAATCTCGTAGAACTCGCACCCTATGCAGCGGAGACAGAAAGGGTGGAAAGATACCGGGAGGTCCTGCGGACGGGAGTCACGTTCGTGGCCGAGGAGATGATACCAGATCGCAGATTTGGAGGTGAAGCTATCCGGCTATCCTTGAGAGCCTTCAAGATGGGCGATGGCATGGCTATTGTCACTACAGACATAACAGAGCGAAAACAGGCAGAGGAGAGACTCCGCCAGAGCGAGACACGCTATCGACTGCTTGCCGAAAACGTGACGGATGTCATATGGACGGTTGATCTCAACCAGCGCGTTACTTACGTTAGTCCTTCGGTCAAACGTGTGCTTGGGTACGATGCTGAGGAAGTCATGGGCCAGACCCTTGCAGACACGGCATCGACATTCCAGCCGATCCTCAAAGCTTTCCAGGCGCCATTAAGCCTAACATGGTACAGAAAGAGAGGCACTCCCAGGAGTTGGACGAAGGTGCATAGGCTCTTTCGCAAGGATGGATCTGCGGTCTGGTGTGAGAGCACTGCGAGCTTCCTACGGAATGAAGATGCTAAGCTTGTCGGAATCCTTCTGGGGGTGACTCGGGACATCACTCAGCGCAAACGGTCTCGAGATGCGCTCAGACGTTCCGAATCGCAGCTCAGGCTCCTGTCTAGACGGGTTATCGAGGTTCAGGAAGAAGAAGCGGCTCGCATCGCTCGGGAACTACACGACCAAGTGGGTCAAGAGCTTGTTGCCCTGGGAATGGAGATAGCTTCGGCGGCCGAGCAACTGGGAAGTAGCCCCGCACTCAGGGAGCGTGCCATGAGAGCTTTGGACTTGGTTGATCGCCTGGACACCACGGTACACCGCATAGCCGTTGGCATCAGACCGGAGGTTCTCGATGATCTGGGACTGGTGAAGGCGATTCAATGGTTCGCGGAGGATTTTGAGCGGCGCACCGGCATTTCCTGCCCAGCGGACCTCCCAAGTCGCCCGGTCAACATGGACGATTCAAGTGCCATCTGTGCCTACCGGATCGTGCAGGAGGCTCTACTGAATGTCTGGAGGCATGCACATGCAACACAGGCCAAGATAAAGGTCACTGTGCGAGGGGATGTCGTATCTGTCGGTGTATCGGACAACGGGGTTGGTGTTGATCTCAAGCAACTGTCTGATGCTTCTTCGCTTGGACTCATGGGGATGCGTGAGAGAGCAAGCTTGGTTGGCGGTAGGCTGTCCGTCCGGAGCAGGCCGGGGAAGGGATTCTCCGTTGTGGCGGTCCTTCCGATAGACAGCTGTCCCAAGCGGCCGACAGCAGTGTCTGGAGGAGGCCAATGATCAAGGTTCTGCTTGTAGATGATCACAGCATAGTCCGTGCAGGACTTAAGCGTCTCGTTGAAGAGACCAATGATATGGAAGTGGTTGGAGAGGCAGCAGACGGTGCAGACGCCGTTAAGCAGTTTAAGAAACTGCGGCCAGACGTCGTGGTCATGGACATCGCGATGCCGGCTATGGATGGGCTTGACAGCGCCAAGCAGATCATCTCTGTGTGCCCAGATGCGCGGATCCTGGCCCTTAGCAGGCATCAAGAAGAACACTATGCCATACGGACACTGAAGGCTGGTTGCCTGGGCTACATCACCAAAAGGGCTCGTACAAATGAGCTTCACGAAGCGATCCGCACGGTTGCAGAGGGTAGGCAGTTTCTGTCCGGCAAAGGTAAGGACGTTGTTGCCATGCAACTCCTTTCAAAGCGGCCGTGCGACCCGCCTATCGACAGTCTGTCTGACCGGGAGTTCCAGGTGCTTTGCCTCATAGCACAAGGTCAACGAGTGAGCGAGATCGCGGCGGCACTCGGGCTTGGTGCCAAGACTATCGAGACCTACCGTGCAAACATTCGGCGAAAGCTGAGCTTGCGCAATGATATTGAGATCTGTCGTTTCGCCATTGAGAACGGACTAGTCGAGGATACGTTGCCTACCGGCCACCCATAACGTCTCACCGCTGCCATCAGGAAATTCCTGATAGCCGAATCAGAGAAATCCGGATGGACGCCTTATAGGGTCGCAGCTAGAATTCTCCCTTGGTTGCTGCCCCTCACCGAGGTGAGACAGGGTACGTCCGTTCGATCAACGTCATGTCCGTATTGTGGAGAAGCTGGTAGGCTCGAGCCACGACAGCCAGAATGGCTGTCTTTACCTGGAGACTCGGCTTGATACTTTTCGGTGTGCAGCGGGCCAGTCAAGTACGCAATGCAGAGTCAGACTGCAACACGGGGGTTGTCGACATGCCGGATTGACATGAAACCATCCTCATGTAGTTCGCCGGATGTGACCTCCCAAGAGCAGACTATGAACACAGCTCTGCCCTGGGCAACGATCAAAGGAGGAATCTCTATGAGCAACAATGGTGCAGGCGGGACCACCTCTGCAGCAGGGATACCGATCAAGGACATCTACACCCCAGATGACGTAAAAGGCATGGACTATGGGAGGGACCTGGGAATGCCCGGGGGGCCGCCTTACACGCGGGGTGTCTACCGCAGTATGTACCGCGGCCAGCTCTGGACCATCAGGCGCCTGACGGGCTACTCCAGCCCTGAGGAAACAAACAAACGCTATCGGGAGGAGTACGCGGTAGGCCAGACCGGCTTCTCCATGGCCGATGACATTTCGACCTGCGTCGGCATGGACCCGGATGATCCCCGGGTGATGGCCGACGTCGGCCATTGCGGCGTTCCCGTCTTCTCCGTCGATGACATGGAGAAGGTCTTCGAGGGCCTGCCCATGGAGAAGTGCTCGACCTACCTGGCGGACAGGGTGGGCGGACTGTGGACCCCGGCCTATTTCCTCATGGCAGAGAGAAGAGGCATACCCCTCACACAGGTGCGGGGAACCACGGCCAATACCCTTCTTTCGTGGGCCGCCATGGATCTCGGCTACCAGATACCGCCGCATGGCGTGCTAAGGTATGCGGTGGACCTCATCGAGTGGTGCGCCCAGCATGCGCCGAAGTGGTACCCGGTGTCCCTCAATTCCTATAACCCCCGGGATAACGCCATTACCGCCGTGCAGGAGCTGGGCATGCTCATGGCCGAGGGCATTCAGTACATCGAGGAAGGCAAACGCCGTGGCCGGGTGCCGTTGAACGACTTTGTCAGACGCTTCACCTTCGACATGGGCGCACACAATGACTTCTTCGAGGAGATCGCCAAGTTCCGCGCGGCGCGGCGCATGTGGTACAAGATCGTCAGAGAGCGGTATGGCATAGACGACCCTACATGCGGGCAGTTCCGCGTGCATGTCCAGAGTTCCGGCTCCACTCACACATACCAGGAGCCTCTGAACAACCTGGTCCGCATTGCCTACCAGGTCATGGCAGCCGTCCTTGGCGGGGCTCAATCGATTCACGCCAATGGTTACGACGAGGCCGTGTGCCTGCCTACGGAGCAGGCCATGCTGCTGGCTATCAGGACAGAGCAGATCGTGGCCCTGGAAACCGGGGTCACCAACACCATCGACCCGCTGGGCGGCTCCTATTACGTCGAGTCGCTCACCAACGAGATGGAAGAGCGTGCCTGGGAGTACGTGAAGAAGATCGAGGACATGGGTGGCCTGGCCCAAGCCATCGCCTCCGGCTTCATCCACCAGGAATTCAAGAAGGGCATCCTCGAGCACGAGAAGAAGCTGGCTTCGGGAGAGATAACGGTGGTGGGAGTGAACAAGTTCCGGCTCGAAAAGCCGCCGTACGAGGTGCCCATCTTCCAGCCGGACCCCCACTCCACCGAAATGCTGGTGGAGAGGATCAAGCGTCTGCGCAGGGAGAGGGACAATGCCAAGGTCGAGCAGGCCCTCAAGAGGCTGGAAGAGGCGGTACGTTCTGACGAGAATACCTTCGGCCCCACTTTGGAGGCGGTCAAGGCTCAGGCTACCCCTGGTGAGCTGGCCCGCGTCCAGTTGGGTGTCTATGGGCAGTGGGACTACCCCATCGGTGGCTAGGGAAGGAGAGACGGTATGAAGGCGAGTAACGTCAAGATACTGATGGCGAAGCCGGGTCTCGAAGGACACTGGCGTGGGATGGTGGCCGTAAGCGGAGCCATGCGGGAGGCCGGTTTCGAGGTGATATACGGCGGGAACCTGTCGCCTCAGGAGATCGCGGCCACGGCTAGCCAGGAAGACGTGGACATCGTGGGCCTGAGCATCCTGTCATCCAACTACATGCGCCTGGTCTCGGAAACCATAAAGAGTCTCAAGGATCATGGCAAGGGCGATGTGATGGTACTTCTAGGGGGCCTCATATGGGAACGCGACTGGCCGGCCCTCAAGGAGATGGGGGTGGCCGGCATCTTCGGTCCGGGGACGCCTCTTAAGGAGATAACCGATTTTGTGCGTGAGAAGACGGGGGTACGGTAGCCGATTGCCAGGACTGGCGACTCAGGTTTAGCCACGGGTCTCCTGTGCTCAGTTCTAGGGACGGGCCGAGGGACAGCACCAGAGAGACGATAACTTGAGAACGAGGGGTTCGGGTCCCCACACCACCGTTACACCCCCCTCGGCAGTGCCCCGAACTCCTCGTCATAAGGAGGCACAACTGAATGAAAACCAGGATGACTGAACTCCTCGGCATAGACTATCCCATCATGCTGTCGGGGATGAACTGGCTGACCACACCGAAGCTGGTGGCCGCGGTATCTCAGGCCGGGGGGCTGGGCGTACTGGCCACCCAGCACTACGATCTGGATGGGCTGAGAAAGGCCTTGAAGCAGATCAGGGAATTGACCAACAAGCCGTTCGGAGTGAACGTGACCATGGGTGTCGGAGCAGATGCCCTCATTCCGGTGGTATTGGAGGAGAAGGTCCCGGTCATAAACTACTCCCTGGGCCGTCCTCCGATGATAGCCGCCCTGGTCGAGGCCGTTCATTCATACAAGGGCGCGGTGATTGGGACGGTGGCCATGCTGAGGCACGCCGTGCGTGCCGAGCAGACCGGCGTGGACATGCTGGTCATCACCGGCTACGAAGCCGCCGCCCATGCCGGAAATGTGGGGGCCCTGGTCTTGATGCCAAGCGTCACGTCAGCGGTGAAGATACCCTGCGTAGGGGCGGGAGGCTACTGCGATGGCAAGTCGCTGGTGGCCGCTCTGGCCCTGGGGGCGGAAGGAATAGCCATGGGCACCAGGCTGGCGGCCACCCAGGAAGCCGAGATAAACGATACGGTGAGACAGGCCTGGCTTAAGGCTACCGAAGAGGACACGGTGATCGATCCCCGTTTCGACGGCATCAACTGCCGGGTGCTGAGAAACAAGGCAGCCGAGGATGCCCTGAAGAAACGCTTCCCGGTAACCGATTCCATATCGGCAGCTATCTTCATGAAACGCGAGCTGAAGCTATCGTGGCCTGATCTGTTTCGCACGGCCAACGAACTCCGTCGCCAGCCGGCGGGCGTGGGCATCGGCAACCGCAGCAGGGGCCTGTCGGACCTGATGCGCTTTGCCTGCAGCACCAGGCTGTTTACCAAGGCCACCGTAGAGGGAGACCTGGAGAACGGCCTATTGATGATGGGACAGGGCGCTGGCAGGATAACGGATATCCCCACCGTGGCCGAGCTGCTCAGCCGGACCGTCCGTGAGGCCGAGGAGATAACGGACATGTTACAGGGCAAGGTCAAGAGCGACAATGCCAAAGCAGTTCGCTGAAAACGGTGTGTGGCCCACTGTGGGGCCTGAGGCAGCTGGCCGAGGTCAGAACACCTTGGCAGGCAGGAGCGCAGAAGGGATGGGGAGTCATGATTCTCGATAGATTCAGCCTCAAAGGGAAGGTGGCCATCGTGACCGGCGCCGGAAGGGGTATCGGCCAGGGAATTGCCGCTGCCTTTGCCGAAGCCGGTGCGGACGTGGTCTGCACGGCTAGAACGGCCAGCCAGATAGAGGCTGTCGCCACCCAGATCCGGCAGATGGGGCAGCGCGCCTTGGCGGTGCCCTGCGACATGCGGGAAGGGGAGCAGATCCAGGCCATGGTCAACAGGGCCGCGGAGGATTTCGGCCGCATTGATATCCTGGTCAACAACGCCGGCGGGCCTGTTCGCCGGACGCTGATGGCCGCCACTCAGCGCTCGTTCGAGGGCGACCTCCGGGAGAACCTGGTGAGCGCTTTCCTCTGCATCAAGGCCGTCGTTCCCTTCATGCAGCAAAACAAATCGGGATCCATCATAAACATCTCCAGCCGGGAATCCCAGATGCCGTCTCTGGGCGAGGGTGGCTACGGGGCAGCCAAGGCCGGAATGAACAACATGACCAAGACGCTGGCCTGGGAGCTGGCCCCATTCATACGGGTCAATGCCATTCTGCCGGGGTCGATAATGACCCCGACGCTGGTAGAGATGATAGGGCCGCTGAAGGACAAACTGGCCGAAGCCACTCCATTAGGCCGCACCGGCACGCCCGAAGACGTGGCCATGACAGCCATCTTTCTAGCTTCGTCGGCCTCCGAATGGATGACCGGCAAGATGCTGGAGATCGATGGGGGGATGGAATTCGCCTACAACCTGCACCAGCAACTCCATACGCCCGCCAAACCATAATGTGAGGCAAACGGCCTCTGACACAGTACATCTGGAGTCTGAAGGGAGGTACCATGGATTACCGCAGCATCATCTTCAAGGTGGAGAACCGGGTGGCTACAGCCACCATCAACCGCCCCGAAGCTGCCAATACAATCAACGTTGACGCCAAGGATGAACTGCTGAGCATCATCAAGGAGGTATCCCGCAACGATGACATCGGCGTTTTGGTGCTGACCGGTGCCGGCCGCATCTTCTGCGCCGGGGGCGATTTCCGGCCGAGCAAGGTCAGGAAAGGCGAGGTCAGCGGAGAAACGGCTGAGGACATGCAGCCGGCCTATGACGAAGTCAGAAAAGGGAAGATACTCCCCGATGTAATTGAACTGAGTATGGCCCTGCAGAGACTGGAGAAGCCCACCATCGCCATGATCAATGGACCGGTCATCGGCCATGGCTTCGATGTGGCTCTATGTTGCGACGTGAGGACGGGCTCGCCCGCTTCTCGTTTCACCGTGGGATTCACCAACATGGGATTGCCGCCGGTGGCGGGGGGCGTCTGGCTGCTCCCCAGGATCGTGGGCCTGGGCCGGGCCCTGGAGCTCATCCTTCGCGGCGGCTGGTTCTCGGCCGAAGAGGCATATCGAATAGGCCTGCTTAACCATCTGTTTCCAGCCGACCAACTGGAAAAGGAGACCATGGCCCTGGCCGCTGAGATAGCTGCTGGTCCGCCAATAGCCCAGCGCCTGGCCAAGCAGCTCATATACAAGAGTCAGCTGGTCGACTTCGAGACGTCCCTGGCGTTCGCCACCAGTTGCGCCTTCATCGCCAGCGAATCTCAGGACTTCAAGGAAGGCGTACAAGCCCTGGCGGAGAAGCGCGCACCGAAGTTCAAAGGCAGATAGGCATTTCGACAAAGCTGGTCAGACAAACCTGAAGGTTCACTTGTTCTAGAAGGTAGTTTGGCCTTGATGGAGGCAGATCTATGGACTTCCGGTACACCGCTGAAGAAGAGGCTTTCCGAAAGGAGGTCAGCGGCTTCCTGGACAAGGAATTGCCAGCCGGCTGGCTGGGAATCGACCCCGGACCGGAAGAGGAATACCGTCCGGGAATGTTTGAAGTGGCGGCCAGGATGCGGCGCATCCTGGGCGAGAAAGGCTGGATCGGCATCACCTGGCCGAAGGAATACGGAGGCCAGGGAGCTTCCATCTGGAAACAGGTGATAGTGCTGCAGGAGCTGGCCTATCGGGGAGCCCCGGGCTGCGATGCGGCGGTGGCCCAGGGAGACCTCATCCTGAGATTTGGAACGGACGAGCAGAAGAAGAGGTTTCTCCCTCCTATTGCGCGCGGTGAGATGAAGTGGACCATCGGCATGAGCGAGCCCAATGCCGGCACGGACACCTTCAACGTTCAGCTGAAGGCCGTGGAAGAGGCCGATGGCTACGTGCTGAATGGCCAGAAAATCTGGTCCAGCGATGCCCAGCGCGCCCAGTACGGCATGGTGTACGCCCGGACGGATGCCAACAAGCATATGGGTCTCAGCGTTCTCATAGTGGACATGAAGAGTCCGGGGATCACCATGCGCCCCATCGTGCAAACCACCGGTGTCGCCGCCTTCTGTGAGGTCTTCTTTGACAACGTTAAGGTCACCAAGGAGAACCTGCTGGGCCGGAAGAATGGCGGGATTGAGCTGTTGATGTTCGCCTTCGGAGCCGAAAGAACCTATGGGCTGTTTGTCATCCATAACTCCAAGCGCTACCTGGAGCAATTGGTGCAGTACTGCAAGGCCACGGTGGTTGACGGTCACCCATTGGCCAAAGACCCCCTCATCCGGTCCCGGCTGGCGCAACTGGCCATCGACATTGAGGTGGGCATCAACATGGGCCATGAGATGAGCTGGCTGGCGGCCAACGGCCAGTCCACGGTGGAGACGAGCTCGCAGATCAAGGTGCATGGCGGTTTGGTGAGCCAGAGATTGGCGAATGCGGGCCAGCAGATACTTGGCCTCTACGGGCCTTTGGACGAGGAATCAAGGTGGGTGGCGCTGGGGGGGAGGATCAAGCATGTCTACCTCAGCTCGCTGTCATTTACAATAGCCGGGGGCACTACTGAAACCTCCAAAAACCACATCGCCGGTAGAGAGGGACTCGGCCTGCCCAAGCAGCTCTAGATTCGTGGCCCCTTAACGAAGGTTGGTGTGAAACCGGAGAGCCATGATGAGCGGCGACCGACCGAGGCCTGAACCGAAACATCCGCTTGATTACCTGTTCTACCCGCGGTCCGTGGCGGTCGTGGGCAACCTGTCGCGGCCAGGCAGTGCAGGCAGGCTCTACTACCTTGGGCCGCTCCTTGAATTGGGATACCAGGGGCGGGTATACGCGGTTGACACCAAGGGCCAAGAGGTAGCCGGCGCCCGCACGTATCGGAGCGTGAAGGAGATTCCTGGCCCGGTGGATCTGGTGATCGGCTGCCTACCAGCGAAGCGAACCCCGGACTTGGTGGCGGAATGCCGCGACGCTGGAGTGAAGGTTGTTCAAATATTCAGTGCGGGTTTTGCGGAGATGGGCGAACCGGAAGGAAAAGAGCTTCAAAGACAGCTTAAGGACGTGATCAGATCTGACAGACCCCGCGTCGTCGGCCCCAACTGCATGGGTGTGTACTGTCCAGAGTCGCGCATCAGCTTCTGCGCTGACTATCCCAGAGACCCCGGGCCGATAGGGCTCATCTGCCAGAGCGGAGGCATCGCCGGCTGCATCGTTCGCGCGGCTACGGACCGCGGCCTGCGCTTCAGCAAGGTGGTCAGCTTTGGGAACGCGGTCGACGTGGACGAATGTGATCTCCTGGAGTATTTGGCCCACGATCCTGAGACCAGGATCATCGCAGCCTATCTCGAGGGGACAAGAAACGGGACGCGCTTCATGGACGCTCTGAGGACTGCAGCTTCTGCCAAGCCCGTCGTCATTCTCAAGGGAGGAGTGA
Source organism: uncultured Dehalococcoidia bacterium (assembly GCA_964409515.1). GTDB lineage: Bacteria > Chloroflexota > Dehalococcoidia > UBA2247 > RBG-13-53-26 > JAFGCL01. Next base: position 9,996 of record CAYPDY010000059.1, read on the forward strand.
CCAATGGTGGATCGAGAGCCACCGCTTCTCACACCGGTGCCCTGGCCGGCTCCGACGCTGTCTGGGATGGCATCTTCCGCCAGACTGGTGCCATACGAATCCACAGCATTGAGGAGATGGTCGACGTGCTGGTGGCGCTGTGGCGAATGAAGCCCCCGCGGGGGACCAATACCTGCCTGGCGGGCAGCGGGGGAGGCCCATCTGTCCTCTCCACCGACGAATGTGAGAGAGAAGGGCTCAGAATGGTCCCTATGCCGGAAGAGGTCAGGAAGCGTGTGGCGGGGATATTGCTGGCCACCGGCTTTCCGTTGGCCGGCAATATGGTGGGCAACCCCATCGACGCCACTGGCC
>CAYPDY010000059.1:10356-14227 GCA_964409515.1 uncultured Dehalococcoidia bacterium
CTGGCCTCGGCGGTCCTGTGGTGTCAGCAACCGGGGATGCATCTGAGATACTCCACTACCCGTGGGAGACCGTATTCAAGAGAGGGGATACTGGCTGGGGTGACCTGACGGCGGCTCTGCACAAGTGGCCTGGTTTGAATTTGGTCATCTTCCATTGCCCCATCGACAACCTCCCCTTGCCGATCACCGAAGCCATGATAGCGGTGCAGATCAGCCGGATAGCGGCTGCCGTGCAGCTTTGTCGTCTTCCGGCGGCCATGGTCGTCCATTTCGCCGCCAATGAGAGCTCGCGTCGCTTGTCATATCGTTCCAGGCAGGAGTGCGATGCTAGGGGGATACCCCTCTTCACTTCAGTTGGAAGCGCGGCCCTGGCCATCCGACGGCTGATGCAGTTTAACCGTACCTACCCTGGGATTCTGGCCGAAGTGCGGATATGCCATTGTGATGGTTTACTGATCTGATGGCTTGCGCGCATGAACATACAGGCACAGTGAGTCTCCCAGTGGGTAGACTCGCGTATGCAGAGAGCTAGTGAGGTGATACTTCTCGCTTCATGAACAGGAGGAGACAGCCATGGAATCGGCGCTCGGCGGCATAAGGATAATCGATCTGACAGGCATGGGGCCTGCTTGTATCTCTGCCATGATGCTGGGGGATATGGGGGCTGAGGTGGTCAGAGTAGACCCGCCGCCTGGAGTCGGCTCGGGTGGAGTTGGGCAGGGACTGCCGGCGACCGGCGATGAACTGGAACAACTGAGAATGACCGCGCACATGGCCTCATGCCGAAACAAGAAGAGCATGATGCTGAACATGAAGATGGAACCCGGCCGAGAGGTATTCAAGAATCTTGCCCAGACTGCAGATGTTGTCATTGAAGGCTTCCGACCAGGCGTTATGGACAGGATGGGTGTGGGCTACCAAAGCCTATCGAAGGTCAACGAGCGCATTATCTTCTGTTCGGTATCGGGCTATGGACAGGACGGCCCGTACCGCAATTTCGTAGGACACGATCCTGACTACTCGGCCATGGGTGGTGTAATGGGGCTGGTGGGGATGAGCGCGGTCGAACCGCCCGTCTTCGCCCAGAACATAATGGCCGACATGACGGCTGTTTTCAATACTGTTATCGGCATCCTGCTGGCCTTGTCTGCCCGCCAGAAGACGGGGCGCGGTCAAATGGTCGACATTTCCATGCTGGATAGCGCTGTGTTTCTCAGCGTCGGCATACCAGGGCTGTCAGAGTATTTCTACACCGGAACTGCCCCTCGGCGGGGTGAGACCCTGCTTAGCGGCAACCAGCCTTTCGCTTCCGTATACCGCACCAAGGATGACAAGTACCTCACAGTTTGTCCGATCGAGGCTCGCTTCTGGATGAACCTGTGCCGGACTCTCGGACGTGAGGACCTGATCCCACATCAACATGCTGTGGGCGCCAAGAAGGAAGAGGTCATCAGGGAACTGAGAGACATATTCGTTACTCGAACCAGGGATGAATGGTTCCAAGTGCTCACCGCTGCAGACGTTCCTGCAGGGAAGGTGCTTGATGCGCATGAGGTATTTCGCGATCCTCAGGTACTGCATCGCAAGATGGTTCTTGAAATGGACGACCCCCAGGTGGGGAAGGTGAAGCAGATCGGCTTCCCTATCAAGTTCTCCGATACTCCCGGAGCCGTGCGAACGATGCCAGCGCTGCCAGGGCAACATACCAGAGAGATTCTCTCAGGATTGGGATACGCACAGGATGATGTTGATGCACTGCTGCAGGCAGGGGTAGTGAGGTAGTGGCAGGAGATCAGGGAGACTGCCGCGGCGGTCTGTGGAGCGTAGCTTGAGGCCTGAGTGGCCAATGTCCCCGAATGAGAATGAGAAGGAAAGAGTGTGCGCCGCATGGATGTGATCCAAGCCATAGAGTCGCGTCGGCTCCCCTATATCGAGCGTTCCAAGAAACAAGGCAAGAAGGTCTGCTGGAGGCCTTTGCCACCTGGTACGGGTTCGACTAGAAATGGCCGGCATAGCCCGCCGTAGGGACGGAATTCGCCTAGTGATTCTGTCGAAGGAGGCATCGCATGGCTTTTCGCAATATCATAGTCGAGAAGAAGGACCGAGTAGCGTGGATCACCCTCAACCGGCCTCAGGCACTGAACGCTCTGAGCCGGGAAATGCAGAGCGAGGTTCGAAGCGTCCTTGAGGATGTGGGGCAAGATGGTTCTACCAGTGTGGTCGTGATTCGAGGAGCGGGCAGGTGCTTCGGCGCGGGCGCTGACCTCAAGGAAGTTCGGGAGGTTACCGCCGCTCCTCGTGGGGGCAGAATCCTTGTCGAGAACTGGCATCGCACCCTGTTCATGGTCGAGCGCTGCCCGAAGATAGTTATCGCTGCCGTTCACGGGATGGCCTTCGCCGGCAGTCTGGAGTTGGTCATGGCTTGCGACCTGGCCATCGCCACAGAGGACGCTCGTCTAGGCGACCGGCACATGAACTACAACCTGGTGCCAGGGGGCTCGGCGACACAGCGTTTGCCGCGCCTGATAGGAACCAGGAAGGCCAAGGAGCTTCTTTTCAGTGGAGATTGGGTGACCGGGAAGGAGGCGGAGAGGCTGAATTTGGTAAACAAGGCAGTGCCTGCGGAGCGCTTTGACCAGGAGGTCGCAGCCTTTGCCGCCAGGTTTGCCGGCAAGGATCAAGAGGCCACGAGGCTGATTAAAGAGCTGGTCGACTTTGGCGGTCGGGCAGATCTACTCACTGGCATCATGATGGAGAAACTGGCTGTGACCAGCGAACCCATTGCCGCCTCGGCCGACGGCATGGCCGCTTTTACCGAGAAGAGAAAGACGGGGCCCTAGAAACCTGGCCGGAAAGCGACCATCGGCACACATAAGATGTATACTTAGGATAACGTAATAGACGGAGGTCCGAGTATTAAGGAGAGGTCGGACTTCGACATCCGGTGAAAGGTGGCCTTGGGTGTCGGAGTAGATGACAGGGCCTTTGCCAAGAGTACCCTGCAGCTGTTCCGGGCCCATCTGGTACTGCATGACGAGGTCAGGTCCGCCTTTCAGCGCAGCCTGCGGTTTGCGAAGGAGACAGGGTATGGGTGCCCTGGCACTTCTCCGCCCGGGGCCGCAGGGACTTCTGCGAGGCGAAGGCGGCCCCTGAGGCATGGGTCGGAGCGTTCAACTTCTGGAGGGAAGACTGCAGATCGGACTAGGTTGGCCCGCTGGATTGGGCCTCCTCTGACCTTCGCTCCGGGTGGAGCAAAGAACGATCCCCGTGTTTCACCATCGCTGGTCATTCATGGGCCGCACCGGCTCCTGTCAATCACCGTGCCTTGGCCAGGCGGTGGGTCGAGTTGAATTTCGCCGCAACCCTCCAGAGTAGGCCGTCGCAAACCGCGGTACGCTCTGGTTCTTCAGTATAACCCAGACTGTCAGCAGCTCAAGCGTCTTGCCCGAAAGCATGCCAGTTTGGCCACGAAAAAGTGTCGCGCACCCGGAAGGTGCGCGACATCCTCTGTCGTAGGGAGTTGGCTTCTACTTCTTCTTTGGGCCTTTGTTCTTCATGACCTCTTTCTTCTTGGGTCCTTGTGTTCCTTTCTTGCTCTTCTTGCCTTTCTTGCTCATCAACCCTCTCCTTTCCCACTTCGGCAATAGCATAGGAGTTGGCCTCCCGGACGTCAAACTCGATGCTGCTGTCCGCAACAGATGAGACTACCCGACCACCATCGAGGAAGCTGCAACCGATGCTCCGGAAGCGCGTCTCGTCCGGTAGGCACACTTTCAACCAGAGTGCGAGCATTGCGGAAACATGCTTGACGGGAGTTCAGGCGGTGCAGGCGAAAGCGAGGAGATTCTCGCAGATGTGGGCGCGAACCTGC
>CAYPDY010000059.1:14237-14996 GCA_964409515.1 uncultured Dehalococcoidia bacterium
CCCTACCCGGCAGCTGGATTGGCCGCAATGAACTCGTTGATCCGGTTGGCGACCTCCACGCCCTGATCTTCTGGGATGAAGTGACTCGCCTCAGGCAGGCGCACATGTGGCTGGCCGGCGGCACCCGGGATGTTCCTCGTCATGCGGTCCTGGGTGGCATTATCCCCAAGCGTGCCGGGATCGTTGCCGGCCCAGATCGTGAGGAAGGGCTTCTGGTATTTGGTCAAGCCGGTCCATGCGTCCTGGGTCGCTCCTGACAGTTGGTTGACCAGGGATGGAAACACGCGGACCCCTGCCATGTAGATCCGGCTGGGGAACGGAGCGTCATAGGCCGCCTGTACTTCCGCCGGCAGAGGGAAGTAGGTCAGGGCCTCAACGACCTCCGCGGGGTGAAAACGCTCGCCCGTCATGGCGTAGACCATCCAATCTGAGAAAAGCGCAGTAGCGTTGAAGGTGGTCAATCGGTTGCCCTCTGCATCATAGAAGGCCGGTTGCTGCGCCGGTATCCAGACAAACGGCGAGATGAGATCGGGATTGACTTCATCAGGATTCTTCACCGCCGGGTAGGGCTGCATGCCAGGCGGGACGACAGGCAATGTGCCATCGCTCAGAACTACGCGGTCAAACCAGTCGGGGTGCGTTCCCACAACGTTGAGCCCTATCAAGCTACCCCAGTCTTCACAATAAAGGGTTATGTGCTCGAGGTTCAGGGCTCTTATGAACTTCACCAGACGGTACACGTGGCCCGTATAGCTGTAA
>CAYPDY010000060.1:0-14982 GCA_964409515.1 uncultured Dehalococcoidia bacterium
TCGGTCCAGGCCCCCAGCATGAAGATCCAGAACAGCCAGGCGCTGCTGATGTAGAAGAGGTGGGCCCCCCAGTGGGCCATGTTGTTCAGGATGTAGAAGTTGATCCCGGAGACAACGATGATGGTCAGGGTCGACGCTATGCCCTGGGCCGGCTGGGACAGCTTCCCCCAGGGCCAGAAGTGAAAGTAGTTGCCGTAAATGAACATCCAGCAGAACAAGACCAGGAGGTAGTTGGGCAGCATCACGTAGGAGATGGGCTTGACGGCCTCCTCCCACCAGAGCTTCTGGGTGCCCACGTAGTAGAAGATGGCCCCGAGGGCCGCCGTGAAGAGCACGGCGAAGATCCCCCGCCACGGCTGCTTCATCTTGAAATAGAACGGAATCGACATCTTTCCCCTTTCCTCTGACTCGTATTTGGTTACCTGACTGGACCGGGCCCTGTTGGCGACTGGGAGCCACCGGCTGAAACTCATTCACCAGGGGGGACGGCGTTCCCCCTGTCGCTCTTGAGGAACCACACGAGCAGGTCTTCCCTGGCCTTGAGCAGCTGCTTCGCGGATTCCGAAGGCCGTTCGTAGAGCCCCCTTCCGCTCTTGGTGCCGAGCCAGCCATTCCTGACCGCGTCAACCAGCAGACTGGACGCTTCGCCGGAGCGGCACAGGTCCTTCATGAGGTACTCGGATATGGCCAGGAACACGTCCAGACCGCCCAGATCGGCCGACTCCAGGGGGCCGGTGGCCGGCAGCCGCCGGCCGAAACTCATCCTGCACGCCGTGTCCACGTCTTCCAAGCTGGCGATCCCCTGCTCCACTATGTAGAGCGCTTCGCGCAGCAGGGCAAACTGCAGCCTGTTGCCGATGAATCCGGGCACATCCTTCTTCAAGACGACCGGTGTCTTGCCGATGCGGACCATGAGCCCCCTGGCGATGCTGATGGTCTCCTCCGAGGTCTCCGGGCTGCCCACAATCTCCACCAGGGGAACCAGTGGGGGAGGATTCCAGAAGTGCGTCACCACCACCCTGTCCGGCCGGCGTGTGCCCGACGCAATCTGGGTGATGCTGAGGCCGGAGGTGTTCGTCGACAGAATGGCAGTGCTGCGGGCGGCCGCGTCGAGCCTGGCGAAGACCTCCCTCTTCAGGTCCAGGCTCTCCGCCACTGACTCCACCACGAAATCCGCATCCCCCACCGACAGCTCGAAATTGGTGCTGCCCCTGACCCTGGAAAGGACCCCGGGGACCTCTGCGGACCCTATCAGCCCGTGCCGCGAGAAGGTCTTCAGGCCGGATTCCAGACGGCTGAGGCCCCGTTGGACGCTTTCCTCGGTCCGGGCCCACATTCTGACGCCGTAGCCGGCCTGCGCGAAAAGCTGGACAATGCCCGGGCCCATGGTCCCGGTACCGAGGACAGCGATGTTCCGGATATCGTCCAGGTTCATGTCAGTGTTTCCTCCCATATCTGACGGTCTCCCGGCTTCAAGGGCCTCGCCGGCTGAACTCGGGGGCCATGTCCATCGGCCGGTCCAGGAATATCCGGGGGTCCATTGTGCTGAGCCCAGGCGAAATGAGGGGCCTGAACTCCATCTGGCCCACCACGTCTCTCTCCAGGTCCACTCCCGGCGCGATTTCGACCAGCATCAGCCCCTGAGGGCCAAGCTCGAACACGGCCCGCTCCGTGACGTAGAGGACCCGCTGGCCCCGGCTGACGGCATACGCACCGCTGAAGGTAATCTGCCCCACCCGGGGGATGAACTTCTTGACCTTCCCCTCCTTGACGATCCTCAGTCTGCCGCCTTCGGCAGCCACCTCCAGCCCGCCGGTGGTCAGCGTGCCCATGAAGGTCACCTGCTTGGCGTTCTGTGTTATGTTGATGAATCCGCCGGCCCCGGCAATGCGGGTGCCCAGGTGACTGACGTTCACGTTGCCATCCCGGTCGGCCTGGCCCAGGCCCAGGAACGCCCGGTCTATGCCACCGCCGTCGTAGTAGTCGAACTGGTAGGCCTGGTCCAGAATGGCATCCGGGTTGAACGAGCATCCGAAGCTGAGCCCTCCGGCCGGGACGCCGCCGACCGGTCCCGCTTCGACAGTGAGGTTGAGGAGGCTGCAGATATCCTCCTCGTTGGCCACATTGGCCACCCCCTCGGGCATTCCGATGCCAAGGTTGACCAGCGCGTTCGGGAAGAGCTCCATGGCCGCCCGCCGGGCGGTTATCTTGCGTTCGTTCAGGCGAAGTGGGGGGATGGACGCCAGCGGCAACCGGACCTCGCCCGAGTAGGCCGGACTGTAGAAGGTGTCAAAGGTCTGCCAGTGGTTCTCCGGCCTGGCCGTCACCACGGCATCCACAAAGATGCCGGGCACCACCACATCCCTGCAGGAGAGACTCCTGGCGGCCGCGACCCTCTCTACCTGGGCTATGGTGATGCCGCCGGAGTTCTTGGCTGCCTGGGCCACGGACAGTGCCTCCAACCTGAGCGCCTCTTTCTCATAGCTGACGTTGCCCAGCTCGTCGGCCGTCGTGCCGCGAATCAGGGCCACGTTGATGGGGAAGGCGTGGTACAGCAGCTGCTCCCTGCCTCTGACGGTGATCACCTCGACCAGGTCCTCGGTGGCGGACCGGCTCAGCCGGCCTCCGTCAAGGCGGGGATCGACGAACGTCCCCAGGCCCACGTGGCTCATCAGCCCGGGCTGGCCGCCGGCGATGGCTCGATAGAGCTGGCAAATCACGCCCTGGGGGAAGCAGTAGGCCTCGATCTTGTTGTCAATGGCCATCTGCCCCAGTTTCGGCGCCAGGTTCCAGTGGCCTCCGATCACCCTCCTAACCAGCCCTTCGTGGGCCAGGTGGTTCATGCCCCGGTCTTTTCCGTCTCCCTGTCCGGCGGCGTAGACGACCGTCAGACGGCGAGGCCTGCCCTCACGCAGAAAGACCTGCTCCATGGCGGCCGTGATCTCTTCAGGGTGGCCGACGCCCACGAAGCCGCAGATGGCCACCGTGTCCCCGTCCTTTATGAGTCCAACGGCTTCTTCAGCCGTGATTATGGGCTTGTTCATTTCCAGAGAATCCTCTTGCCATCCTCCAGGGGGATGCCGCCTGCCGGCATCCCCCTGTCCTCATCCATCGAATGCCGCCCGATCCACCGGGCGGGCCGGTCAGTACTTGCTGGGCTTCTCCGACAGGCCCATTATCTGCCGGGCCTCCTTCGGAGTGGCTATCTGGCGGCCCATATCGCGGGCCATGCGGACCACCCTCTCCACCAGCTGGGCATTGTTCTTGCACAGCTCGCCCTTCTTGTAGAGGATGGTGTCCTCCATCCCGGTGCGGACGTTGATGCCCAGCAGGATGCCCAGGGCGCACATGATGGGGCTGAACAGGCCCACGCCCAGCACACTGTAAACGCCCTCTTTCGGGCCCTGGCTCACCAGGTGCATGACCTCCGCGGGCGTGGCCCGCGCGCCGCTGCTGTAGCCCATTACACCCTGGAGCAGGTACGGGGGTTTTATGAGTTTCAGTTCAATGAGGTTATTCACCAGGTCATAATCGCCGGTAGACCAGAGCTCCATCTCCGGTTTGATGTTGTGCTCCAGCATGGCCTTGGCGAACTTCTCGGTCTCCTTGAAGGACGTGCCCTGCACCGCTTCGAAGGCCACATCCTGCTCCCTCGTGCCGGTAAGCGGAGGGAGGCGCTTCTTCAGGGTGAACCGGGTAACCGTCCGTCCCATGTCCAGGCTGCAGGTTTCCGGGTTGGCCAGCACCGGCGCCATGCGGTTCTCGTCAGTGGGCTCCATGCCCAGACCGCCGCCCGTGGTGTTGTTGATGATGATCTCGGGGCACTTCTCCCGGATCATGCCGTTGACCCTGAAGTACTCCTTGGGGTCGCCGGAGGCAAAGCCCAGGGCTTTCGGGTTTCTGACGTGAAGGTGCACCTGGGTGGCCCCCAGCTTGTAGCAATCGTAGATCTGGGCCACCTGCTCCTCGGCGGATTCCGGGTGATCGGGGTGGGTCTCCTTACCCTGCACGCCACCGGTGACGGCCACGGTGATTATCAGCGGGGGCAGGCTCTGTTTCGAGGTTAGCTTGAGCCATTGCATGTAATCATTGGGGTCGAAGGTCTCCATAACATCTCCTTTCTGTTCAGCGCCGATCGAACACCGGTGCCCTCTGGCTGCGGTCTCCGGATGTGGACTGGGGCCCGGTTCCGATCACTTGCCAGGCGGGGGGACGGCGATCTGGATGTCCCACATGGGCGGGGCATCCGGCTCGGTCACCTCCACGTCCAGCATGGTGTAGCAGCCCGGGCAGTAGTACTCGTGGTAGATCACGTTGGACGTCTCCCGGGGAGGCCGAACCCCGTACACCTCGTCGGGGAACTTGTCCACCCGCGGGGCATGAAGCTTGTAGTTTTCCGACCCGTGGCAGAAGACGTGACCGCACTTGCGGCACTTAATCTCGTGCGTCTTGTCGTCCAGGTCCAGATAGTAGTGAATCCTCATTTCTTGCCTCCCCAAATAGCGCCTCTCTGCTTTCTCTCGGCCTTGATGTCCTTCCTGGCCTTCTCGGTGGCTGCCAGGTCCACCTTCATCGTCCCGGCATCAACCACCACGCCAAACACCTTCCGGGCGAACTCCAGGGAGAATATCCGGTTGTCAATATCAGCCAGCACTCTCTCCGGCTCCCGGTCCAGCGGATCGCCAATGCCCTTGGCGCCGCCGAACCCCCCGGCCGCCACGTCCTTGTCGGTGGCCACGAACTGGACCGGCACCGGCGCATTCACCACCTGAACCGATCCGCCGGCCTCCTTGGCCAGCTTCTCCAGATCCTGGACCGTCTGTGGGATCTGGCCCTTCTTCCAGACATCGACCAGGTTCAGCCCCCTGGCTATGGTTCCCCGGTAGGGCAGCCCCGGAGGATAGGCGCCGCTCATGGACTGCGTCGGGTCGATCAGGGCCCCCATGACCGCCCAGCCGACCATGACATAAGGGGAGTTGTGCGGGACCACGGCGTAGGTGATGCTGGCTCCGCCCCTCCACCGGCCCGCCCCGGCATTGTCCTTGCCCTCCCTTCTCCACAAGTAGAGGAACGGGGACTGCAGCTCGAACATCTCCACGTCCGATATCGACGACTCGACCGTCATCATCATGCCTCCGGTATCGCAGCCGTCACCCCGGCCCTCGTCGATACCCGCCCCGGTGCCGCAGGCCCAGGATTCGCTGAATATGGAGCCGGTGGGATAGCCGAACTGGGTCAGGCCTCCCCAGAAGACCGGCGCTATGCAGTTGCGCTGCCAGGGGGCGTTGATGTCCGGCCAGTACTTCGGGTTGGTGTAGAGCATGTCGCCTATGAGGGCGGTGACCGCCTCGGTGACCGGGAAGGCCGCGCACAGGCTCACCGGCGTCATGTAAGGGGCATTGATGCAGCAGTTCTGCGGAATGTAGGTCTTGATGGGCTGGATGTAGCCCCAGTTGCCCGGGGTCTCCCAGAAGAGCTGGCTGGCTATGGCCACATATATGAGGCCGAAGGCCCCGTTGATGTAGCAGTTATAGTAGTTGGGGTTCGGCCCCGAGGCATCGAAGTCCAGGACGAGCTCGTCCCCCTTCTTGGTCATCTCCACGTTGATCTTGATCAGTCTCGGCTTGGGCTCGCCGACCTCCAGCTCCAGGTATGACACCATGCGCCAGGTGCCATCAGCCAGACTTCGCAGCTTGGCCCGGGCCATCTCTTCGCCGTAGTCGATGTTCTGCTCCACGCAGGCCTTCACCTTGTCGATGCCGTACCTCTTGATCAGGGCCTGGAACCTCTCCTTGGCCACGTTCAACCCGGCGATCCTGGCCCGCAGGTCCAGCACGTAGTAGGCCGGGTCCCGGGTGGACCGCAGCAGGCAGTTGATGGCCGCCCGGTTGATCTGCCCCCGCTCCTGCACCTTTATGCCCTGCACTCGATAGCCTTCGTCGAGCAGTGACTTGGCGCTGGACGGCATACCTCCGGGCTCGATGGCGCCGGTCTCCGACGTGTGGGTCAGCGAGCCCAGCCAGGCCACCAGCTCGCCGTCATGGAATATCGGCGTGCCGGTCCACTGGTCGCAGGCGTGATAGCCGCCGATGGAAGGCTCATTCATCATGAAGATGTCGCCGTCATAGATGCCGGGCGCCTGGCCCTGCACATCCAGCACCTCCCGGACGTTGCCCTGGCTCCCGGCGGTATGCAGCAGCAGGCCGCAGGCCAGGGAGGAGGTGAGCCCGTGAGGGTCGTAGATGGCGAACAGCGCCTCACCCCCCTCGGCCACCACCGGTGAGCCCGAGACCCGCAGTATCGCCTGGCGGGCCTCGTTGGCGATGGAGTTCATGCGGTAAGAGAGGATCTCGAAATCGACCGGCGAGAGCTTCTTGTAGTTGGTCACCTCTTCCCGGCCGGGCAGCCACCCGCCGCCGATGAAGGTCCTCTTGCCGCCCAACGGAATCTCATACTGGTACAGTACTTTCTGCGGCTGTGCGGTTGTCGTCATTCTCTAACCTCCCAAGGTTGTCTCAACATTCACCTGATGCCCGCGGCTCATATCACGAAGAAGCCGTACTCATCGATCTTCAACTGGCTGTCGTGGGGCACCATGATGGTGGTGGTCGCCAGCTCGGCCAGGGCCGGCCCGGCGATCACGTTGCCAGGCTCCAGCTTGTCGCCGTCGTAAATCGGGGTGACCTGGTAGGCCTTCTTCTCGCTCCAGTAGACATCCCGGCTGCCCTTGCGGGCGTGGTCGGCCTTCGGTGAACCGAGGGCCCGCTTGATGAGGCTGGGCCGGGCCAGCGGCACCGAGGCCGTAACGTGGATGGCCATGATCTCCATGCCCGCCTCCACGAACGCCGCCCCCTCGCCGTAGACGCTGCGGTAGAACTCCACGAAGTCGTCACCGATCTTGGCAATGTCCTGCTCATCGTAGGTCTTCTGGGGAATGGGTATCCTCTCTACGTTCACCTGGCGGCCGAACTTCATGCTGATCTCCCGCTGCAGGATCACCTCGCTCCTGTCGAATCCGATCCGGGTCATCTCCGCCATAGCGTCGCTCTCCAGCTGATCGCACACCGCGTTGATCTGCTTGGGATCAGCCGGCATGGTGAAGAAGGTGGACCGGTCGAATATCCGGGAGACGTCGGCAGAGGCCAGGCCGAAGGCCGAGAACGCGGCCGAGGTGGGAAACATGTATATGGACTTGAATCCCAGGCGCCGGCCGTAGGCGGCGCCGTGGGACGGCCCCCCGCCGCCGAAGCAGAACACGGAGAAGTCGCGGGGATCGTAGCCGGTCCGGGTGACCATGAGGCGCAGCAGGTCGATCATGTGCTCATTCTGGATGTCCCAGATGGCCGCCGCCGTCTCCGTCTGGCCCATCCCTACCTTTTCACCCAGCGCCTTCACCGACTTGACCGCGGCGTCCTTGTCCAGCTTCTTCCGGCCGCCGAGGTAGAAGTTGGGGTCGTAGATGCCCAGAACCACGGCCGCATCGGTCACCGTGGGCTGATTGCCGCCTTTCATATAGCAGACGGGCCCCGGGTCGGCGCCGGCGCTGGCCGGTCCGACCTTCAGCGCGCCACCCTCGTCCACCCAGGCAATAGTGCCCCCGCCAGCCCCGATGCTGGTGACGTCGATCATGGGTATGTTGACCCTGAAGCGCATGATGGGTTTCTCCCGCGCATACACGTGGCGGCCTTCGGCGATGATGCTTACATCAAAGCTGGTGCCGCCGACATCAGTGGTGACCACGTTGGGCAGGCCCAGCAGGTCGGTGGCCACCTTTCGGCTGCCGATGACGCCCCCCACGGGCCCGGAGTTGATGGTGCCGATCGGCATCATGTCCTTGTACGGCATCACGCCGCCCCAGACCTGGGCGGTCAGCAGCTCCTTCTTCAGCCCCTGTCCCCGGAGCACCTTGTCGAGGTGCTGGTACCAGCTGACCATGATGGGCCCGATGTAGCAGTCTATGGCGGCGGTGTTGAAGCGGCCGTACTCCCTGATCAGCGGGGCCACCTTGTGGGACATGTCCACGTAGACGTTGGGGGCCATACGGGTGACGATCTCGTAGGCCTCCAGCTCGTGTCTGGGGAACAGGTGCGACCAGAGGAAACAGATGGCAATGGATTGGACGCCCTCGGCCAGCAACTCCTCGGTGGCCCTGGCCACTTCGTCCCTGTTCAGCGGCACGACCTCGTTGCCGAAGGAGTCGAACCTCTCGGCCACTCCCTTGATGAGGCGCTTCGGAGAAATGGGCACCGGCTTCTTCACCATAGCCGCATGGCGTGTCTCCTCCGGGCTGAGGCCGTCGATGCGGCCGATGGCCCTCATGACATGGGTGGTGTCCTCGAAGCCCTTGGTGGTGATCATGCCCGTCTTGACGCCGTTGCGGTTGATAAGGATGTTGGTCCCCACCGTGGTGCCCTGCACGAAGCTCTCGGTGCGGTCCAGGAGATCGTTGAGGCCCAGGCCGACCTTCTGGCCGGCATCCGTGATGGCATTCAGGACGCCTTCCTCGAACTTGCCCGGCGTGGTCTCGGCCTTCCCGATGACCACGTTCCCTCCCGTGTCGATGACGATGACGTCGGTGAAGGTGCCTCCCGTGTCTACCCCGATGTGATAGTTCTTGCCGTTCTGCTTGTCTTTCACCACTGTGCCTCCTTGCCGGCGCGCATTCTGTCCGCAGATGGCCCGCCAGACGCCCCCCGGCGTTCAATCACCCATCAGAGTGACGAGGTAGAGGGACCAATCAGAGCCGGGATGTCAGGTGTACCCCCGTCGGTCCGGCCGACCTCCTGATCTGCCACTCCAATATCCGCTTTCCGGATGGCCGTGAACATGCTTCGGCAGGGGTAATTCGCCTACACCGGCGAAGGTAGTTGGGGGATACCCTGGGGTGGGTAGATGCGTCAGCACCGTGCGGCGGGGGACCGTACGCGGCGGGAAATCACCCGCGAGGCTTCAGGATGCCTTTCTCGATGGCGTAGCGGACCACGTCCGTCTGGCTGTGGAGCTTCAGCCGGTGCATCATGTTCCGGCGGTGGGTCTGCGCGGTCTGCTGACTTATGGAAAGCATCCGGGCGATCTGGGATGAGGAATAACCCTGGGCCGCCAGGTGCAGCACCTCGCGCTCCCGCGGAGTGAGCGGCTCGGGCGTCTCCAGACTGCTGGCCTGGGCGGCGCTGATGTAGGCCCGGATGGCCAGGTCGGACAGCGGCGGGCTGAGGTAGGGATGCCCCAGGGCCGCCTCCCTGATGGCGGTCACGAACTCCTCGGGGGAAGAGGACTTGAGGACATAGGCCTGCGCCCCGGCCCGGAGGGCCTCTATTACATAGGCCTCGTCGGCGTGCATGGAGAGGACCACCACCCTGGTGGCCGGTGAGCGCTTGCCCGCCACGCGGGCCACCTCGAGCCCTCCCATCTTGGGCATCACCACATCGATGACGATCACGTCCGGCTTCAGGCGCTCCAGCATGTCCAGTGCCTGGAGGCCGTCCTCCGCCTCACCGACCACTCGGAACCCGGGCTTCGTCTCCAGCATGACCCGCAGGCTGTGCCGCACCAGGTGGTGATCATCCGCCAGGACTACTGTGGTCACGCTCATGTTGCCGCTCCCGCGGGGCCCCGGGCGGGAAGCTCGGCCATCACCCTGGTGCCCACCCCCGGCACCGATTCTACCGACAGGCGCCCGCCGGCCAGGGCGGCCCGCTCCTGCATCCCCACGATCCCGGTGGCGTTGCTGCTGGCATAGACCGCATCACGGGCGAAACCTCGGCCGCTGTCCCCCACCTGCAGCGCTATTCTCTTCCGGCCGGCGATGATCCGGACGTTCACCTCCCCGACTCCGGAGTGGCGGGCGACATTGGTGAGGGCTTCCTGGACAATGCGGAAGACGGCGGTCTCGGTATCCGGGTCGAAGCGTCTCTCCAGTCCCTTCTGCTTGAAGTGAACTTCCACGTTGGTCTGGGTCTTGTAGGTCTGGAAGTGGCGCAGCAGCGTGGGCAGAAGGCCCAGGTCGTCCAGCGTCGAAGGACGCAGCTCCAGGCAGAGGTCCTTGACCCGTCTCATCATGTCATCAATGACCGCCTGGATCTCGGCGATCTTGCTGCCGGCGCTCCGGGGCAGATGCTCCGGCATCATCCCCAGCAGCATGCGAATGCCCGTCAGCGACTGCCCGATCTGGTCGTGGAGCTCGCGGGCGATGTGCCGGCGCTCGGTCTCCTGCATCTCCACCAGCCTGGACGAAAGGGCCTTCAGCTGGTCTTCATAGCGGCGCCGCTCCGTTACGTCACGGGTGAATCCGATGATGCCGACGGGCCGGCCCTGCTTGTCGCGGGTGAACATGGACTTGGCCTCCACCCAGACCGGATGGCCGTCCTTGTGCCGAAGTTGCAGCTCGATATTCCATGACCGGGCCGGGTCCACTCCGGGCTTGCCGTCGATGCGCAGCTGCCGCCTGTAGGATTTCGCCGCCACCTTCGCCGCGGAGGGCATCACCATCCGGTCCAGGGTCATGCTCTGTATCTCCTCCCCGGTGTAGCCGATGATGTTGGCGATGGGCTCGCTCATGTAGGACACCCGGATGCTCCCGTCAGGCTGGAACTCCGAGGTCCACAGGCCGTCCTTCTCCATGTTGACGAAATGGCTGAGCCTGTCGCCGGCCGCCTCCAGCTCCCGGATCCTCTCGGCATACGGCGTCCGGTCCGTGAGCATCAAGAGCCAGGCCTTCTGTCCGTGCTCCTCAACGGGCGCGGCCCCCACCAGGCAGTCGATGTGCCTCCCGTCCTTCCGGCACAGCTGAAGCCGGGCACCCCTGACGCTTCTTTCCCTGTTGAGCCTGCGCGCCATCGATTCCCACTCCCCGGCGTCCTCGCAGAGCTCCTTGACCTGGCTTCCGCGCAGCCTGGCCCGGGTCAGCCCCAGCAGTCGCGAGCACAGGGCATTGGTCTCCAGGATGCGGCCATCCGTGGTCACCAACAGGGCTGCCAGCGGAGACTGGCGCAGCAGGATGCTCAAGGCGCCATGATCCGCCACCTGCCGGGGGGCTGGCTTCTTGCCTGCCAGCGATCTACCCATCTCAATGGGAATTCTGCCGCCGGGACGGCGCCAAAGTCAAGTCACCCCGCCGGGTATCAACCCGGTTGACACGGAACATCGATCGCGATATCGTAATACGCACCTGATCGATGGAGGTTAGGTATACCATCCGTAACAGTATCCCCGAAGTACCAGGTCGTCATACCCAAAGCCTGCCGCCACTACCGTTGTGGACTTGACCCCGTCAATAGCCATGGCCGCGGCGAAGCTGAGCCTGGAACACGACCTCCCCATGGCTGACAGCATCATCCTGGCCACGGCGCAGGAGTTCGGGGCCGTCATCTGGACCCAGGACTCGCATTTCGAGATGATGAGGAACGTGAGATACTTCCCCGGGAGGTCCAGATGAACCCGGCCGGCGGCAGCGCCCGGGACAAAGGTATGGAATATTAGCCACCGTAGTCTGCCCAGGGGGTAGGAAAAGATGGCCAAATGGAAATCGGTGTTGAAGGCGGATCCCACAGACTGGCTGCTGGAGGAGGACAACCCCTCGGTCCGGTACCTGACCCTGGTAGACATCCTGGGGAAGCCCGCGGGCAGCGCCGAGGCCAGGAAGGCCAGGGCCGGCATCATGGCGAAGGGATCCGTCCCCCTGATCCTGGCCAAACAGGAGGATGGCGGCTACTGGGACCAGCCCGACAGGATGTACGTGGCCAAGTACAGGGGCACCCTGTGGCAGCTCATCATCCTGGCGGAGCACCTGGCCGATGGAAAGGACCAGCGCGTCCGCCAGGCCTGCGAGTTTGTGCTGGAGCATTCCCAGGACCGCGCCAGCGGGGGATTCTCCATGCACCGGGCCGTAAGGGCGGGCGGAGGCCGGCACAGCGAGGTCATACCCTGCCTCACCGGCAACATGGTGTGGGGCCTGGTCCGGCTGGGATACCTGAAGGACCCCGGGGTGCGGCGGGGGATCGACTGGATAACCACCTACCAGAGGTTCGACGACGCGGTGGCCGACCCGCCCGCGGGCTGGCCTTACGACAAGTACGAGATGTGCTGGGGAAGGCACACCTGCCACATGGGCGCGGTCAAGGCCCTGAAGGCCCTGGCCGAGGTCCCGCCGGACGCGAGATCGGCCCAGGTCCAGCGCACCATCGGCGATGGCGTGGAGTACATCCTCCGGCACCACGTGTACCGGCAGAGCCACAACCTGGCCCGGGCCTCCAAGCCGGGGTGGCTGCGGTTCGGCTTCCCGTTGATGTACCAGACGGACGTCCTGGAGATCCTGGGCGTCCTCACCACGCTCGGCTGCCGCGACGGCCGGATGCAGGAGGCCATCGACGCGGTGGTCGCCAGGCAGGACGACCGGGGCCGGTGGAAGATGGCCGACAACTTCAACGGCCGTTTCCAGGTCGATATCGAGACCAGGGGCCAGCCCAGCAAGTGGGTCACGCTGCGGGCCCTCAGGGTGCTGAAGGGCTACTACGGCTGAATCCGCCGCACCCTCCGTTGGCCTCGGCAGCAGCACAGAAGGTATACTAGAGAGACGGATCTCTCATGTCTTTCTCCGAACGCGTCTTCTGCGGCGAGCTGACCCCGGACGATGCCGGCCGCCGGGTGCTCCTGGCCGGCTGGGTGGATGCCTTCCGGGACCACGGCGGCCTGCTGTTCATCCATCTGCGCGACCGGAGCGGCATCATCCAGGTGGTCTTCAACCCGGACGTCACCCCGGCCGACGTCTGCCGGAAGGCCTCCTCACTGCGCGCCGAGTATTGCATCGCCGTCAGGGGTGAGGTCCGCCAGCGCCTGGCGGGCACGGAGAACCCCAATATCGGCACCGGCGGCATCGAGGTCCTGGTCGCCGAGCTGACCCTGCTCTCGACCGCCGACCCCCTGCCCTTCGCCATCTCCGACAAGGCCATGATGGCCGGCGCGCCGTCCTCCGGCGCCGACAGTGTCGCCGAGGACCTGCGCCTGCAGTACCGCTACCTGGACCTTCGGCGTCCCGCCATGCGGGACAACCTGGTGGCGCGGCACCGCATATTCCAGTGCGTCCGCCACTTCCTCGATTCCCGGGGCTTCGTCGAGATCGAGACGCCGGTGCTCACCGCCAGCACCCCGGAAGGGGCCCGCGACTACCTGGTGCCCAGCCGCGTCCACCAGCAGAGCTTCTATGCCCTGCCCCAGTCGCCGCAGCTCTTCAAGCAGCTGCTCATGATCGGCGGGATGGAGCGCTACTTCCAGATGGCGCGCTGCTTCCGCGACGAGGACCTGCGTCCCAACCGCCAGCCGGAGTTCACTCAGCTGGACATCGAGGCGTCCTTCATCGACGAGGAGTTTCTCTATGAGCTGGTAGAGGAGCTGGCTGTCAGGATGTTCGCCGTCGGCGGCATCACCCTCTCCCGGCCCTTCCCCCGCATGACCTGGGCCGAGGCCATGAACACCACCGGGTCCGACCGGCCGGACCTCCGCTTCGGGCTGCGCTTCGTCGACGTGACGGAGGTCTTCTCGCAGACAGGCTACTCCATCTTCCGCCAGGTCCTGCAGCGCGGCGGCTGCATCAAGGGCCTCAATATCAAGGGCCAGTCCGAGAAGCTGAGCAAGAACGTGCTGCAGAACGAGTACGCGAAGGAGATCGCGCCGTCCTTCGGCGCCAAGGGCATGACCTGGATGCGCGCCGAGGGCGGGAAGCTGGAATCCAACATCGTCCAGTTCTTCAGCCCCGGGGAGCAGGAAGAGCTGCGCCGCCGCTTCCAGGTGGCCGACGGGGACGTTCTCATCATGATAGCGGACCCCTCGTACGCCACGGTGACCTCCGCCCTGGGCCAGCTGCGCCTGCACCTGGCCAACCGACTCAATCTGATCCCGTCCAATACCTTCTGCCCGGTCTGGGTGACCCAGTTTCCCCTTTTCGAGGCCACAGAGGAGGGCAGCGTCACCTCCAGCCACCACCCGTTCACCGCGCCCGACCGGACGGATTTCGATCCCAGGAATGTCGAGGAGCTGCTGACCCTGCGCTCCCGGGCCTACGACCTGGTGATGAACGGCGAGGAGCTGGGCGGCGGCAGCATCCGGATCAACGAGCGCGAGGTTCAGCGGCAGGTATTCGCCGCGCTGGGCCTGGGCGAAGAAGAGGTCCGGGAGAGGTTCGGCTTCTTCCTGCGGGCCTTCGATTTCGGCGCCCCGCCGCACGGCGGGCTGGCACTGGGCATGGACCGCACCGTGTCCATGATCCTGCAGACCCCGTCCATCCGCGAGGTGATCGCCTTCCCCAAGAACCGCAGTGCCGCCTGTCCGCTGACCGGGGCCCCCTCCGCGGTGAAACGGGAGCAGCTGGCCGAGCTGGGGCTGCTGAACCTCGGCGGCCAGAGCGTCCTGCCCGGAACCGCCGAGAAGGAGAACCGGATCGACCGTATTTCGTGGGTTTCGCGCATCGGCGTGGCCCCGGAGGAACGCACCCTGATGGAAGAGGCTTTGACACAGGCCGAGGAGCTGGCTTCGCTCGCGGCGGAGAAGGCGGGGGAAGAGGAGCCCGCCTACGGCGTCGCTCCCGTGGCCAACCGCACCCGGCCGGGGACCGAGGAGAAGCGGTCGCCCCTGTCGGAGGGCGGCCATCTGCTCAAGAGCGCCCCGGCGGCCAAGGGTGGCTACTTCAAGGTGGCCAACATACTGGAATAAGGCGGGATTGGTTCGTGGATCAGGTATTCGTCTACCGTGGCAGCGGCGCCCCGGACCCCGGGAGCGGACCGCTGCAGGGATTGAGGGTGGCCATCCAGCCCAACCTCTCGGCGGCGGGCTGGCCGGCGGACGCCGGATCGAACGCGCTGGCCGGCTTCAGGGCCCTGGAGGACGCCACCGCGGTGCGGCGGCTGCGCCAGGCCGGGGCGGTCATGTGCGGCTCCACGCGGATGAGCGAGTTCGGTTTCGGCCTCCGGGGCAGCCGGGCCGGACGCGCCG
>CAYPDY010000061.1:0-14708 GCA_964409515.1 uncultured Dehalococcoidia bacterium
AGCAGGCAGAGGACCATCTTCCTGGTTAGACATGCCGAAGCTGTCGGGACCGGTCCGGGGAGACGCTACCTCGGACAGCTGGACCCTGACCTGAGCTCCCTGGGGGTCCTTCAGGCGGAGAAGCTTGGCCAGGCCTTGAAGCACTATCCGATTGAAGCCGTCTTCACCAGTGACCTCTTGAGGGCGGCGCGCACTGCCCGGTTGATCGCCGGAGGGTGTCACCGTCAGCCGGAGCAGGTCCGGGCGTTTCGGGAGATCAACCTGGGGAGGTGGGAGGGCCGCAGCTTTAGAGAGGTCCAGGAGCAGTATCCGGAAGAGTATGAACGGAGGGGGCAGGATATCGTCAGCTACCGGACTCCGGGAGGTGAGAGCTTCGCCGATCTGCGGCAAAGAGTGCTCCCCGCCTTCGCGGAGGCGGTGGAGAAGACGGAGGGCGACTGCGTGATTGTGGCGCATGCCGGCGTCAACCGGGTCATACTCTGCCACCTGATGCAGCGGCCGCTTCAGGAGCTCTTCTCCATTCCGCAGGAGAACGCTGCAGTCAGTATCCTTCGGGAGGATGGGGAGGTCTCCGCGTGGCGGCAGTGAACCTGGATCTCGAGAGCTTCGTGTCGCGTGCGAATGCGACTGGACAGGCGTGACCGGCATATACAACAACGGGAGGGGTCCGACATGAGCATCTACAAGAACATACTCGATGAGCTGAACACCGGCAAGAAGGTCGTCATGCTGACCACCCTGGGTGAGGCCGATCAGCATGGGGTCAGCCAGTCGGAGAAGGCCTGTTACGCCGAATCTGATCTGGAGAGCCCCCTCTTTGCCGAGAGCGTGAACCCCGAAACCAGGCAGTTGATGCAGCAAGCCCTGACCGCCGGGGAGCTACAGCTTCTCACCACTTCGGAGCAGAGAGTGCTGGTGGCGGAGCCCTTCTTCCCTGAACCCAGCCTGATCATCTTCGGCGGGGGGCACATCGGCAAGGCGCTGTGCGAGTATGGCGCCAGGCTGGGGTTCTCGATCACGGTGGTTGACGACAGAATCGACTTTGCCAATGCGGAGCGGCTTCCGGATGCGGACCAGGTCATCTGCGAAAGCTTCGAAAAGTCTTTTGAGCGTCTGCAGTTCAATCCATACACGTATGTGGTCATTGTCACCAGGGGGCACCTGCATGACGTGGTTTGCCTGCGTGAGATCGTGAAGAAGACCTGGGCCTACGTCGGGGCGATCGGGTCCAGACGGCGGATCCGGGGCGTGAGGGAGCAGTTGATCAAGGAAGGGGCTCCCCGCGAGGTCCTCGACAAGGTGAATGCGCCGATCGGTTTGGACATAGGCGCTGTCACCCCGGATGAGATCGCGATAGCGATCCTGGCACAGGTGATCAGCTACCGCCGGCTGGAGAACCCGGGGATGGGCCGGGAGTCGGCCAGGATCAAGTGGACGGACTTCGACCGGGCGGTCATTGAAGAGCTGAGCCTGGAGAGAAACGATGAGAAGGCCATGGCCACGGTCATCTCCACGAGGGGGTCTGCCCCGCGCCGGGCGGGGGCCCGGATGCTGGTGTGGCCGGACGGAAGGATCATGGGCAGCGTCGGCGGTGGAGGCGGTGAAGGTATCGTGATACAGGCTGCGCGGGAGGTGATCAGGGGTGGTGGATACGTGATCCGGGACGTCGATATGACCGGCTGCTTTGCGGAAGACGGCATGGTGTGCGGCGGCAACATGAGGATACTGATCGAGTCCTTGACCTGATGTCAAGAAGCAGGATGGGGAAGACATGGACATAATCGGCCGAACACAGAGTGTCTGTCCCGTCTGCCTGAAGCGGATTCCGGCAGAACGGGTCAGGGAAAACGATTGTGTCTTCTTGAAGAAGACCTGTGAAGAGCACGGGAGTTTCAAGACAGTCATCTGGCGGGGCGAACCTGACTACCTGTCCTGGCAGCGGCAGAAAGAACCCGAATACCCGAGGGTCTGCCAAACAGAGACTGAGAGGGGATGCCCGTTTGACTGCGGCTTGTGTCCGGATCACCGCCAGCAGATCTGCTGTGCGCTGATCGAAGTCACCCAGCGCTGCAATCTGCGTTGCCCGGTCTGCTTTGCGGAGGCCGGGGCAGAAGTCGCAGATCAAGGCGGAACCAGAGACCCAATGAGAGACCCCACTCTGGAGGAGCTGACAGACCAGCTTAGAATGATCTGGAACAATACCGGCAGATGCAATCTCCAGCTTTCCGGCGGGGAGCCGACGGTGCGGGATGATCTGCCGGAGATCATAGAGGCGGCCCGGTCGCTGGGGTACACCTTCTTTCAGTTGAATACGAATGGCATGAGACTGGCCGAGGACCCTGACTACGTTCGAGCGCTGAGAGAAGCAGGCTTGTGCACGGTGTTCCTGCAGTTTGACGGAACAAGAGACGAAGTCTATCGGCGTCTTCGTGGACGGAGCCTGTTCGAGACGAAACAGAAAGCCATCGAGAACTGCGGCCGTCATCAGCTAGGCGTCATACTGGTGCCGACCCTGGTCCCTGGGATCAACACCGATCATATCGGAGACATTGTCCGGTATGCGCTCAAAGGGATGCCGGTAATCAGGGGGGTGCATTTTCAGCCGATCGGCTATTTCGGCAGATACCCGGTTCCGCCGGAGGACAGGGACCGGATTACACTGCCGGAGGTCATCAGGGCGCTGGAAGAACAGACGGACGGGCTGCTCAAGGCCGCCAACTTTGCGCCTTCTGACTGTGAGAGTCCTTTCTGCTCTTTCCACGGGGACTTTGTCTATATGGAGGACGGCAAGCTGACCCCTTTCACCCAGAAGCTGGCCGGGAGACAGGATGCCTGCTGCAGCCCGGGAAAGCACCGGGTGGAAACCAGGGTGAGAGCGCAGAACTTCATAACCAGGAGATGGCAGATCCATAGCGACAGCACCTGCTGCGGCCCGGAGAACAGGGCAAAGGAATCAGAGAACGGTACAGAAGGCAATGACAGCTGGGATGCTGTCCTGGACAGGATCAGGAACTACCGCCTGAGCATCACCTGCATGGTCTTTCAGGATGCGGAGACCATCGACCTGGAACGCCTGCAGTACTGCTGTCTTTCAGTTATCGATGGCGGAAAGGCCATACCGTTCTGTGCGTACAACCTGTCGAGCAGAGAGGGGCACCCCCTGTACCGGGGTGAAGGGCAGGTGGCTGTGAGCAGCTATCCCGGTGCGAGAGCGCAGAAGAAAGGGACGAAGCTATGAAGATTGCGGTTGCAGCCAATGGGAGTACCCTGGAAGACCTAGTGCCGGTCAAGTTTGAGGACAGCCCCTACCTTCTGATTGTGGAAACGGATGATGGGAGCTACGAGGCCTTCCGGAATCCGGAGGGTCGGGGAGGTGCCGGCCTGGGCATGACCCGGGAGATCATGAGGCAGGATTGCGAGGCGGTGATCTGCGGCAGCATAGAGAAGCCGGCTTTTACAGAGCTGATGATCGCCCAGGTGACGCGCTATCTGGGCTCCAGCCGCAGGGTACGGGATGCGCTGCGGCTGATGGATGCGTATCAGCTGGACATAATCCGGGTGCCTAACGGGGAAGTGTATGACCCCCACTGGCACGAACACAGTCCTTCCGGCTGTGAAGGCCACGAAGATTAGCAGAGAAGGATGCTCGTTTCCGGGTATCTCATGTTAAAGACGCCGCTGGATGACTGGATCGCCGGGAAGATCGGCGTGCCGCCCGGGACCTTGACCCGAGAAGCCATGGACGGCTATCAGCTGGCACAGCTTCGGAACACGGTCAGGCTGGTCAAGGAGAAGAGCTCCTTCTACCGTTCGAGGCTGGCCGGGGTCGATCCGGACACGGTCATCAGCTTCGCCCGCTTTGCCCAGTTGCCGTTAACTACCCCTCAGGACATCAAGGACAATCCGTATGGATTCGTCTGCACGCCGCAGACAGAGATCGAACGGGTGGTCAGCCTGCAGTCCTCGGGCACGACCGGCGAGCCGAAACGCATCTTCTTCACGAAAGAAGACCAGGAGCTGACCATAGACTTCTTTGACTACGGCATGCGCAACCTGGTCGGGCCTCCCGACACGATCATGATCCTGCTGCCCTGGGAACTGCCGGGGAGCGTGGGGGACCTGCTGCGGACTGCGCTCACGAGGATGGGCGCGTCTGCGATTCCCTACGGTCCCGTCCGCAATGCCGCAGATGCGATTGAGGCGGCGTCAAGAGGAAACGCGAATGCGATGGTCGGGATTCCGACCCATGTCCTGGGTATGGCCCGTCACCAGAACAGCAGGGTTCTTCATGGCAGAATGAAGAGCGTGCTGCTGACGACGGACCATGTGCCCGATTCAGTCTCGAGGGCAATTGAGGAGGCATGGAGCTGCAGGGTATTCAACCACTATGGGATGACGGAAATGGGCCTTGGCGGGGGTGTGCAGTGCGAAGCCCTGTCAGGCTACCATATGAGAGAAGCAGACATGTATGTAGAGATCATTGATCCGGACACGGGGCAGCTGCTTCGCGAGGGTGAACCGGGTGAGGTGGTGTTCACCACGCTTACCCGGAAGGGCATGCCGCTGGTCCGCTACCGTACCGGGGATTTGAGCCGCTTCCTCCCCGGCAACTGCCCCTGCGGTTCAACCCTGCGGCGGATGGAGGTTATCAGGTGCAGGATCCCCGGGAGAAAGAAGCTCGCGGGAAGGCCGCTTTCTATTGGCGAACTGGACGAGGCAGTTTTTCGGATCGAAGGGGTGTTGAACTACCAGTGCGGGCTGTCAGAGGCTGACGGAAGAGAGGTCCTGACCCTTGATGTCATTAGCGCGCAAGGGAGCACAGCAGACAGGGAGGCGCTGAGCCGGGAGGTGCACAGGGCCCTTCATGGAGTGCCCGCCGTGGCTGAGGGTCTGGCCGGGGGCCAGGTGGAGGTCGCTGTGAACATGGACGGTGCTGAACTCCCGGTTTCGAAGGGGACTGCCAAGAGGACGATTGCTGATCGCCGCTCGGGGGTCTAGACACATGACGGATCAAGAGACAGTCAGGCTGTACGAGAATGAGGAGTTCCAGGCGGCCGCTCACGATACTCTGCGTCCGGGCGGTCTGGACCTGACGAAGAGGGCCATGGCCATTGCCGGGTTTGCCGAGCGAAGCCGCATTCTGGATCTTGGCAGCGGCTGTGGCAAGACCGTGGAGTACTTGAGAGAAACCATGCACATGCGGGCAGTGGGCCTCGATATCTCCGGCAAGATGGCGGCCAAAGCGAGAAGTCTCAACAGCACGCTGGAGATCATGGTTGGAGACGTTTGCCGACTGCCATGCGCGGATGGTGCGGTGGACGGCGTGTTTTGTGAGTGTGTTCTCAACCTTCTGGAGGACAAGCACCTGGCCCTGATGCAAATGAACCGGGTGCTGAAGCCGGGCGGGAAACTGATTGTCAGTGACCTGTATCTGAGAGAAAAGACAGGGGACTTCTCCGGGCTGCCTCTAGTATCCTGCATCAACGGGATCACTGCCCGGGATCTTCAGATTGAAGAAGTGGCGGCGGCTGGGTTTCGGCTGGTTGACTGGCAGGACGAGACCCGTGTCTACAGGGAGTTTGTGGCCGGACTGATCATGAGATACGGCTCGATGTCCGTGTTCTGGGAAGGTCTGGTGGGTTCCTGCAAAGAAGTGTGTGCCATACAGAGCAGCCTCAGAAAGGTAAGGATCGGCTACTACCTGTCTGTCTGGGAGAAGGCGCCATTCTGTTCACCTCCACCATCTCCTGGTTGACCGCTTATGGAACTGAGCGAAGACAAGAGGGGCTGTTCCGGTACGTATCTTCAACGAATCTCAACTAAGTAGGTTTGCGAATGGCCGCAAAGGCTATTGGCCGCCACAATATCTCTTAGGAGCCTGCCGAACATGATGTCCGTCAGCCGGTGACATGTGGACGCCGGCAAGATCGAAGCCAGTTACGAGAAAGGGGTTCTCGAGATCACTCTCCCCAAAGCGGCCGAGGTAAAACCCAAGAAGATCGCAGTAGGTGGCAAGAAGAAGGAAGAAGCCGTAGGCAAGAAATAGGAGCAATAGCTCTGTCCGGCCTCCCGGCCTCCGGGTCGTAATCAGAGACTTGCCTCATCTGAGGGAGGTGCATTGTGAACTACATCAATGTCGGCGCGGAGGACTCACGGCAACGCCGATCGAATCCTTCCCCTGGCCGCCGCCGGAGGGCGTATGCCGGAGTTCATCAGGCGGAATCGGTTGGCGGTGATTGAGGGGGAGTGCTGCGACTGTGGGGCTTGAAGATGATGCCCGCCACCGTTCTGGAAACCGACTCGTGCGTCCGCGAGTATCTGAAGTCAGAGGTCCTCCCCAATCTGGCTCCGCCGCCATACGGAGACATCAAGATCAGGAGACTCTCCTGGCAGACGCCGGTCTTCCTGTTCCTGGAAAGGAGCCGGCGCATTGCCGTGGTGGGGAAGTCATTCAAGCATCACTCGACACCGCTGGAGGAGGCCTGGGGCCACGCCGAAAGAGAATACGTTAACCTGACGCTGCTTCGGGACGAATTCGGCATGAAGGATGACTCATACAAAGTGGTGGAGCCGCTGGGGAAGAACAAACAGCTCTCGGCCATGCTGGTCATGGAGAGGGCTCCCGGCCGAGCGCTTGACTACCATATCGCGGCCGCCATTGCCGAGCAACGATTCGAGTGCCTGTTCGACAAGCTGAGCCACCTGGCCCGGTTCTTCTCCAAGCTGCACGGGAACAGCCAGAGTGATCGCCGGGTGTCGGTCGACGCGGCCAGTCAGTACCTGGACAAGATGCTCGATTCGCTGGGCCAAGGACCCCTGGGCGATTTCCAGAGGGAAGCGATAATGCGCCATTCGTCGCCCTGGTGGGACAGCCTCAGTTCCCTGGCCGACAGAGAGGTGATCGTCCACGGCGATGCCACGCCCACCAACTTCCTTTTCCAGCGAAACAGGGTGAGCGGCATTGACATCGAGAGGATGGCGTGGAGCGACCGCTGCTGGGACCTGGGATTCATGGCGGCCGAGCTGAAGCACCATTTCTCCTGGCGCACTGGGAACGGTGGGGCGGCCGAGCCGTTCATCGGGCACTTCCTGTGGGAGTACTCCGTAGATCATAAGAATCGAGGCGGTGCCCAAACCTTCAATGACATCACTGGCCGGATTCCGCTCTACATGGCGCTGGGTCTGCTGCGAATCGCCAGGAATGACTGGCTGGACCT
The DNA here is from genome assembly GCA_964409515.1 of uncultured Dehalococcoidia bacterium. Taxonomy (GTDB): domain Bacteria; phylum Chloroflexota; class Dehalococcoidia; order UBA2247; family RBG-13-53-26; genus JAFGCL01. The sequence goes on from CAYPDY010000061.1 coordinate 7,218, forward strand.
GAGATACCGGAGAAACCTGGTAAGGGAGGCCAAGCGATGCCTAAAATACGGGCTATCGTCTTCGACCACTACGGCACGCTCGTAGACATCTGGACCAACGAGGACAAGCCTGAGGTCTTCCACTACCTGTCCCTCTACCTGCAGTACTATGGGGCAGACATCGACGCCGAGAAGCTGAGATACGAGCTCAGGTGGGAGAAGGAGAAGTACCTCAAGTCCAAGCACGAACGCTACCCTGAAGTGGACCTGGAGGCGGTCTTCAAGAACGTCCTGAGAAAGCACCAGCTGGGCAATCCCTTCATGGCCGAGTCGTGCTGCCGACTGTTCCGGCTCTTCAGCCGGGAGCGGTTTCAGCTCTTCCCGGACACCCTCCCGGTGCTCACGGAGATGAAGAAGGCCGGATATCCCATGGCTTTGGTCTCGGATGCCCAGAAGGTATTCGCCCTGGAGGAAGTGAATATGCTGGGGCTCAGCCAGTTCTTCCCGTATATCGTGCTTTCCACCTATCTGGGTTTCAGGAAGCCCGACCCCAGGATCTTCGGCATCGCCTACGGCCTGCTGCAGATCCCGCCTGCAGAGGCGGTCTACATCGGCGACAACTCCGAGAGGGACATTGAAGGCGCCAAGCGCAGCGGCATGCCGGTGATTCTAGTCAGGAACCCGAGGCGCAGAGACCTGGAAACGGAGGCCGATTTCTACGCCAAAGACCTTTGGGAAGCCTGGGAGTGGATCAAGGAGGAGAATCCGAGGTGATTGACCACTTACGCCTGCTCTTCCGCCTCCTGCTGTCTGCGTCTGCGGCGGAGGAGGATCAGCAGCAGGAACGGGACGAAGCAGACGACGATGATGGCGGCGATGAGGGCTATCAGCCACCACAACAGGGTCAGCCAGAGTGCCGGGGTCGCCCTCAGTCTCCTCCGGCCTCTCCCGGATGCGGCACGCGCGACAATCAGGGGGTAGGTTTGGCGTAGCGCCATGACGTCACCCCAGACTGGGCTACGAAGTGGACATGCCCATTGTCTGCGCACCGGCTTGCCTGGCCGTCTCAGACCCTCACTCCGGTGTCCCAAAAACGTCACAGACGACGCACCGTCGCTCAACGAATGAGGTTTCCCTCGTCTTGGGGACGCTTATCAGTACCCTACTCCGGCATCAGCAAGGGGGTGCTGCTGAGTCTAGACCTTCAGGGAGCCACGGAATGCCCTGGCAGCATAGTAGGAGGGAGCACTGTTGTGATACACGAAGACATGGCCGTAGCGGCGATCAGCAAAGATGGCGCCGCCGAGTTTCCTGATATCGGGAGGCGTCTTCACCCAACTCGACGTCTTCGTATCGAAGTTGCCGAGCTTCTGCAACTCTCGATACTGCTCTTCCGTTAGAAGCTCAATGCCCATGGCAGCCGCCATATCAACAGCGTTATCTGCTGGTCTAGCTGCTTTCCTGGCCGCCTGCCCTTCACGGTCGTAACAGATACTTCTGCGGCCTTTAGGGCTTTCCGCTGAACAATCACAGAAGATGTACTCGCCCGTCTTTTCATCATGACCAACAACATCCGGTTCACCGCCAGTTCTTTCCATTTCACCCAGTGACCAGAGTTTCTCAGTATTGGCCTCCAGCTTCGCTTGTACGCCAGCCCATTCAAGGCGTTTATGGCGGTTCATGTTCTTCTGAAACCGGGCTTTCAACGCTCTGAGCAGTTCTTCACGTTGTTCTGGTGACAGCTTCTTTCTTGTTTCAACGTTTGACATGGTTTCCATTCTAACACTACCAGAACGGGCAGCGGTACTAGTTGGAACACACATCATCCGGGCCATCACGCTGCCGATTACCCCGCTGAGCGCGATACGGGGATGCTGGGCCGGTAGTACAATGGGTCGATGGAGGTTTCGGAGGAGGCTCGAAATGACAACCGGTGATGCCTATTCTGAGCTGCTGAACAGGCTGCACCACGCTCCGTCGGAGCGCGTGGAACGAATACTGCGGAAGCTGGTGGACCCCGAGGATGCCAGCCTGATGCTGGAACTGCCCGCGGCCTCGGCCGCTGAGCTGGCCCAGAGGCTCTCCATTCGCGAAGAAGGCCTGGCCTTGAGACTCCAGCAGTTGTGGGAGAAGGGGGTTGTAGTCAAGGGCAAGAAGGGATTCCGGATGCCCGCGGAGATCAGCCACCTGCACGATTCCACCCTTTCATCCGCAGAGAAATGGGTTGACCTCGAGCTGCTCGACCTCTGGAAGGACTACTACGAGGCGGAGTCTTTTCCCGGCATGGAAGTGGCCTACAAGACGCCCGGCGCCGGCTCAGCCAAAGTGGTCAGGGTGCTCCCCGCGGTCAAGGCGATCGAGCGCAGTCCCGGCCTGTCGGAGGAGATGCTTGGGCCGGAGGAGAACATCAGGGAGCTGATGCGAACGGCGGAGGCCCGGTGCGTGGTCCCCTGCACATGTCGCCGGAAGCTGAGAAGGTGCGACGGCCCCCTGTGGGCCTGCCTTCTGTTCAACAGGACAGCGGAGCATGCCATTGCCAGGGGGGCCGGCAGAAGGCTGTCGGCCGAAGAGGCCATCGCCGTCGCGGACGAGTCGGAGAAAGCCGGTCTGGTCCACACTCGGATGCTGGTCCTGGGCCCGGAGCTGAGGGAGGTCTGCAACTGTTGCCGGGACTGCTGCACGTTCTTCGATCCCGCGGTCGCGTTCAGCGGGGTGAATCGCCTGACCGAGAAGAGCCGCTTCCGTGCCGCGGTCAGCCTCGAGAAGTGCAATGGCTGTCAGGACTGCGTGGAACGATGCGTCCCGTATGCCGTGGAGATGAGGACCGTTCCCGGATCCAGGAAGCTCAAAGCCTTCGTCGACGAGGAGAAGTGCATCGGCTGCGGCGTGTGCGTGGTGGGCTGTGAGGCGGGGGCCCTGATCTTAAGGGAGGCCGGCAGCACTTGAGGACGGGACGCGGCAGCTCCGCCGCCTGAAACACGGATTCGTCAGCACCCTCTCGGGAACGCTAAGTACTATCCACAATGCGGAATAGGTACGCTCACGCATTGCCTCCGCTATGGGCTGGCCGGTAGCATTGGCTGCATCGGGCCGCGAAGGCGTCTGTGACCCTGTGCGATGGTGGGGCAGGCGACAGAAGCACGAGGCCTGGCAAGGCGGGCGGAGACTCGCCAAGTGGATGGAAGGGAGTTCTACGATGAGAACGAACACGGATCTGAGTGACCCCAAGTGCGGGCCCTTCGGAGCGAGGAACAAGCCGATAAGAAAGGCCCTGATTGTACTCGGTTACCTTGGGCTCCTGGCTATCATAGTGGGCATCTACGTTGTATTCATCAACCAGCACGACTCGGTGAGGACCTTCAACAGCATTACCGAGGCCACGGGTGTGGTGGTGCTGGTGTTGGGAGTACTGCTTCTGGTCATATCGGCCTTCACCGTCAGGAGATTCTTCAAGAAATGAGGCCACGGGCCGCCCCCTCGGCGAGCCCGTGGCCTGGCAGGGCCCCATCGTCATGAACAGCCAGGAGGAGCTCCGGACGGCCTTCCAAGAGTACCGGAACGGGACGTTCATCAAGCATCCCGATCCGGCTTGAGCGGAGCCCGAGCTATTCCCGTACCATCTCCAGGAAGGCATCGATTCTGGTCCGAAGTTGCCCCGAATCATCACCATAGTCCGTCTCCAGGCGGAGTAGTGGTATGCCCTCCTTGTCCAGGGCCTTGTCTACCCTGACCGCTTCATTGGCGTAGGTGTGACAGAAAAGCAGGTTGTAATGAACGACACCGTCAACCTTGTACTCTTTCGCCAGCCTCACGATGTCTTCGATGCGCTCCGTGTTCGGCGTGAAGCAGGCACAGTGGATTTGCATGTAGCGGTCGGCGATGGCTCTAAGCTGATCGTCCATGTTCTGCTTGTCCTCAGCCACCAGGTCACTGAAAGCCCGCGTGCCGATGCAAGACTCCTCACAAACGACGGCGGCGCCCGCCGTTTCCAGAACGTGGTGCAGCTTCCAATTGGGGATAGCCATTGGACAGCCAGATATGAGGATGCGAGGAGATTTTGGCGGGAAGACCCCTTCTCTGTTGGCAATGCGCTTCTCCAACTCGTCGCAGAGAGCATTGATCTGCTGTGTGTCCCGAGCAACGTCGTCGTAGAAAGAAACCTGGGTCACCAGCAGCGCATCCTTTCCGCTGATGGGAGGCGGATCGGCCTTGCGGGCCTGGTACAGCCGCTGTAGAGCGCGGCGCTTGCCGTTCATCAGCTTGATGGCCTGGGCCAGCTTCTCCTCCGTGATCCTATTGCCGGTCAGCTTCTCGACAACGCCTTTGAAGGCAACCACTTCAGACAGCCACAGTTCCCGGCTGACTTTGTTCTTCTTGTTGGGTACCTCCATCACATGGACGGGCTGGTACTCAGACAGGATCTCAAACATCTTCTTCTTGCCGTCGCAGGTCGTCTCGCCCACGATGAGATGGCTTGCCTGAACATAGGGGCAGGTGCGTCCGAGTTTGAAGCCGAAGGAGGACTTGATCAGGTCGCAGGTGTTGCGCGGTAGAACCTGCTCGGCTGCCGGAATGGAGAAAGCGGTGCCGGCACAGAGACCCACTGGGACTCCGCCCGCGGCCAGGACGATCTCGTCGGGAACAAAGACGCAGTAGGTAGCCACTACTTTTCCGCCGTCCCTGGCGTGCTGCTGCAACTCTCGTACTCTGATGCCGTGGATGTCGCCCACCACGAAATCAAAGAAGTCCATTCCCTCAGGACGATTCTCCTGGGAGAGATAGGTTTCTTTGTATATCGGTGGCAGGGCGTTCATAAGAAGGTCATGCTGCTTGAGGTCAATCCCTAGCTCGCGCCACATCTCGCGGTTGTCAGTTGTCACTTGCTGTGTGCTCCTTTCAAGTATTCTGAGCAACAAAAAACGGCGATGGTTATCTGCGAGGAAGACCTCCGCACCATCGCCTTGGCTTCTTCCCGGCCGGGAAGAACCTGCGGGCATGGGATTCTACAGACTCAGCCTAGTTTGTTTGCTGGCCTCCTCCCGCACGGAGGTGGATCGAGCAGATGACGGACGCAGAACCTGCATCCAGCCTGATCTCGGCTCAGTTTCAGATATTCATAGACCGACAGATACGTGTCATCGCTCTCACCTCCTTCCGCTGTCCACTCCGTCACTCAGTGAGCAGAACCGTTCCAGTCAAGTATAACATCCAGCCTCGGCATGGGCCTTCAGTCGTCGATTGCCTCGATACCAAGTCGCTTGAGTCGCTCAAGGTTGTCCTTCATGGCCTTGAGCACTTCGGGGGAGTGCCCCTGCCAATGGGTGCACTCGCCCGTGACCCGCAGCGGCTCGCGGGAGCGGTATGACCTGGTCGGATTGCCCGGAAACTTCTTGTCCGTCAGGTTGGGGTCATCCATAATCGGGCCGGTCGGTTCCACTATGTAGATTCTGCCGGGACCTTCGCCGAGCGCCAACTCCGCACCCCAGATGGCTGCGTCCAGGGTGCCGGTCAGGTAGACGTAGGTTGCCTGCTTCCTCTTGCCGTAGTTGGAGCGATAGCTGGGCTTGACCAGGTCTCCTGGCTTCAGGTCGGCCCGTGTGCCATGGTAGAACCGCTGCGAACTCAGGTCGTCGGTGGCTGCCACTGGCTTGCTCCCCTCATACCGCGGGGCTGCGATGCCTCGCCCCCCGGCGGTTCAGAGTATCGCCGTAAATCATGCCAACCCTGAGGGGTGATGTCAAGAAACTAGGCGGTGCGCTGCAGGATGCCCTTGAGGTCGCTCTTTGACTGCATCATGTCTTGCCAGAGGTCACCGGTCTCCTCCAGGCGGGAAAGGGCGGTGAGGATGCTGAAGTCGGTGGGGTACACGTTCTCGATTTCCTCCCAGAGCAGAGGCTGGGAAACGGTGCCGTCCGGCGCCGGACGGGGGGAGTAGGCACAGGCCAGTGTCTTGCCGCGGACGTTCTGGTTGTAGTCGATAAACACCTTACCCGTTCGCCTTTCCACCGCCCATTCTGTGGTGATGTCTCCGGGATGCTGCTGAAGAAGGCGGGAGGCAATGGTGGCCGCGCCCTGCCGCACGGCATCGAAGCCGAAGTGGCGGATTATCGGAACGTACACGTGCAAGCCCGTACGTCCCGATGTCTTCACGAAAGAGAAGAGGGAGAGGCCGTCCAGAAGTTCCTTCAGCCACAGGGCCACGCGGCACGTCCTGGCATAGGCCTGGCGATTCAGCTCCGGTTCAGCGCCTTTGGCTTCGCGTCCCGAGAAGATGTAGGGGTCAAGGTCAAAGACGATGAAGTCGGGAAATCCGGTGTAGAAGTCGGCAGACTCTTCGGCCGGACCGGTGAACTTGGGGATGTCATCGGTGTCGGATTCGGGGGCGACGCGTGAAAACCAGACGTGGAACTCCAGGTTGGCCATCTGCCCCATCCACAACAGCGTGGCCAGGTTCTGGCACATCAGGTACTGCTGCCAGCCCTCGTGCTTGGAATGCAGACGGGCGGTTTTCACGAACTGCGGAGGCTTGTCCGGCCAGTGTTTCTGATAGAAGTGCAAGCCGTCAATGCCATCGGGGTACCTGGTCAGCGATAGTGGACGGTCCAGAGTGTGACGCAGGAGGTATGGAGAGACCTTGGCCAGATAGACCAGCAGGTCCCGCTTGGTAATGGGACGCGCTCCTGAAGGCCATAGCGGCTTGCTCAGGTTGGTCAGTTCGATCCTGTGTCCATCGACATCGAGCGGAAAGGAGTCTCTGGGATTCTGCAGCTGCTCCAGCACGTCCCCGATGACCTTGTTCGGCACGGCGGCCTTCTTCGACCTGGTTTCTGCCGCCACCGGTTTTGGATCCTGAGGCACCCGGCGAGGCTCTCTGGCGAGCTTGTCGTCGCGCAGCCGCAAGAATACGGGAATCCGCAAGTACCCGTCCCTGGTGCGCTGATCGAACTTGACCTCGACCACCATTTCCGGGCGCACCCATGCCGACGCCGTTTTCAGCCGCGGCACGGAGGCAAAGGGACTCCGGTCCGTCTCGAGGTCCCCCAACCGTCGCCTCAGGTCGGTGAGCGTATCCTCGTCAAAGCCGCTGCCCACGTGCCCCACGTACTGCAGCTTTCCCTCCTGGTCATACTGGCCTAACAGAAGGGCCCCGAAGGTGCTGCTTCGTGATCCGGTGCCAGGGCTGAACCCCCCGACAACGAAGTCGTCGCTGCGCACAGCCTTGATCTTGACCCAGTTCCGCGATCTCACCCCCGGCTCATAGGTACTGTCGCGCATTTTGCCCACGATGCCTTCGAATCCGGTATCGACGGCGGACCGGTAGACTGCCTGTCCGTCCCCCGTGAAGTACTCCACGAACTGAACGGCGTCAGATGTCTTGAGCGTGGCTGCCAGCAATTCCTTCCTGCGCTGCAAAGGCACCTGCAGGACTTCATAGCCATCGACGTGGAGGACATCGAAGACGTAGTAGACCACCGGAGTCGCCGTCCCATTGCGGGATGCGGATCTCTCAGA
>CAYPDY010000062.1:0-8363 GCA_964409515.1 uncultured Dehalococcoidia bacterium
AAATTCCCGAACAAAACCCCCTGTTTTCTGGACCAAACTGTAGAACTTGAGTCAAGCTGTCGAGGCTCCAGGTGAGGACAACGTTGAACCGGCCGCTCCTGGCGTGTCAGTGGCGGACAGGGTGTTCGAAAACCTGGGCATGCGGGAGGCCTTCGAACTGGCAGATTCGGGCAGCCGGCCTCCGCATCCCGACTCGCCAGCCGGGAAGGACTATTGGACCAGCTTCCAGCGGAGGCTGGACGGCGCACTCAAAAGGGTACAAGACCTGCTGGAACAATGCGAAACCCGGTTGGCCGAGTTCAACGACGGGCCGTGGGTGTTCGCCCGCTGGCTTTCCCTGCTCATGGAGGGTCCGCGATGGTTTGAGCTGGAGCAGGAGGAGCGCGAGGGCGTCATCAGGGACCTCTGCGACTGGGTGGTCACCCGGAGGTTGATAGGAGGCGGGAGGTTAGAGCCTGACATCGAAGGCCGATTCGTAGATGGCAAGTATCTGATGCATGTCGTCGACCAGCGGGAACCCAGCAGGCTGATCGAGCTGGTGGGCTACGAGAATCCGGAGGAAGGGGCCAAGGAGGAGGACAGGTGAAAGGATACATTCGAAGCCAGACCAGGGGTTCATGGCAGATCACGGTTGACCTTGGAAGGGGTCCGGACGGCAAGCGCCGCCGTTACTACCACACGGTGCACGGTCGCAAGGGCGACGCTCAGAAGAAGCTCAATGAATTGCTCGTCGAGCTGGAGAAGGGCGTGTCCGTTCCAGTTGGACGTCCCACGCTCGCAGCGTGCCTCCACGATTGGCTGGACGGCTACGTTCGAGCCAACTGCAGCCAGAGAACGGCCGAGGGCTACCGAAGCATGGCAGAGCGCCACCTCATCCCCGCCCTGGGCCACATCCAGCTCAAGCAGCTCCAACCGCGGGCCATCCAGGCCTACTACGGCAAGGCCGTCGCTAAACTGTCGCCCCGGACGATAGCCAAACACCACCGGCTTCTGTTCCAGGCCCTGAAGTATGCTGTCAGGCAGGGCTACCTGGGCCGCAACCCCTGCGAGCTCGTGGACCCCCCATCATGGAAGGGGAAGACCATGCGGACGCTGACCCCCGGCGAAGTCGGGATGCTCCTGGAGGCGGCGGAGGACAATCACTACTACCCTGTCTTCTACACCGCCGTGTCCAGCGGGCTGAGACAGTCTGAGCTGCTCGGTTTGCGCTGGCGTGACATCGACCTGGACATGCTGTCGATATCGGTCAACCGGACACTGTACAAACGCCGTGGCGTCTGTGTGTTCAACGAACCGAAGACGGCGCACAGTCGTCGCCTCGTAGCCATGACACCCAAACTGGCCTCGTACCTGAGGGGATACCGCGCACAGTGTGAGGCACTCTGCCAGGAACTGGGCCGGAGCCTGAGCCTGGACGATCTCGTCTTCCCGAGCGTTCGCGACAAGCCGCTGGACCCGGCCGTGCTGATCCACAACTTCACCAGGGTGGCCAGGAAGGCCGGGCTGGAGGGCGTCAGATTCCACGACCTGCGGCACACGTTCGCCAGCCTGATGCTGCTTCGCGGGGCGAAGCCGAAGGTCATCTCTGAGGCGCTGGGGCACGGCTCCGTATCTTTTACAATGGATGTCTACTCACATATAATTGAGGGCATGCAGTCAGAAGCGATGGCGTTGCTGGACGGGGTGCTCCCGGATGGGGTCGTCCGGAATTCTGTCGTTAAAATGTCGTTATTTCCTGACGATTGACGCTCAGTGCCGAGGTAGCTCAGGTGGTAGAGCAGCGGACTGAAAATCCGCGTGTCATCAGTTCGACTCTGATCCTCGGCACCATTCTTTTTCGTAACCCTGTCCCTCATGCCAACTGCTCCACTGGCTTCTTGGCGTTCTGCTGACAGTCCGAGCAAGCAACTGTCGTCCAGTGTTTGATGCGCCCAGCCTATTGACATACACTATGGGTGGCAGTCTAGAATGCGGTCTGACTTGAAGCCGTTGGGGATGTAGGGAACGATGGGAAAAGAGCCCTTCATGGGAGGTGTTGACGCGCCCAGGGCCATCCTGAAGTTGGCTCATGAGAAGGGGGCGGTCCTTTTCGGGGAGTTCACTCTAGCCTCGGGGAAGAAGAGCGATCACTACTGGGATGGGAGGAAGGTCAGTCTGGACGCCCGGGGAGCGTGCCTGGTTGGAGCGGCGATACTGGAGATGATATCCTCCCTCGAAGTTGAAGCCGTCGGGGGACTGGAGATGGGGGCTATTCCCATCGCGACATCAGTGGCACTGATGAGCCACCTGCGGGACAGGGATATCCCGGCCTTCGTAGTCAGGAAGGAAGCCAAGCGGCATGGGACACGGAGCGAGATAGAAGGATGTGATCCTTCCGGCAAGAAGGTGGTCATAGTCGACGACGTGATTACCTCCGGGGGCTCGATCCTCAAGGCCATAGAGGCAGTTGAAGCCAGGGGCTGCAAGGTAGTGAAGGTCATCGCCCTTGTGGATCGGCATGAGGGCGGCAGCGACTCGGTCAGGGAGAAGGGCTACTCATTCCAGAGTATCCTGGATTTCCGGAAGGTCGGGGGCAAGACGGAGCTTGCCGTATCCGCGACGAATGGCCCGGGACTCAAGGGAGAGCTTCTGCTCTAATCTCCTGCACGACACAGGTCAGCAGGCAGCCTCCGGAGGAAAAGTCTTGATCCACATCGGCCTGGACCCCACCATAGCCGATCTCGGCCCGATCTCCATCGAGTGGCACGGCCTATTCATGGCCATCGGGATTGCCGTGGGCCTGGCGCTCACGGTGCGCCTGGCGAGAAGACTGGGCTTTTCGGATGACACCATCCTCACCGCGGCCTTCGGGGCCATCTTCTTCGGCTTCGTGGGGGCCAGAGCAACGCACGTGATCGACAACTGGTCGGAGTTCAGCCGCGACCCGGTGGACATCCTGGCCCTGTGGAAGGGCGGCCTGGGCTGGTACGGGGCCCTCATCGGAGGCGTGGTGGGGGCCTGGATCGCCGCCCGCCTCAGCAAGTTCTCCCTGGCGCGCTTTGCCGATGCCACCGCCCCCGGCATCTTCCTGGGGCTCTGCTTCGGCCGGGTCGGCTGCACGCTCAACGGCGACTCACCGGGGACGGAGACGTCGCTGCCCTGGGGCATCGTGTACACGAACCCCGATGCCCTGTTACCATCAGCCCTGCACAACGTATCCACGCACCCGGCGGCGGCCTACGAGATCCTGTGGAACCTGGTCATAGTGGCGGTGCTGTGGCGGCTGTGGAAGCGATTGAGCCCCGACGGCAGCCTGTTCCTGGTCAGCGTGTTGCTGTATTCGGCGGGCCGGTTCGTGATCAGCTGGTTCAGGGCCGAGGACCTGGTGCTCGGTCCGCTGCACCAGTCCCACCTGATCTCGCTGGCCCTGTTCATAGTGGCAGCGGGGCTGCTGGCCTGGCGAAAGACCCGATTGGTCAAGAAGCCACCGGCATAGCGCGCGCCCGCGTGCGTGAAGACCTGATCACAAGGCCGCCGGCCCGGAAGGGTCCCACGGGCCAGCGGCACAGGCGAGCAAATGACCGGAACCGGCGCTTCGTCCGCCGGTCGTGTCGGCTACGGCACCGGCACTAGTCGTAGGGTATGCTGAAGCAAGAGCTGCTGCTGCCGATGGTCACCGCGGCCACCACGGCCAGAACTGCCAGCGGAAGGGCTGCCTTCACGATCCTCTTGAACACCTTTTCCTCCTTCTAACGTTTCTTCTTCCTGCCACCGCCCGGCTTGCCCCGGGTCGTGGCGCTTCGATGTATCCCCGCATCGTCGCCGCCAAAGCCTACGGTACCCATCTCACAGCCACGTCTCAGGCGGGCCCGTTTTCCTCACCAGGATCCTGCTCCGGCACCGGTGAGAGAGGGCTCGTCACTCTAATCACTTTCTAAGGTCCCCCTCATCTGGACCTAATCCGCACCGGATACGATCAGACGGGCAGAGAGGCGTCCGCCCGCTGAGCCGGGCGAGGAGAGTCTCCGCACAACTCGAGGAAGGAGAAGCCTCACGGCTGATTGACCTGGACACCATGGTAGCTTATGATTGCGCCGACAGCGGGACACCCGGTGTGTCCGCGACTGAAACGGGGCAGAAGATGCGCATCCTGGTTGTCGACGACGATCCCGCGATCGTCAGCTTCCTCAAGCGGGGCCTGACGTACGAGGGCTATACGGTGGACACCGCCGGCGACGGCGCCGAGGCCCTGGCCAGGGCGCGGGACGCGGAACCCGGCCTGGTCATACTGGACGTGATGATGCCCGGGATCGACGGGCTGGAGGTCAGCCGGCGTCTGCGCCAGGCCGGCAAGGTCCCCATCATCATGCTCACCGCCAAGGGCACCGTGACCGACCGGATAGCGGGCCTCGACAGCGGGGCCGATGACTACCTGGTCAAGCCCTTCTCCTTCGACGAGCTGCTGGCCCGGATACGGGCGCTGCTGAGGCGCTCCCAGCCCACGGAGGGCGAAGTCCTCCGCTTCATGGACCTGTCACTGGACCCGGGCACCCGGGAGGTCAAGCGAGGCAGCGACGACATCAGGCTGACTGCCCAGGAGTTCGCCCTGCTGGAGCTCTTCATGCGCCATCCGCGGCAAGTGCTCAGGAGAGACATTATCTACGAGAAGGTGTGGGGCTATGACTTCGGCGGCGAATCCAACGTCATTGAGGTCTACATGCGGTACCTGCGGTCCAAGCTGGAGGCGGCCGGCAAGCCCAGGTTGATCCACACGGTCCGCGGCGTCGGTTACGCGCTTAAGGAGTAGCAGCGTGTCCATCAAATGGCGGCTGACCCTGTCGTTCGCCCTGCCGCTGACCGTTGCCGCTGTTGTCGCCGCCCTGTTCTTCTATGTCGCCTTCCAGAACTGGATGATCGCCAGGGAGATCGACGGCAATCTGAGGGTCTACTCCACCCTGGCGCTGGTGCCGCTGGCCACGGACAACGTGGACCAGGATCTCGTCAGCTCCATCTGGGACTCCCTCAATGATTCCGATTCGGCGGCCTCCCCCGTGTACCTGCAGCTCATAGACGGGGAGAGGAATGTCGTGCTCAAGTCGGAGAACCTGGGCGAGCAGACGCTCCCCGTGGAGAACAGGCTGGTGGACAACGGGTTGAACGGGGTTCCCGGCATCGAGACCGTGAGCTCCGCCAACCACTCCAGCCTCCGGGTCCAGGTCGCGCCCGTGACTATGAACGGGCAGGCCCACGTCCTGGAGGTGGCCCAGTCCCTGGCCACCATCGACCCCGTCCTGCGGAGCATGGTAATAGCCCTGGCCCTGGTGGTCCTGGTGTTCCTGGGCCTGGTGGTGGCCTTCTCCGCCATCCTGATCGGCCGGGCCCTCTCCCCGGTGAAGGAGGTCACGGCCGCCGCCCGGAGCATCTCCTCAAGCTCCGATCTGGGCCGCCGGGTCAACTACCGCGGCCCGAACGACGAAATCGGACAGCTGGCCAAGACCTTCGACCGCATGATCGACCAGCTGGACGGTCTGCTCCGGGCACAGAGGAGCTTCGTGGCCGACGCCTCTCATGAGCTGAGGGGTCCGCTGACGGTGATCCGGGGCAACCTGGACCTGCTCAAGCGCAACATGAGTGAAGAAGACCGGCAGGAGTCGCTGCGGGCCCTGGAAGCGGAGGCGAACAGGATGGCCAGGGTGGTGAACGATCTGCTGGTCCTGGCCGAGGTTGAGTCAAGGCCGCTGGAGCAATCGCAGACGGTTTCGCTGAGAGAGATCGTCCTCGATGCCCAGGACCGGGCTCTGATGCTCCCCGGGCAGCACAAGATCACCGTAGACCGGCAGGAGGACCTGTGGGTGAAGGGTGACGGTCACAAGCTGGACCAGATGGTGGGCAACCTGGTGAGCAACGCCGTGAAGTACACCCCCGAGGGCGGCGCCATCACCCTGTCGCTCTTTCGGGACGGCGATCGGGCCTGCATCGAGGTGGCCGATACGGGCATGGGCATCCCGCCCGAGAATCTGCCGCACATCTTCGACCGCTTCTATCGGGTCGACAAGGCCCGCTCCCGCGCCGGGGGCGGGACCGGCCTGGGCCTGGCCATCGTCAAAGGGATTGCGGAGCAGCACGGCGGGAGAGTCACCGTGGCCAGCGAGCCGGGCAAGGGCAGCACCTTCACTGTCTGGCTGAGACTCCCTGCCGGTGAGGACTGATGAATTCTGCCGGGGCGCGCGCGCTGAGGATTTTCTGCATCTGTTTCCCCGCGCTGATAGTGCTCTGGGTGTTCCTAGTCCTGTACCCCAACCCCCTGAAGCTGCCGGCCAGCCTCCACCGGCTGTTCAGCCCGCAGGTCGATCCCGGCGCCGTGGAGTCGCTGGCCGCCGGCCTGCCCTCCGAGCCGGCCGACATCGAGAAGGCGGTGCTGGAGGCACTCCCCTACCGTTATGACTGGGAGGCCTACTCCATGCCGTGGTACTACCCCACCGTCGGCGAGGCGCTGGACAAAGGCCAGGGGGACTGCAAGGCCCGGGCGATAGTGCTGGCTTCGGTCCTGGAGGCGAAGGGCATCCCATACCAGATCAGCTCATCACCGACCCACGTCTGGGTGGACTACCCCGGCAAGCAGGAGAACAGCCTGGAGAACCCGAATGTCGGTCTGTATGAGGTGGACCCCGAGACCGGAGACCGGTCCTGGCACTTCCCCCGCATCAACGTCATCGGATCCTTCCGCACCTTCTGGCACGGATTCTGGGACCCCATGCCGGCGCTGAGGAAGGCGCTCCTGCTGTCAGGGCCGGCCGTCCTGATCGCCGTACGCGTGCTGTGGCCCCGGATGCAGAGGGACTCTAGTAGCCGGACCACCGCTCCGGTTTCTTGACGGTGAAGGCTTTCCAGGCCACGATGGCCACGACCACCAGCGCCGCCAGGATAATGAGGGTCTTGGCCCACCAGGCCAGCCCGCCGGGTTGGTTCTTCACCAGTATGGCCCACGTGCTGAAATGCGTCGTGGTGGCGCTCAGGGTCTGGCTCGTGTCATTGAAAGCCGTGTTCATGATGGTCCATTTGCCGGTGGCATCGGTATAGTAGGCCAGCACCAGGTTCTTGCCGCTGTTGCCGGCCGCGGACAGGTCCGCGGACGTGTACTTCATGGTGATGGTCGCCGGCCGGACCAGGGAGGTTATCACCCGGCCTGTCCCGTCGGTCGCTTCCACGGTGAAGCAGGCGCTGCCGATGCTGTACCCATCCGGCGGCTTCAGAGCGGTGGAGGCCGATACCTCCAGGATGGTCAGCGTGGCATCGCCGTCGTACGAGCCGGCCGGGAACGTGGTGAGGACCCGCCCGTCCGCGGTCTGTATGACGCCGCCGCCGGCCGGGATGGCATGCGGGGCAATGGCGACGTCGCCCACGGTGATGTAGCCGATCTTGGTCTCGGTGTCGGTGTTGCCCTTCGAGTCGGTCACCTTCAGTGAAACGGTGTAGACGCCGGCCGTAGTGTAGGAGTAGGTGGCCTGCTGACTGGTGCTGTCAAAGGTGCCGTCGCCGTTGAAGTCCCACGAGTAGGTGATGGGCGGCGTGCCTCCGGCCGAGGTCCCGCTGAAGCTCACCGTCTGGCCCGGGGTGACGGTGGTGGCGCTGGCGGTGAAATCCGCCTGGGCCAATACGTAGACAGTGACGTACTTGTCCTTGGTCTCGGTGTCGGCGGCGCCCGTCGAGTCGGTCACCTTGAGCGAGACCTTGAAGGTGCCGGCCCCGGAGTAGGTGTAGGACGGATTCTGCACCGTGCTGTCCGCCTTCCCGTCGCCGTTGAAGTCCCATTCGTAGGTGAGCGGCGCCACACCGCCGCCCGACAGGCTGGTGAACTTGACTGCCTGACCTACCACCGCCGCCGTGTTGTCGGCAGCGAAGTCCGCCAGCAGGTTGGATGTCACCTTGATGTAGTCCGCCTTGCTGACCGGAACGGTGCCCACCGGGACGGCGCCCAGGGTATCGGTAACCTCCAGCACCACCGTGTAGGTGCCCGGAAGGCTGTAGGTGTAAGACGGGTCCTTGGCGGTGCTGTCCACGGTGCCGTTGTTGTCGAAGTCCCACTCATAGGTCAGTGTGCCCACCACGCCGGAGGTCAGGCTGGTAAACTTGACCGCCTGGCCCAGGGGCACCTCCTGCCTGTCGGCGGTGAAATCGGCCGTCAGGCCCACTGACACCGTGACGTAAGCCGCTTTGATCACCGTCTCCGTGTTGTGGCTGGGGGTGGCGGCATCGGTGACCACCAGCTTCACCGTGTACTGGCCGACGGTAGCGTAGGTGTGCGCGGGGTTCTGGGTGGTGCTGTCCCAGGTGCCGTTGTTGTCGAAGTCCCACTGGTAGGTATACGGCGTTCCCCCGCCAGT
>CAYPDY010000062.1:8373-14624 GCA_964409515.1 uncultured Dehalococcoidia bacterium
AGCGTGCCCACCCCGCCGGACGCGCTGGCGGTGAAGGTCACGGCCTGGCCCAGGTTGACCATCTGCTTGTCGACGGTAAAGTCGGCTGCCAGATCGGCCGTGACGGTGATGTTGACCGGCGGCGCGGCGTCCGATGTGCTGTCTGCGTCCGTGACCGTGAGCGTCACGGGGTACGTGCCGGGGCTGCTGTAGGCGTACAACGGGTTCTCACTGGGGCTCGTGCCCCCATCCCCGAAGCTCCACTGGTAGGAATAAGGCGACGTTCCGCCGGACGACTCATTCATGAAGGTGACGCTCTGGCCGACCAGGACCGAGGTGGGAGAAGCGCTGAAGTCCGCCACCAGGGGATCCGCGATGTTGATGTAGTCGGTCTTGGTCTCGGTGTCGGTGCCGCCGGCGGAGTCGGTGACCGTCAGCGTCACGGTGTACGTTCCGGCGGACGTATAGGCGTGGGTGGGATTCTGGCTGGTGCTGGTTCCCGTGTCACCGAAGTTCCACTGGTAGCTCAGAGAGCCGGAGCCCCCGGAGGAGGTGCTGTTGAAGGAGATGCTGGCTCCGACGCTCCCGGATGTCGGCGAGGCAGTGAAGGCCGCCTGCGGGGCCGCCACGGTGGTGAAGGAGGTCATGGAGGACCAGTTTGAGTACTCCGAGTTGTTGTCCCGGTACCTCACCTGCCAGAAGTAGAGGGTACCGTAGTTGAGTTTGTAGTTGGAGGGGATAGCGTATTCTGTGATATCCCCATCGGCCACGTTCTTGGTGAAAAGCGTGCCGCCTATTATCTGCCATTCGGAGGACGCCGGGGTGTTGTTGTCCGAGTCGCTGAATGCCGACGCCTGGAGCGTTGGCGTCAGGCTGACCCCGGTTGCCCCGGGGGTCGGGGACTGGTTGGTCGGCGTGTTCGGCGCCGTAGCCAGCACCGCCTGCGGCTGGAAGAGCGGGGCGGCCACAGAGGCCAGGAGGACCGCCAGCACCACGAAGAGACCCACAAGACGCTTGCCCATCATTATTCAGACTCCTTGCGACCTCGCCCTGCCCCTGCCGCAACGCAGGCCATAATATGACTCCACCGCGCGCGAATACCTACCACGGTAATTATAGATGTCGGCATAGTACTGTCAATTTTATTAGTCGTCACGGCGGAATGCTTGCACTTGGCACACGCGTGTGATATTATGACAAGTCGCAGTCCTGGAGGGGGACAGAAACGATGGGTGAAATGAGCAGCCGCACGCCGGATTCATGGGGTGTGCCGTTGACCGAGCTGTTTGAACACAGGCTAGTCAGGTTCCTTTCTGAAGCAGACGTTCCCACGCTGGGCAAAGAAGAGTCAGCCGCGGTTCTCTACGATGAGCTGCGCTCCTTCATGGCCCTGCAGAGGGCCCTGAATGCCAGCGATCCGCCGGAGACGCTACGGCCAGCCAATGAAGCCCTGGCCCAGTTCGCGGCCCGGCTGTTCAAGGCCGCCCACCAGGCACTGCTCAACCACGGGCAGAAGGACGAGGGCGCCGCAGCACCGCGGAGGCTGGCCAAAGGACAGGACGGCGCGGTGGCGCCGACCAGGGAGTTCCTTCTCCAATGGCAGCTGGTCAGGATGAAGGTCGCCAGGCGGAGGCTCGTCATGGAGCTCGCCGACGTCTCACTGAGAGACGAGGAGCTGTACCAGAGTCTCGCTCTGCCGGAGGGGCTCGGTGCCGAGGTGGAAACCATCAGGATGCGGCTCTCCGATGTGTGGAAAGAGCTTCCGGACTGGCCATGGGAGTCCGCCCGCGGCAGAGACACCGGGACTCGTCTCCTCGGCTAGGCCGTGAGCGGTGCCGGACCGCGCCTCAGGCTATCCTCTGCGGCAGCTGACCGTGAGGCCGCTTGTACCGGGCATGGTAGGTGCAAAGGTAGACCAGACCAGCCTTGTAGCGCGGCCACCTCTTGCAGTAGGCGCACGTTATTTGCCGTCTCATCGTCTCCCCCCACGTGAGACAGTCTAGACCCGCACCGCGCACCGGAAAGTGACTTTCGTCACACTGCGCTCCGCGCAGACGCGCGCTGCGCCTGCGCCGCTCGCGGCCGCACCCTGGCACCACTCACATGTTTGCAGTGACCGAAAAGGAGAGGGCGGTTCACGTTTTCAGCTTTCAGGCAATGTTTTGCTTGACACACTGCAAATACTCTGGGATAATGTCTGCAGGCTAGATAGGTCACCCCCCTTTCTAACCTGTGGAAGCCCGCCAACCACAATTGTGCGGGCTTCTGCTTTTTTGGGGGCGGTGACCCCAGGGACTCTCCGGTCCGCTTGAGCGATCCAGCGCGGGATTGGGGCCCTCCCGAACGACTAATACGGCAAGGAGACATCGCGCGACAGGGACAGAAAGAGATACTTGCCTGCAGGGGGCAAAGAGCCGCTACCCGTAAATGGTCACTTGGGCAGCGGGGAGCCAATAGTGAAACCGACCCCACAACAAGGGTCGGTTTCTGTTTTCCCCGCCGAGTGAGTCCCGGACAAGAGTAAGCCAGCTTCCGAGCTGCGCTAGAAAGCAGGGGGCGAGCGAACAATGTACAGCGAGATGTACAAGCAGATCATCAACATAGTGGATGCCGCCGTGAACCTGACCACTGTGGAGATCAGGGATGACCTGAGCCGCAATCCCGCGGACAAGGTGAAGATATTCGAAGACAACTCGGTCTACATTCAAGTGCGCGACAGGCCCAACATGTTTGAGCTGACGATCTCACCCAAGACCGCCAATGGCGGCTACGATCTGGCCAACCCCATCTTCGCCCTGAGGCTGCAGCCCCATGCCTGGCTGGTGGAGAAGATGGACGGGCTCTACAAGACTTCGGCCGAGGACTCGTTCAGCACCACGCCGCCGCCCTGGCTCCCCGACTGGGCGCAGGAGATGTGGAAGAAGTAGGAGTCAGCGGGCCCGGAAGTGGCCCGGATCGAACTCCTTCGACCGGTAGCGCTCCCACTTCTCCAGGTGGTCAGTGTAGATTCCCACCTTCATGGCGGCCATCCTCGCCATCCTGGCGGGCATGATCCTCAGCATCCTGGGCCGGCCCAGTAGCGCTCTCCACAGGGCCGCCATGCTCCGGGTGACCGGTGGCGGGCACCCCTTCACGCGGAAGGCCTCCGCCACGCCTTTGTTGGCGTTGACGGCGCAATCGCCGAACAGGATGACGCCCGGGGTGACGCCCCGGGGCCGGGCGTCACTGCCGGGCCGGACCTCCCGGCCGCAGCATATGACGGCGTTCCCGAAGTCCGTTCCCCGGTTGTCCCTGGCCAGCGCCAGGAGCGAGTAACCCAGCACGGCATAGCAGCGTGAGCAGAGGGTCTCCCCCGGATGCGGTATCGACAGGCCCGTGATCCCCGCCGCGGACAGCTCCTCCGGCAGGTGTATCCGCCAGTCCAGCGGGCGGACCAGCGCCGGCAGGTCCTTCTCGCCTGCGACCTCGATTCGGTCCGCGCTCAGGGGAAGGCCGTGCGCCTCGGCGTACTCCCTCAGGTAGCCAACCTCCGACGGTTCGATGCCGAGGAGGACCGCGCCCAGGACGTCACACGAGTGGGCCTCCCGCCCGGCCACTATCAGGTTCATGCGGTGGGCCAAACCCAGCGCGGTGTCCGGGCCGCTTTCCAGCGCGTAGGTGCCGTCGATCACGGTCAGGTCGGGCTTCACCGCCTCACCCAGGAGCCGGATCAGGTGATTGAGCCGGTTCGTTCCGTGGAACTTGACCCTGGATGCCGGGCTGAGGAACCCCTTCAGGTTCTTGAACCCGAGGGACACCCTCACCTGGTTGTGGGTCTTCAGGGCCGGAACGTTGACCAGGAAGTCATTCTCAAAGGCGGCCTCGGCCACCTGGACCCTGACCCCTTCCAGGTCCACCGGCCGGAAGGGGCCCCGGTTGAGATCGACCAGCTTGACCCCGTATCTCCTGGCCACGGTGTCGATGCCCATCCGCCGGTAGCCCTGGCGCATGCTCAGGCCAAACACGTCCACCGGGCCTTCGCCGATGGTGATGTCGCGGCACCCCTGCTCTGCCAGCAGCCGCACCAGGCTCTCCAGGATGCGGGTAGTGGTCACCATGCCGTAGAGCGGCATCCACCGGGGAAGGCAGATGTTGGGCTTGATGAACACCTTGCCGTTGCGGTCAAGGCCGTCCCAGCCGCCGCACAGCTCTATGGCCCGCTTCAGGGACCCGAGCGGTTCATCCAGCCTGACCAGGGACACTGCCATGGGTCCTCCACACCTCAGCCGGCCCCGGGAACACCGTCGCATCGGCTGCCGCGGCGCCGCCGCGGCGGATGCTATGATATCACAGAGGAGGTGAAGATGAACCCATCAGGAGACATCGAAGCCCGGGTGAGGAAGCTGGAGGACATCGAGGCCATCAAGAAGCTGAAGGCCAAATACTGGCGCTGTGTTGACCTCAAGCTCTGGGACGAGATGGCCGATGTCTTCACGGAGAACGCGGCGGCCGACTACGGGCCGGACATCAAGCTCGCGGGCAGGCAGGCGATAGTCCAGTTCCTGAAGAGCAGCCTCGGAGCCGATACCGTGATCACCAACCACATCGGACAGAGGCCCGAGATAGAGCTGACCGGCGAGGCCACGGCCAGGGGCATGTGGTGGCTCTCCGACTTCATCGTGATGCAGCCGAACACCAGGCGGCGCGGCTACGCCTACTATGAAGACGAGTATGTCAAAGAGAACGGGAGATGGAGAGAGCGCAGCACCAGGCTGGTCAACATGCTGGAAGAATGGGACAGGCTGAAGCGATGACCGGTCCAAGATATGAAACCATCAGTGTGGAGGAGGGGAGCGGAGAGGTGTTCAGCCGGGGCCAGCGGATCGCCCTGGTGGACTATACGGTGCGCACCAGGCGGGAGCCGCCGCCTGCGGGGAGCGAGCAGCGGGAAGGCCGCAGGCTGATAGACGGCCACGTGCTGGTGCGGGAGGGTGAAAGGCAGCTCAGGGGCATGGGGCCCCTGGTTCTCCGGATGCAGGACGGCAGGGAGGCCACGTTCCTGGCCGATCTCGGCCAGGCCGACGCCGGGGCTTTCACCATCAAGGTGTCCGGCAGCATCCGGGAAGCCGCGCACTGACCCTGGTTAGGCTTTTGTGACAACCGCCGAAGGGCCTGTGACCTGCGCGTTGTGACCGCGCGGTATATTGACAGGGTCAAAGGAAAGGGAAGTGGCAAAGCGAAGAGGCATATCGATACTGCTCGCGGTCGTCCTGCTGGGCCTTCTGGCCGTGGCCGGATGCGGCGGCAGCCAGGAGCCCGAGGTTTCCGCCCAGGAAATCGTCGACAGCGCGCTGGCGGCCCAGGCCGGGGTAGCCACCAGCCACATGCAGACCAACATCGAGGCTTCGATGAGCGGCACGCTGGAAGGCGCCACGATCACCGTCAACATGAGCGGGGCAGCCAGCGGTGACGTCGACTGGGCGAACAGGAAGGCGAAATCGCACTCGGAGCTGACCGGCACGTACAACGGGATGCCGGTCTCCGTGACGGCGGAGACATACGCCGTCGACAACTACTCCTACTCCCGGGTAACCGCATTCGGGACCACCGAGAACTGGACCAGGGACTCCCTCTCCGCCACCTACTGGTCCACTCAGACCTATGTCCAGCTCATTAACGGCCTCCTGCAGTATGCCGATCCGGAGCTTCAGACTGGCGAGCAGGTGGGCGGGGTGGACTGCTACGTGCTCAATCTCAAGCCGGATTGGGAGGACATACAGGAGTCCCTGGGCCAGCAGTACCCCGAGATAGCGGACATCCCGGACATCGAGAACCTGTTCGATCACCTCTCCATCCTGGTGTCGGTGGCCCGGGACACGTTCTTCGTCACCAGGATCGAGATAGTCGCCGCCGCGCACGGCACCGCCGAGGAACTCGGTGAGACGGACAGCGGCGATTCCGCAACCCTCGCCCTGACGCTGACCATGGAGGTCTCGAAGATCAACGAGCCGGTAGCCGTAACCGTGCCGGTTGAAGCCCTGAACGCCGCGGGGTAGGCGCGGCCCGGCCTCCGGGCCGGCGGCATCCGCGCCAACGTTGAAGCAACTGGACAAAGACTGTAAAATATGATTCAAGGTGCTGGGAAAGGTACCCGCAGCTTGAAGTCGTCGGCCTTTCAGTCGTACCTCGAGCACCAGAGCGATCGCCCGGCGGGCACTTGTGGCTCACGGGTAAGCAAGCGGAAGTAGTTCAGCGGTTAGAATGCCTCCTTGCCAAGGAGGAGGTCGAGGGTT
>CAYPDY010000063.1:0-5574 GCA_964409515.1 uncultured Dehalococcoidia bacterium
ACGCAGGCCGGGTGCTCGCAGTGCATGCACTGTATCTTGACGAAGGCCCACTTGAGGTCGTCGCCCTCGCCGACTTCTCGATAGCGCATGAAGGTGTAGGTCTTGTATGAGAGAGTGGCCTTGCCTTCGATCCCGCCCTCGACAGAGACCTTCTCTTCCGGGTCTTCCGGTTTCCGGTTCCAGCTCTTGCAGGCCACTGAGCAGGAGCGGCATCCTATGCAGCGAGTGCCGTCGTAAAGTGTTCCTTTAGACATCTCTTTCCTCCACTACGCCTTCTCAACCTTGCATAGGAAGCTCTTGGATTCCGGTATGCTGGTGTTGGCGTCCCCAATGTGGGGAGTCAGAACGTTGCCGCTGTCGCCGGTCACCCGTCCGGCGTAGCCCCAGTGCCAGGGTATGCCGACCTGATGGATGGTCTGGCCATCCACGGTTATCGCCTGAAGGCGCTTGGTGACCACCGCCAGCGCGTGAATCTCTCCCCGCTTGGAGCTGACCTTGACCCTTTCTCCGTTGGCAATACTCAGTTCGCCGGCCAGGTCCGTGCCAATCTCGACGTACATCTCCGGCATCAGCTCGGCCAGCCAGGGCAGGTTCCGGGTCATGATGCCTGTCTGCCAGTGCTCGGTGCAGCGGTATGTCGTGGCCACGTAGGGGAACTCCTCGGCTGTGCCCCGCTCATTCCACTCCCTGCCGTCGACCTTCAAGCTGCCGATGTATGACGCCGGGTCGTTGAATCCCGGAGTGAGCCTTCCCGACCTGTCGTTGGCCACGAGCGTGATGAGGTTCTTGTCCAGAGGGCTCTCCCAGGGCTCGTAGACCTCCGGGATGGGACCATCCTTGAGGCCGTATCCCCAGAGCTTGCCCACGCCCTCGACGTTCATGATGAAGGGCAGGTTCTGGCTTCCCGGTGCGGCCGCGTTAATGGGATTGCCGCCGCCGTCAACCACGTCGCCCACCCAGGCCGTGCCGTTCCAGGCCAGCACGGGGTGTTCGGTGTCCCACGGTTTGCCGTCCAGGTCCACCGCCGCGCGGTTGTAGATAATGCGGCGGTTTCGGGGCCAGCACCAGGACCAGTCGGAGTACAGGCCGACCTGCTTCGGTGAAGCGTCCACGTTGTTGCGCTTCCGGGCCTTGTTGATGGAAGGAATGCCGTTGACGACCGTAATGAGCTCAGGATAGTTGGCCTGGTCGGCGGCGCTGGCCTTGGTGTACTGGCCGCAGTGGAGCCAGTTGCCGGAGGAAGTCCGGCCGTCCGGCTGCAGGTCGGCGAACCAGTCGATGAGCTCGCCCACCTGGTAGAAGGTCCCCGGCGCTCCGGACTTGGGAACGTCGGCCGTCAGCGCATAGCCGTTCATCTCCCGGGCGATGACGTCGGGTTCTTCCTCGTCGCTGTAGTCCCAGCCCAGGTTCAGTATGGGATCGGGGAAGGCGCCCCCTTCTGTCTCATAGAGCTGCCGTATCCTCTTGAAGAGGCGGATCATCATGTCCAGGTCCGATATGGCCTGCTCCGGCGCCTCTACCGCCTTGTAGCGCCACTGCACCCAGCGGCCGCTGTTGGATATGCTGCCCTCCTTCTCAAAGGAGCCAGCCGCGGGCAGCAGGAACACCTCAGTCTGGATGTCCGCCGGATTCACATCCGGATCGGGCCTCTTCCAGAAGGTGTGGGTCTCATTGAACCAGATGTCGCTGGCTACCATCCACTTCAGTTTCTTAAAGGCGTCCCGTGCCCCGAGGGAGGTGGGCCCGCCGGCGGCCGGGTTCTGGCCCCAGATCCAGAGTCCCTCGATCTCGCCCCTGCCGATGGCCTCGATCAGACCCACGTGGGTGTAGTTGACCCCGCTGGCCTTCTTCTTGGGGAGGTAGCCGAAGCTGGTGGCGGGTTCGGTATTGGGCCACCAGGCCTTGAGCAGGCTCATGACGTACTTGGGCGTGTGCGTCCACCAGTTCACCGGATTGTCCCCGGCGAGCTCAGCGGGAGGGACCGTTCGAGCCGGAGTGATGTTGCCCAGGTAGCTGTCGGGTGTGGCGGCGTTGCCGAGTGTCTGGTGATTGGCCGCATCCGTGGGGGTCTTGATGTAGCCGGGCAGGTACTGCTCGAGCAGGGCCTGGTCGGTCGACCCCTGCACGTTGGAGGTGCCGCGCAGCGCGTTGATCCCGCCGCCCGTCACACCCATGTTGCCCAGAAGGAGCTGCACTATGGAGTAGGTCCTGATGTTCTGTACGCCGTAGGTGTGCTGAGTAGCGCCCATGGCATACATGATGGTGCCGGCCTTGCCCGTGGCGCCGGTCCTGGCGTACTCGGCGTACACCTCCTGTATCTTACCCGCGGGTATGCCGGTGATCTGCTCGACCTTCCCCGGGGTGTATCGCTTGTAGTGTCTCCAGAGCAGCTTGAGGACGCAGTTGTTGTCCAGCTCTGCCCAGGCCGTTTCGTCGTCGTCAGCGGCCCTGCTGGCCCATCCCTCCCAGTTGGGGGTGAGGAGCCTGGCCTCTGCCGTGGCGTTCGCTGCGTTCGCGTACTTCCAGGTGGCAGCGTTGTATTTCTTGCCGTCCCAGCCGCTGAACAGCCCGTTCTGTCCCTCATCGCCGGGGAGCTTGACGTCCGGATTGACGATGTAGGCGGCATTGGTGTACTGCTGCACGTACTGCAGGTTGTACTTCGCGGGGTTCTTCCTCATGTCGTTGAGGATGTAGAGGATCATGCCGCCCATGAAGGCGATATCGGTGCCGGACCGGATGCGGGCGTAGATGTCCGCCCGCGCCGACGTGCGGCTGTACCGCGGGTCCACATGGATGACCTTGGCGCCGCGGTCCTGCGCCTCCAGGACGTACTTCATGCATATGGGATGGTTCTCCGCCGCGTTGGAGCCGATGATCAGGACGCAGTCCGCGTTCCGGATATCGATCCAGTGGTTGGTCATCGCGCCTCTTCCGAACGACTCTGCCAGAGCCGCAACAGTAGAGGAATGTCAGAGGCGGGCGCAGTGTTCTAAGTACACCACCCCCAGGGTTCGCGACATCTTGGCCAGCAGGTAGCATTCCTCGTTGTCCAGCTCGCCGCCGCCGAAGGAACCCATCCCTTCATGGCGGTTGACCACCTTGCCGTCGGCGTCGGTGGTGACCAGCCTGGCATCCCGGGTGTCCTTCACCCTGCGGGCAATCATGTCCAGGATTTCGTCCCAGCTCTTCTCTTCCCAGTCTGTGGCGCCAGGTGCCCGGTACAGCGGCCTGGTCACCCTCTGGTCGTTGATGGGGCTGGTGATCCTGGCGTCAACACTGTGGATCTGGTACATCGCCTGACCCTTCGGACAAAGCGATCCCCTGTTGATGGGGTGGTCCGGGTCCCCCTCTATCCTGATGACGTCGCCGTACTCCGGCTGTATTCGCCGAACAACCAATGCCCCGCAACCAACCGAGCAGTAACAGCATATGGTGCTGGTTTCTTCCACCAGCTCCTCGAGCCGGGGATGCACCAATCGGCCCAGCGCCGGCGAGTTAGGGATGGTGCTCAGAGCCACGGCCGCGGCCGCGCCGGCCGTGCCCGCGCCGGTAATCTTCAGAAAATCCCTGCGGTTTAGCTCCACCAGTGCCACTCCTCCTTTCTGCCTACTTCCGAGTTGTCGAGTATCTAAGACAAAGGGGCAACCGAGCTTAAGCTCATTTGCCCCTCATTACCAGTGTGCCGTGGACCATGCTGTGTCTTTCGTCCTACCCTCTACTCCCCATCACCACCCCCATAATTGCCCGCGGCGCAAACCATTTCCGGACCCCGAACATAAAATACCCATAAAAATCGTACCATGCGGCAAACTCGGTCTGCAAATCCAACTGAGCGTTTGATCGCAGTGGCCGGCCGGCAGGCCCGGAGGGCTCCCCCGGGCTGATCCGGTGGTTGGGGGCGGGGGTCAGCCGGCAGGCTGCGCCCAGGAAGCCATCCGGCATCCCAGCCGGTAACCGGCCTCTTTCGCCTGTCTGTCCAGATCCACTGTCAGGATCCTCTCCAGGGGCAGCAGGACTTCGGAGCCCGCCCTTCTGAGGTCAATGGCCTTGATGTAGCAGCGGCATTCCTCGCAGGTGTAGAGCTGGTATATGCCCTGGCTGTTGGTGCGGTAGGACAGAGACTCGTGCTTCTGCGTTCCGCAGTACGGGCATTGTATGCGCTGGAACAGCCACTCCAGGCTGCACCGGGAGCACATGAGCCACCTGGCTCCGGCGTCCGGCTCCAGGTAAGCGAAGTCCGCCGTGCCCCCGCAAGCGGGGCAGCTCTTGCGTCTCCACAGCTCCTGGGCCACCAGGTCCGACAGGGACTCGGAGTGGGCCCACAGGAAGGGGGCCAGCGCGGCCCTGGCGCAGTCCTCCAGGAGCGCGGCGTCGATGCAGTGCTCGGTGGCCGTGGCGGCCAGGGGCGTGTCGCTGAAGTAGTCCCGGGCCACCTGGCGCAGCAGCGGGGCGTTGGCGGCCAGCTGGTGCAGGCGCCGGCTGTCGTCCTGGCTGTCTGCCTGCTCCCCTGTCAGGATCGGCACGGCGGCCCCGAAGGTCTCCTCCAACAGCGGCCAGTCGAGGGCGAGGTCCGCGAAAGCCAGGATGGGCTTCCCTTTCATGAGCAGGGCGGAGATCCCGTCGCGTGTCAGGCGGGGTTCCGGCGGCGTGATCCGGGCCTTCGTCTCGATACTCAGGCGCAGCAGGCGGATCCCGGTGTCGATGGAACGGGGCCAGTCGGGCTTTGACCGGCCCCAGTCGTCAAGCCTCCGGATGATGGCTTCGTCCCGGTCTCTTCCCTTAAGCACGGTTGTTCCTACATGCGATTGTACGTCGGCTGAGGCCCGGGGGGCAAATCCGGTTCAGCCTGACTGCATCATCTCTCTCAGCCTGGCCACGGCCGGCGGCAGCACCTCGCCGATCCTCTCCTCAAAGCGCAGGTGGGCGGCCCGGTCCAGCGGCGTCTGGCCCTGGTTGATGATGACCAGGCGCGCTCCCGCCCGGAGGGCGACGCGGGGCATGTCGGCCGCGGGCGTCACCGTCAGCGTGGAGCCCACGGCCAGGAAGAGGTCTGCCTTCCTTGAATGCGCGTAGGCATCTTCCAGGTCGTGCTGCGGCAGCGACTCGCCGAAGTTGACCACGCTGGAGGCCATGTGCCCTCCGCAGATCGGACAGGGTATCACGTCGCCGACGTTGTCCATGAGGAACTCGCAGGTCCGGCAGCGCAGCCTGGTGATGTTCCCGTGCAGCTCGGCGATCAGGACCGGCCGGATCCCGGATCTCAGGTGCAGGTTGTCCACGTTCTGAGAGATGAGGAAGGCCAGCTTGTTGAGGCGCTGCAGCTCGACAATGGCCCGGTGTCCTTCATTCGGTTGGGCGGAGGTGAAGTCGATGGACTTCGCGGGGAGCCCCCTGGCCTGGCGGGTCCACAGGCCGTCCGGCCCGCGGAAATCGGCCAGGCCGGACTCGGTGCTGATTCCGGCGCCGGTGAAGACCACCAGGTGTTTCGCGCCGTGCATCCAGCCGGCCAGGGTGTCAATCCGCCCGCGCAGCTCCGACTCCGGGCGCACCATCAGGCGGTGCGCCAGCGTGAAG
>CAYPDY010000063.1:5584-6554 GCA_964409515.1 uncultured Dehalococcoidia bacterium
TCCCCCGGGGGCATCAACATGCCGCTGCAGCAGCCTGAACCACTCCGGCAGATGGAAACTCGTGATGCACCTCTCGGGGGTGTACGGCTTTATGTCCAGAACCGGTGTGCCGTTGAAGGCATCCAGCCCGCCGACGGTAACGGTGTTTCCCCGCCTTGACAGGAGCCTGACGATGGTCAGACCCAGGGGGTTCGGCCGGTGCGGCGAATCCAGGGAGAACACGCCCACCAAAGGCAGGTCCTCCAGCTTCAGCCCGTACCGGAGGTACCTCTTGGGCCTGGCCTGGAGCGTCATCCGCTGCTCGGCGGTGGTTTCGTGAAGGTAGAAGAGGATGATCAGGTGGGAGAAGCCTTCAATGCGGTCCAGCGCAGGAGCGTATTCCTCGAAGATCTCGATCTCGGCGTCGATTCCCTCGTGCCAGCTTTCCCTGACTTCGTCGTCGCTGAGGATGGTCTTCACCACCCCCACCGGTCTCACCTCGATGGGTCCGTCGGTCATGTCACCCCCCCCCGTCAGTGTCATGGCGCCAGCCGGCGCTACTGGGACTGCACGGCAGACTCGGCAATATAGGCAATCAGGTCCTTGTTCACGGCGACGAACTCGAAGGCGGAGGCGCTCCCCGGCAGCGCCGGACGGACTTTGACGTCGGTCAGCGGCATGAATCTCAGGTCCCGGTCGATGGTGTCCAGGAACTCCTCCCAGATGTCGATGTGCACGTTTCCCTGGAGGAGGTACGGCGGCATGTGCACCTCGGTTCCGGCCTGGGTCTTCTTCCTGACCAGATGCGCCCCGCGCCGGGTCTCGGCGGGCGCCGCGGCCGCGGCCTTCTCGTTCTTCCTCTCGCCGACAAAGAAGATGTTGGACTTCCTGACGTAGATGCAGGGCAGGGCCGTCCTCTTCCCGGTGGGCAAGTAGGCCTCGACCTCGGTCAGGGGCATGAAGTCCTTCCCCATGCGCAGCGCCTTCGCCA
>CAYPDY010000063.1:6564-9332 GCA_964409515.1 uncultured Dehalococcoidia bacterium
GTAGGTGTTCCCGACGAAGGTGCCGGAGGCGGCGCAGACCATGACCGGCACCTTTACCAGGCTGGTGTCGTCGTACCATCGCTTCCCCGGCTTCCGCATGGCCGGTTGCTCCATAGCCTTACCCCTGGGCCTTGAAGGTGAAATCCTGCTCGCGGAACAGCTTGATGCACGTGTCAACCGCATCGGGGTCGTACAGGGTGCCCCGGCCTTTCTCCAGCTCCTTGATGGCCGCCTCTACGCCGGGCGCCGGTCGGTGCGGCCGCCTGGAGACCATTGCCTCCACCACGTCGGCCACGGCGATTATGCGGGATTCCAGGTGGATGGCGTTGCCCTTCAGCCCCCTGGGGTAGCCGGACCCGTCGAGCCGCTCGTGGTGCTGGTGGACTATGTCGGCGATATCAAAGGAGAAATCGATGGTCTTCAGGATCTGGTAGTCCATATCCGGGTGGGCCTTGATCATCGAGAACTCCGCGTCGCTCAGCTTGCCGGGCTTGGCCAGGTACTCGGCCGGAACGAACAGCATGCCCACATCGTGGAGGAGCGAGGCAATGCGGATCACCCGGATCTGCTCGGCGGAGAGTCCCATCTCCCGGCCGATGGCGCAGGCCAGCTGGCTCACCTTCTGCTGATGGCCGGCGGTGTAAGGGTCCTTCTTCTGGGCGATTACGGTTATGGCCCCGATGGTATCCTCCAGCAGCCTCTCTGACTTGCTGAAGCTCTTCTTGAGGACTTCCTCCTCCTCTTCCAGGAGGGCCACCTGTTTCTCGAACGCCTCTTTGAGCCGGGTCAGCTCACTGGACTGCTCCCGGATCACGGCCTCGAGGTCCTTCTTGAACAGCGTCAGGGACTTCTCGTTCTCTCTGCGCGCGGTGACATCCCGGGCAATGGCCAGGACTTCGGTCCGGTTGTAGACCCCGGCCCGGACCTCGAACCAGGCCGTCCGGTCATCATGGGACAGCTCGACCTCAAAGGTCTGTATCTCGCCCGTCTCCACCGCCCTGGCGACGAGGTCGCTGCCCCGCCGGGCCAGCTCCGCGGTCAGGCCCTCGACCGGATCCCAGGGTTGGGTCTTCCGGCCCGACCGGCCCGCCTCTTTGGTGGTGGCGCCGGCGGGACGCCGGCGGGCGCCCGCGGCGCGGGCGCCCGGATGCCCCAGCACCGATACGACACCGTTGCTACTAATGTGAAATACGGGGTCTGGCATGGCCTGCAGCATGGCCCGCTCGCTTTCTCCGCCGGTAAATGCGTGGCTGGGGCCTCCGGCAGCTGACTCCAGCTCTTTGCCCAGGTGGCTGCGCAACTCACCCATCTTTTCGGAGAACTTCGGCATTCCAGGCTTCCTTCACTCCCTTAACCGCTGGCAGTATCGTACACATATTGCCGGGGGATTTGCAACAGCCGGGCCGCGGCCCCGCCGGACTTTGCGCCGGCGCCCCGCCGGAACTTTGCGCCGCGGCCCCGCCGGACTTTGCGCCGGCGGCGCTGCCGGAACTTTGCGCCGGCGGGCTTCGTCCCATA
The DNA here is from genome assembly GCA_964409515.1 of uncultured Dehalococcoidia bacterium. Taxonomy (GTDB): domain Bacteria; phylum Chloroflexota; class Dehalococcoidia; order UBA2247; family RBG-13-53-26; genus JAFGCL01. Next base: position 8,083 of record CAYPDY010000063.1, read on the forward strand.
CATTGAGGAGATGCGGCACTCAAATGGCTGCAGTCAGGGGGGATCTCATGGAACAGCCGATGGACTTTCTCGCACTCTCGCTTCTAGCGGCCGTCTCCGTCACCGTCGGCCTCACCAGCGCGGGCTATGACCATGGACCCGGGGAGTCTCAACCGGGCGCCGGGGGAAACCTGGCCAGCACCGTGGCCAACGTGCTCGGGCTGGACCCCGGACAGGTGAATGACTACCTTCAGGGGCACCGCAGCGATATCCGCTTCGGTGCCGCGAGACTGCTGTCCACCTAGGGTCCCGGCCGCCGGCTACTTCTTGGGCGGCGTCTTGGCGACCCCCGCCGACATGCCACCGTCAACTACGCTTACGGTACCGGTGACGAAGGAGGAGTCGTCGGAAGCCAGGTAAAGGGCCGTCCTGGCCACTTCTTCCGGCTCCCCGAACCTCTGTATGGCCTTGACGTGCCTGTAGGGCGGGAAGTCCTCGGGCTTGAGGGTAGCGGGGTCAGCAGTTATCCGGGACAGCGGCGTGACTATGCCGCCGGGGCAGATGCAGTTGACCCTGATGTTCTTGTCCGCATACTCGAGGGCCATCACCTTGGTCAGCTGGATGATCCCGGCCTTTGAGGCGGCGTAGGCCGGCATGCCGGGCAGCCCGATGAGGCCGGCCGTCGAGGCGGTGTTGATGATGACGCCGCCGCCCTGCTTGAGCATGGCCTGGACCGCGTACTTGCAGCCCAGGAAGGCGCCGGTCAGATTGGTGGCGATGATGGCGTTCCAGGCATCCTCGGCCAGATCCGCGGTCATGATGAACTTGCCCTGTATTCCGGCGTTGTTGAAGACGATGTCGAGCCTGCCGTAGGCGTCGACCGCCGACTTGATCATCCTCTGGACGTCGGGCGATTTGGATACGTTGACTTCCACGAACATGGCCTCCCCGCCGGCCTCCTTGATCATCTTGACTGTCTGGTGTCCGCCCTCGGCCACAAAATCGGCAACGACGATCCTCGCCCCCTCTTTGGCGAAGAGAAGCGCCGAGGCCCGCCCGATCCCGGAGCCGGCCCCAGTGATCAAAGCCACTTTTCCGTCCAGCTTGCCCATGTTCAGCAGTTCTCCTTTCACCGGTCAAATGGGTGGCACTGCGGATCGCCCGCGCCGGTCCGAGTGCTCCAGCTATTATAGGCGGAAGAGCGGCCCCTTGCATAACGTGATAGAATCCGTGTCCAGATCTGGCCGCCCGATGGCGCGCGCGTCGCCCGA
>CAYPDY010000063.1:9432-14020 GCA_964409515.1 uncultured Dehalococcoidia bacterium
CGCCCGATGGCGCGCGCGTCGCCCGACGGGCCGGTTTCACCCTCGGAAGGAGGTTTGGCGCAGTGGCTGAAGCATCAACTGGCAAACCCGCCGGCGGATGGCAGGATGACCCTCGTCTTGCCAGAGTGGCGGTGGTGGTGTGCACCGTCTCCGGGACGTACTCCGGAATCACCTATCGCCTGTCCGACCAGCGCCTGCTGGATGCGCTCAATGAAGGCTTCACTTCAAAGGCGCTGCGGATGGGGAAGGACTTCGTGCCGCTGACCGATGTGCAGGCCTATTTCCCTACCGGCACCAAGGTGCACCTGGCGTCGCGATACGCGTCCACCTATATCAGGAAGGCGAATGTCTTCTTCGTGGGGGAGCGGGTGCCCCGGCAGAATGAGGCGGCGGAACCCGGCGGCAGGCCCAGGGTCCGCCGGGCCAGGACCAAGAAGACCATTCCGGCCGAGATCCACATGCCCCCGTACATACTCAAGGGGCAGATCTATGCCGAGGTCTGGCAGGAGCTGATCCAGGCCCTCGACAGCGGCGAGAGGTTTCTGCCGCTGACCAACGTTACCCTGTGGCCGGAGCTGGCCAACGGCGAATCACGCTTCGACTTCGTGGCCGTGAACAAGGACCAGGTGGTCTACCTGGGCGAGTCGCTGGTCTAGAGGACCGGTTTCCCGCTTTGAGCGGGGGCAGCGGCCTCTTCCCGCGCCGGCTGGACCCGGGCGGGCACGATGAGGAAGCTCAGCACCGACGTCACCGCCATGATGATGCCCCCCACCAGCATGGCCCGGGCCATGCCCGCGACGAACGCCTGGTTGGCGCTCTCCGTTATGGTGCCGGCCAGCGCCGGATCGATCCCGGGGATGCTTCCGGCCGCCACCCGGCCGGCGATGATGTGCGCGCCCTGTATGCTGCCGCGGGCCGCGTCGAGGATCGGCTGAGGAAACGCGCCCAGCGCGCTGTTTATCTGGTCGATGTAGACGCCGTTCATGATCGTGCCGAGCACCGCGATGCCCAGGGCGCCTCCCAGCATGCGGGTGGTGTCGTTCATGGCCGAGCCGATGCCCGCCTTGTCCACCGGCAGCGATCCCATCACGGAGTTGGTGGCCGGGCTCATGGTGAGGCCCATGCCCAGCGACGTGCCGCACATGCCGATGACCACCATGCCGTAGCCGGTGTCGACCTCAGCAACCCCGAATAGGTAGAAGAGGCCCCCGGCCGCGACCAGGATGCCCAGCGCGATGGTGACCTTGGTGCCGATGCGCTGGGCGATCCGGGCCGACGCCACCGCGGCCACGAAGGACATGCCCGCCATGGGCAGCAGGCGCACGCCGGCGGCCAGCGGGGTGTATTCCTGCACCGACTGGAAGTACTGGCTGACGAAGAACATGATGCCGAACATGGCGAAGGAGACCAGGGTCAGGGCCATGTTGGCCCCGGTGAAGGACATGTTCTTGAAGAAGCCGAGGGGGAGCATGGGATGGGAGGAGCGCCACTCCGACACGGCGAAGGCGCCCAGCACCACCGCGGCGGCGCCGAAGGCGTAGAGCACTTTGGGCTCCGTCCAGCTGGTCTGGCCGGCCTCGATGATGCCGTATACCAGGGCAAACAGCCCGACTATGGACAGCAGAGATCCCACCAGGTCCACCCGGCGCGGGTGCTCATCGCGGGAGTCCTGGATGAAGAAGTACCCGCCGATAAGGCCGATGGCGAGGACCGGCAGGTTGATGAGGAACACGGATTGCCACTCGAAGTGCTCCAGGAGGTAGCCGCCGACCAGCGGGCCGATGCCCGATCCCAGCGCGAACACGGCGGCCCAGAGGGCGATGGCCTGGGCGCGCTCCCGGGGCTCGCGGAAGGTGGCGGTGATGATGGACAGCGTGGCGGGCATCATGGCCGAGCCGGCCAGCCCCATCAGGGCCCTCATGCCGATGAGCATCCCGGAGGAACTGGACAGGGCGCCCCCCAGTGAGAACACAAAGAAGCCCGCCAGCCCTATCTGAAGGGTCTTCTTGCGGCCTATCCGGTCGCCGATGGAGCCCAGCGTCAGCAGCGTGGAGGCGAAGACCAGGATATAGGCATCTACCACCCACTGGAGCTGGCTGGACGTGGCGCCGAGGTCCCTGGAGATGGACGGCAGGGCCAGGTTGACTACCGTGGTGTCGAGGGAAACAACCAGCAGGGAGACACCCAGGAAGACCAGGGCCAGCCATCTTCGCCGGTACCACTTGTCCTGCTCTGCACCCATGGGCTGAGGCTCCTTTCTGCGCGCCGGTTCCGCCCCTGCTTTGAGCGATGCTTTCCATCCAGTATACGGTCCGGGGACGATGCTCCGCCAACGCCGGGTCCGCCAACGCCGGGTCCGCCGCGCCGCCGGCCGGCGGCGCGGCAGCCGGGCCGCCCGGCGGCCAGACGGTTTGACAGGGGCGGCGCCATGGAGTACTCAATAGGGTCAACCGACTGCGATAGCAGGCCCCGCCATGTCCGGTCAGCCCCGGCGGCCTGCTGAAAGGAGATCAGGGTGGACCAGGAGGCTTCCGGAAAGGCCATCATCGTGGTGGACCTGCAGAAAGACAATGTCGGCGGATACTGCCGGCCGATCATTCCCAACGTCCGGCTTCTCTTGCGCGAGGCCCGGGGCAAGGGCATTCCGGTCATCTTCGCCCTGGACAGCAGGTACCCTGACGATTTCATCTTCAAGAGCGGGCACCCTCCGCGCACCATCCGGGGCACCGAGGGGGTGAAGGTGATAGACGAGCTGGAGCCCACGGCCGGCGACCTGTTTGTCGAGAAGAGGATGCTGAGCGCCTTCTTCGGCACCGATCTCGATTTCACCCTGCGCCAGAAGGGGATCAAGACCCTCATCGTGACCGGGGTGGCCACGTGGGCCTGCGTGCTGAAGACGGTCTTCGATGCCGCCGAGATCGGGTATGAAGTGATTGTCCCGGCGGACTGCTGCGCCTCGCCCATCCCCGAAGGCCATGAGTCCGGACTGAGAGTGATGGGGCTGCTGCGGGTGGTGAGGCCTTCGGTGAAGGAGGTCATCGAGACCCTGTAGCCCCGGCGAGCCCGCCCGGACGGGGTTGGCGTTCCTTGACGGTGGTGCTATCATCAAGGTGAATCCCGCCCGATCGATCCCCGCCCGGGGCACGCACAGACCTTCCTGGCGCCGCGCGCCCTGCATACTTTGCTGGCGCTGCCGTCGCCCCGCATCACCGGCCGAAGGAGGGGCAGTGCGCAGGGTATTGGCCGACAGACTCATCGATCTGTGCGCGCGTCATGCCGATCAAATGGCGGAGCAGTGGTATCAGGCATTGATCTCCAATCCCAGGACCAGGTCCTTTGCGGCGGTCCCCAGGGAGGCCTGCCGGCGGCACGCGGTCCACATGTACCGGAACCTGGGCCAGATGTACCTGGCCGAGGACCCCTTCCAGGCCGTGGCCCACAACCTGGACGTAACCGGACTGGCTGAAGACCTCCACGGCCGGGCCATCCCGGTGGAAGAGGTGGTGTATGCCCTGGTCCTCATGAGGCGGCAGATCTGGCTTCACTCCGAGCGGGAGTCGCTTTACGTCACCCCCGAGGACATGAACGAGGTGGTCATCAGCATCAATCGGGTGACGCTGCTCTTTGACTATGCCACCTTCAATGCCGTGTCCAGGTACCGGCAAATGTCCAGGGGCGGGGTGGGCAGACTCTAGCCCTGGCCGCTGACGATCGGCAAAACGAGAGACCCCCGGATTCTGTCCGGGGGTCTCTACGTTCAATTCACTCTCCTGCTGATTCAGTCTGCTACGTGTTGTGCCCATGGTCTATAATGTAGGAAGTTGGGCGGGCGTTCGGAATCCTGGGCGAAAACCTGATCGGAGTGGTCTGTGCGTTTTCTCTCTTGATGGCTCCGGCGCTGGTCATCATCGCGCTCAAGGCCGTCATTTCGGCCGCGAAGCCCGGAGGGGCGCCCTCAATTCGGCGTTCGCATATCGAGGCGCCATCAACGTCTCAGAAACCGCAGCCCAGCGCGACCTAGACTCGACACGGCTTCATGGAGGCGGGTGGGTCAACGGCCACGCCTTCCATGCTGCAGCACGTGACAGAATAGGCCCTGGATCCTCTGGGGGTTTGCGATGCTCTCAGCAGGGAGCTACCGCCTGTTTGCGGGCGTGAAGGCCAAAAGAACCCAGGGGATAGTCTGATCCGGGCAAAGAGAAAGGGCAGGACCGACCCGAAAGTCGATGTCCTGCCCTTTGTGTCTACTGGTAGCGGGGGTTGGATTTGAACCAACGACCTTCGGGTTATGGGCCCGACGAGCTACCACTGCTCCACCCCGCGGTGTCTGTTGGCCTTCTCCGGTATTGATCTAGGTGGAAAGGTCAAGCCCTCGACCATTAGTACAGCTCAGCTGAACACATTACTGTGCTTACACCTGCTGCCTATCAAGCAAGTAGTCTTCTTGCGGTCTTACCTGGTTATCCAGTGGGAGATCTAATCTTGGGGTGGGCTTCGCACTTTAGATGCTTTCAGCGCTTATCCCATCCAGACATAGCTACCCAGCGATGCCGCTGGCGCGACAACTGGCACACCAGAGGTCTGTCCC
>CAYPDY010000064.1:0-13970 GCA_964409515.1 uncultured Dehalococcoidia bacterium
GAGTACCTGACGGGCGATGCCGATACCGAGGTCATCGGGGCCTACATCGAGGGGACGAAGGAACCGGCCAGGCTAGTCCGGGCCCTCAGGGCGGCGGCCCGCGCCAAGCCCGTAGTCATGCTCAAGGGCGGGGTTACCACCGCGGGGGCAGGCGTGGTGGCCTCCCACACCGGGGCCCTGGCGGGGAGAAGCCAGATGTGGGAGACGCTCTGCCGCCAGACGGGCGTGGTGCAGGTGCACCACTTCGAAGAGCTCATTGACACCCTGGCCGCCTTTACCGACCTGAAGCCGCCGAGGGGCAGGCGGGTGGGGATCATCGGGGTCGGCGGCGGGGCCAGCGTTCTGGCCGCCGATGAATGCGAGAGCGCCGGACTCGAAGTACCCGTGCTGCCGGACCGGATCCGCCGTGACCTCCTGCAGTACACCCCGCCGGTGGGCGTCGGCCTGCGCAATCCCCTGGATTTGGATACGGAGGGGTTCATGAACGCCGAGCTCGCCGCCCGCACCGTCAGGACGATGGCCGGGTGGGACGGCGTCGACTTCGTGATGCTGGCCGTGCTGCCCGGCATCCTGATGGCCCATGCCCACGCCAAGGTCCTGGCCGGTCACGTCGAAGCCCTGGCCGGAGCCGCCAGGGACGCGGGGAAGCCGCTGGCGGTGGTTCTGCGCACCGGGGGTGTCAGCCGGGCCCAGGAGGCGGCCACCGGATTGCAGGCCGAATGGCAGAAGGCCGGCTTCCCCGTATTCAGCTCGGTAGACGGCGCGGCCCGGGCCGTGGTCCGGCTGATCGCCCGCCGCGAAGCCGGGCGCTCCCGGGAATAGTGTAGACTGGGGTTCATGGCTGATATGGCAGTGAGCAGAAGGCCCGGACCGGGCGTCACGCGCTGCGGCGGGAAGGAGCTCCGCTGGGGCGAGCGCACCTATGTCATGGGCATCATCAACGTCACCCCGGACTCCTTCTCCGGGGATGGGCTGGGCGGCGACATCGACTCGGCCGTGGCCCGCGGCCAGCGCTTCGAGGCCGACGGGGCCGACATGCTCGACGTCGGAGGGGAATCCACCCGCCCGGACGCGGCGCCCGTCCCGCTGGAGGAGGAGCTGCTCCGGGTGATACCGGTCGTTGAGCGGCTGGTCCGCGAGGTGACCGTGCCCGTGAGCGTCGACACCTACCGTTACGAGGTGGCACGCCAGGCCCTCTCCGCCGGGGCCGGCATGATAAACGACATCTGGGGCCTGGTGCGGGAGCCCCGCCTGGCCGAGCTGGCGGCGGAACACGGCGTCCCGCTGGTGCTGATGAGCAACCAGCGCGGCCGGCCGTGTCCGGACATCGTGCCGGAGGTCATCGCCAGCCTGGAGAAGAGCATCGCCCTGGCGGTGGCATGGGGCGTGCCCCGGCAGAACATCATCGTCGACCCGGGAGTGGGCTTCGGCAAGACGCTGGACCAGAACCTGGAGATCGTCCGGCGGCTGGATGAGCTGAAACGCCTGGGCCGCCCCATCCTGATCGGGACATCCCGCAAGTCGATGATCGGACTGGTGCTGAACCTGCCGCCCGACCAGCGGCTGGAAGGGACGGCCGCCACCGTGGCCATCAGCGTGGCCGGGGGCGCGGACATCGTGCGCGTCCATGACGTGGCGCAGATGGTCCGCGTGTGCCGCATGGCCGATGCCGTCATCCGGGGCAGGGTAGCATGAAACGCAAGCCGGTCACGGTGTACCTGGGCCTGGGCTCCAACCTGGGAGACCGGGAGCAGAACCTGGCCCGGGCCATGGATCTCCTGGCCCAGAGGGTCAAGATAGAGAAGACCTCATCCCTCTATCTTGCGGAACCGGTGGGCTACCGCGACCAGCCGCTCTTCCTGAACGCCGTCTGCCGAGGACAAGCCACACTGGACCCCGAGGAGCTGCTGGGCCTGGTCAAGAGGATCGAGGCGTCCCTGGGCCGGAAGGCCGGCTTCCGCAACGCCCCCCGGCCGATAGACATCGACATCCTTTTCTACGGTGACAGCGTGGTCAATCTGCCCCACCTGGTGATTCCCCACCCCGGCGTGCCGGATCGGGCTTTCGTGCTGGTGCCCCTGGCGGAGATAGCCCCGGACCTGGTGCACCCCGTGAACGGCCGGACGGTGGCCGGGATGGCAGAGGCGGTGAGGGACCGCCAGAGCGTCAGGTTGTGGCGCCAGGAGGCATGGAATGTATGAGATTGCGGTGGAGCAGGAGTTCGAGGCGGCCCACTACCTCAGGGGCTACCAGGGGAAATGCGAGAGGATGCACGGGCACCACTTCCGGGTGGTGGCCAGGCTGAGGGCCAGGGACCTGGACGGCATCGGCATCGCCTACGATTTCACCGTGCTGCGGGACCAGATGGGCCAGATACTGGCCCGCTTCGACCACGCGTGCCTGAACGAAGTAGCGCCGTTCGACAAGATCAATCCCACTTCGGAGAACATCGCCTCCACCGTGTTCGAAGCGCTGCGGGCCGTGCTCAAAGGGGACGGCGTGACCCTGGCCAGCGTACAGGTGTGGGAGTCGCCGCGCAGCTCGGTGACCTACTACTTGGACGACGAGGGCTGACCCGTCTTGTCCCGCAGGTCCGGAGGCAGCAGGTTGGGGATGGCGTCCACTATCGGGTAGGTTTCGTTGCACTTGGCGCAGAAGAGCGAGCCTTTGAGAACTTCCTTGCTGTCCTCTTCGACGATGGTGAGCTTCAGGTCGCCCTTGCACATGGGACAGGCCAGGATGTCCATGAGTTCCTTCTTCACCTTGCTCGCCTCCTTGCACAATGACTGTGACTGCCCCTTAGATTACCGCGGAAGGCCGGTTTAGGCAAGGTTGGCCGCCGCCAGGCAGCGCTCCAGGTCCGCCCCCGGCGGCCCCTGGTAGACCGCCTGGCCGTCCCCCAGGACGATGACCGCGTCCGCGTAGTCGCCGACCAGGCGAAGGTCGTGGGTGGTCAGCACTATCCCCGTGCCGGCACCGGCGACCTCCTTGAGAAACCCGAAGAAAGCCAGTTTGGCCCGGACATCCAGCCCGTCCAGGGTCTCATCCAGGAGAAGGAACCTCCTTCCCTGCGCCAGGCCGAAGGCGAGCCAGGCCCGCTTCTGCTCACCGCCAGAGAGGCCCTCCAGCTGCCTCCCGGCGATCCCGTCCGCCCGGCAGCGGGACAGGCTGGAGGCGATCGCCGCCAGGTCCTCTTCGCCCGGCCGCCGCCAGGGCGCCCCGCGCGGCCGAAAGCGCCCCAGCGCCACCAGCTCCGCGACCACAAGATACGGGGGAGGCTGGACGTCCTGCGGAATGATGGACACCTCCCGGCCAATCGCTCGTTGAGAAAGCCTCTTGGCATCGACACCGCCGATGAGGTACCTCCCGGAGGAGGCCCTCCATTCGCCGGAGAGGATCCGCAGCAGTGTCGTCTTCCCGGCCGCGTTAGGCCCCACCACGCAGGTGAGGCTGCCCGCAGGGATCCGGGCGCTCACGCCCCTGAGCACCACCCGCCCCCGCCGGACGAGCGAGACATCTTCCAGGGTGAGCATCAGAGCACCCTCCGGGCTACCCATATCATGAGGGGCGCTCCCGCCAGCGCGGTTACCAGCCCCACCGGGATTTCAGAAGGCAAGAAGACCAGCCGGGCGGCCTGGTCGGCATAGAGCATGAAGGCCGCCCCCAGGGGGATGGACACCAGGGCCACGGCGCGGAAGTCGTGGCCCACCAGCAGCCGGGCCACGTGAGGGATGAGCAGCCCCACGAAGCCCACCAGCCCGGCCACGGCCACGGCGGCCCCGGCGAGAATGCCGGAAGCGGCGATGGCCACCCCCCGCGTCCGCACGGGTTCGGCCCCCAGGTTGGCCGCCACCCGGTCGCCCAGGGACATCACGTTGAGCCTGCCCACGACGGACAGGGCCAGGACCAGCCCCACAGCCATGAAGGGGAGCGCCGGCGTGACATCCGTCCAGCCGAGATTGGTGAAGCTGCCGCCTATGAAGTGGAGCGACTGGACGCTGAAGACCCTGGCCTGCGCCAGTATGCCGGTGGCAACGGCCGCGGCCAGCGCCGAGATGGATACCCCGATCAGAGCCAGGCGCGCCGGGGACATCCCCTCCCGTGATGCGAAGGCCCCGATCGCCCCGGCCCCGGCCAGTGAGGCCAACACGGAGAGCGCCAGGATGCCCCACGTCCCCCCCCGCACCAGGCCGGCCATGGCCAGGGCTTGCACAATGGCGGCGCCGCCCCCCAGGCCGAAAAGCTGCGGATCACCCAGCGGGTTCCGCGCGGAGCTCTGCAGCAGGCATCCGGCCAGCCCGAGGCCCGAACCCACCATGAGGGCGGCGGCCACCCGGGGCAGCCGCAGGTCCCACACCACGACGCGGGCCGTGGCATCGTCGCCGGACACGATGGCCGAGAGTGCCGTCCCCAAGTCCAGCCTGACCGGCCCCAGGGCCACCCCCATCAGCAACCCCAGGACCAGCACCAGGGTGAGGCCGGCCGCCACCAGCACGGGCCGTCTCAAGGGGCGGCCCTACTCATAGGAGCTCATGATTTCGAGCATCCCCTCCACCGCCTCCGCGATCCGAGGCCCCTGGGCCTGGAGATACAGCGACGCGTCCAGCTCCACCAGGCGGCCTTCCTTCACGGCCGCCTTGTCCCTGCAGACGGGCAGCGACGGCAGCAGGGCCGACAGCCTCGGCGCCGGCGGCGGCGCCGGAGTAATAGTGAAGATCACGTCCGGGTCCAGGCCCACCAGCACCTCTCCAGTGAGCTCGGTGAACCCGGCAAAGGGGCCGGATTCCGGCATGTCCGCGGCCAAATTGTCCAGGCCCAGCAGCCCGGCCACCGTCCCCGGGTAAGAGTCTCCGCGGGCAGCGTAGATCTTGCTCTGCTCATCGGCTATCAGGACCAGGAAGCTCGCCGAGGACGTGGAGGCGGCCCGGGCCGCCTCGATGCGGTCCTCAATGCCGGCCAGCGCAGCGGCCGCGTCGTCACTCCGGTCGATCACCTGCCCCACCAGCGTCAGCGAATCCGCCACATCGTCCAGGCTGGCGGCCCGCACGGCGATCACCGGCACCCCCAGGGGAGCCAGCGAGTCGAGATACCGGGCCTGTGTGATGGCCTCGATGACCACCAGGTCGGGCTGAAGGCCGGCGATGGCCTCGACGCTCAGGTAGTAGGCGCTGCCGACAGTCGGCAGCCCCACAACATCGGGCGGGTACTTCGAGCTGGCGTCGCAGCCCACCGGCAGACCGCCGGCGGAGCAGAGGACCTCGGTGGCGCTGGGATGGGTGGTCACGATGCGCTCCGGAATCGCCGCCAGTTCCACGGACCGTCCCATCATGTCCGTCACGGTCAGGGGGTAGCCCGTGCCGCTGGACGCGGGCTCGGAAGAGCAGCCCGCCATGCCCAGGGAGCCGGCCAGGATGACCACGCATAAAATGAGAGCGAAGATGGCGCTGGATGAAGAACTGGTCTGACGCACTTTGTCCTCCTGATCTAGCTACTTTTGCGGCCGCCGCGGCCGCCCCGGGGGCGGGAAGCTGTCCGCTGGTGGGCGGCTACCAGGGAAACGAGGGCCTCATCCACCACGCGGGTCACCAGGGGGACGGTGGCCACGGCCCGGTCGCTGGTGCCCCTTCCCTTGATGGCGAACTGCGCCGCCGCCTCCACCAGCAGGTTGCGGTGCTTGATGAAAACCTCCACGCAGTCCACCAGCGGGAAGCCCAGGGAGGCCAGTATCCTGCCGTGCTCGTCCCCCACCTGCCGGACAAAGCAGATCGTCTCCTGCCTCTTCGAGGGCTGGTTGACATACCGGATCACGAGGTCGAGGAGCTCCCGGCCGCAGCGGGCCAGGACCTCCCGGTCCTCCCGGGGCAGAGGCCCCTCCGGCAGGGCCGAATCCACGTACTCCCGGGCCGTCCTCCGGTGATCTGAGGCGGTTTGTTCCAGGTGGTCTGCCACCTTCATGGGGGCCTGGCTGCCCTGGTGCACCCTGGTGAAGCGCCGCAGCTCGTGCTCGGAGTAGCGGCGGTGCCCGCCGGGGGTAACGAAGGCCTTCACCCGCCCCTCGTCCGTCCAGTGGCGCAGGGTGGCCTCGCTGATGCCCAGGATCTCGCTGGCCTTGCTCACGCCGACGAAGGGCTTCCCGGGGGACGGGCTGCCTTCCTTCATGTGCTCGCCTGGAGGATCCTGCCGCATAATGAACAATTCTAATAAAAACTGTAGGAATCTGTCAAAATCTATGAAACCCGCGCCGGTTGACCACCGGCGGCGTCCCCACCTATCATTCATAGGTAGCGGTAGAAAACACGGAGGTGCCGGACATGATCAGAGCCCTGGGTGACAAGGTACCCAAGATCGCCGGGTCCGCCTTCATCAGCGAGGCGGCCTATATTATCGGGGACGTGGTGATCGGGGAGAGGTGCGCGGCGTTCCCGGGAGCCGTAGTCAGGGCGGACTACGGTCCGATAAGGGTCGGCGACGACGTCCTGATAGAGGACAACGTGGTGCTGCACGGGGACCCGAAGGGCCTGGAGATCGGCAACAGCGTGACCCTGGGACACGGCGCGGTGGTCAACTCGCGGCGCATCGGCAACCATGTCCTCATCGGGATGAATGCCACCGTCCTCCACGACTCGGAGATCGGCGACCGCTGCATCATCGCGGCCGGCGCGGTGGTAGGCGAGGGCATGATGGTGCCCGACCGCTCCTTCGTGACCGGCGTGCCGGGTCGGATCCGGGGGAAGGTCACCCAGGCCCAGCTGTGGTGGGTGGATCGTGACCCGGAGATGTACGCCGCCTGGCTCAGGATGATCGAGCAGTACAAACGCGAGGGTTTGTAGAAGGGGTATACTTGCGCCGTGGTCATCGATTTCCACGTTCACATCCTGCCGCCCCAGATGAGGGAGAAGCGCGCCGAGTACTGCCAGCGCGACAGCATGTTCCGGGAGTTCTTCACCGTCCCCAAGGCCCGGATCGCCAGCGCGGAGGACCTCATCGCCAGCATGGACGAGTGCGGCGTGGATGCCTCGGTGCTGCTCAGCGCCGGCTGGGACACCAACGAGACCTGCCGGCTGACCAACGACTACATCCTGGAGTCGGCGGCCCGCTACCCGAAGCGCCTGATACCCTTCTGCGTGGTGCAGCCCACACAGCGCGATGCGGCCGTGCGGGAGCTGGAGCGCTGCGCCCGGGGCGGGGCGCGGGGCATCGGGGAGATGAGGTCGGACAGCCAGGGGTACGACCTCGGCGACCGGGAGCTGATGGAGCCCATCGTGGAGGTGGCCCGGAGGCACCACATGATCTACCTGACTCACGCCTCCGAGCCGGTGGGGCACCTCTACCCGGGAAAGGGGGCCATCACCCCCGACTCGATGTACCGGTTCATCCTGAACTTCCCCGACCTGCCGGTGGTATTCGCCCACTGGGGAGGAGGGCTGCCGTTCTACGGCCTGATGCCGGAGGTGGCCGAGGCCATGGGGAGCACCTTCTTCGACAGCGCGGCCACGCCGTTCCTCTACCGACCCCAGGTCTTCGAAAGCGTCGCCGCCATGGTGGGCGCGGACAAGATACTCTTCGGCAGTGACTACCCGCTGCTCTCGCCGAAGCGGGTCATGGACCAGATCGACTCCGCCGCCCTGCCCCCGGAGTCCAAGTCCCTGATCCTCGGCGGCAACGCCGAGAGGCTGCTGGGATGGACGCCAACGTAGTCCGCTGCTTCATCGCGGTACACCTGCCGGCCGAGGTCCGGGCGGAGCTCACCTCCCTGGAGGACAGGCTGAAAGCCGGAAGGCACCCTTTCGTGAAATGGGTGGACCCCGGCAGCCTGCACCTGACCCTCAAGTTCCTGGGCAATGCCGCCGCGGACTCCATACCGCGGATAGTCGACGCCATGTCCCGCGCGGCCGGGCCCCACGCTCCCTTCAGGCTGCGGCTCGCCGGCACCGGGGCCTTCCCCGGCTGGCAGCATCCCCAGGTGGTCTGGGTGGGGGTGGAGGGCGACCTGGACCGGCTGGCCGCCCTCCAGAAGGACCTGGAGGCAGCGGTGTCGCCCCTGGGCTTCCCGCCGGAGTCCCGCTCCTTCAGCGCCCACCTGACCCTCGGCCGCCTGCGCGACCACGTGAACACCGACGACCGGCGCCGTTTCGCCCAGTTCGCCCAGGGCGTCGGCTTCGAGACCAGCCTCTCCTTCGAGGTCGACGGCATCAGGCTCATCAAGAGCCAGCTGACCCCGGCCGGTCCGATCTATACGGACCTGGCCACGGCCGGACTCGGTCGTCCCCCGGAGGACGCGGCACGAATTTGACAGGCCAGGCCGCCGGAGATAGATTACTTTGTCAACCACATGCATTCTGCCTCAACCAGAAGGTCGGCGGCGGAGACAGCGGAGGAGGGCGTTCATGAACACTGACGAGCGCAAGGAGCAGCTGATCGAGTCCACCCTCGCGCTAGCGGGCAAGGCGTTCGGCGAGCTGTTCCCCTTTCTGCCGGCGGAATGGCTGAACATGGACCTCACCGCCGGTCAGCTCCGGACCCTGATCCTTCTCTACACCAGGGGACCGACCCGGATGACCGACGTCGCCTCTGCCCTCGGCGTCACCATGGCCACGGCCACGGGAGTGATCGACCGCATGGTGGAGCGGGGCATCGTGGTCAGGCAGAGCGACCCCGACGATCGGCGGACTGTCCTCTGCCGCATGTCGCCCGAGGGGGAGAAGATGGTGACCGGGCTCTGGCACGCCTGGAGCGAACAGGCCGGGCTGCTGCTCCGGGCCCTGGACCGTCCGAAGCTGATCGCAGTCAGAGGGATGCTGGAAGCCCTGCTGGAGGCCGGCGAGAACACCAGGGGCCAGTGGTAGGCCGGCAGCGGTTTGACAGTTCCACCGGCCCGAGTTACATTCATAATACTGACATAATACCAGGTGCATGAGGATTTCATGCCCGATATGCGCAGCTGATAATCGGCGACCGTCGAAGGGGGGGGTCATGAACGGCACCAAGAGCAAGGACGCGCTCATCGAGTCCACCATGCAGATGGCGGAAGAGGGATTCCGCCACCTTTTCGATTTCACTCCCAAGGAATGGATGCACATGGACCTGACCGCCGGACAGCTTCGGGCCCTTCTTCTCTTCTACACCAAAGGCCCGGTGCGCATGAGCGACATCGCGGCCACGCTGGGCGTGAGCACCGCCACCGCCACCGGGGTGATGGACCGCATGGTGGAGCGGGGAATAGTGACCAGGGAGAGCGACCCCGGCGACCGCCGGATTGTTCTCTGCCGCATGTCGCCTGAAGGCGAGAGGCTGGTGTCAGGACTCTGGCTGGCGTGGATGGGGCGGGGCGAGCAGATGCTGAGGGCGCTGGACCGCGAGAAGCTGCTGGCGGTCAAAACCATGCTGGGCGCACTGCTGGAGGCCGGCGAAAACACCAGGGACCAGTGGCAGGTCTGAACTCGCTGAGCACCCGTAGACTGGCGGGATTCTCCCTGCTATAATCCGTTGCATGACGGAGGACGGGGCATGAGCGAGCTTGATACCCTTTTTGAGCGCCTGAAGAGCCGGCGCTGGGAGGTCCGGAAATCGGCGGCGCAGGCCATGGTGAAGGCCGGCGCCCCGGCGACCAGGTACCTGACCAAGGCGATCACCGACGAGAACGCGGACCGGCGCCTGATCTCCGCCAAGGCCCTCGGCTGGATGGGAAACCCGGCCACCGTCACCGCGCTGGTCGGCACCCTGGCCGACGAGGACCCCGATGTGCGCAAAGCGGCGGCGGAGGCCCTGGGCAAGTTTGGCGGTGCGGCCGCGGTGGCCCCGCTCATCGTGGCGCTGATGGACGAGGACTGGAGTGTCCGTCAGGCCGTCGCCGGGGCCCTGGGCAGCATCGGGGACCCCAGCGCCATCGCCCCCCTGATCGGGCTCCTGAAGGACAGCTACCTGGATGTGCGCGAGGCGGGCGCGAATGCGCTGGCCCGCATAGGCCGCCCCGCGGTATCCAGCCTCATTACCGCGCTCAATGACAACCGCCCGGATGTCCGTTTCTACGCCATCGACGCGCTGGGCCAGATCAAGGACCCTGATGCCCTGGGACCGCTGATCGCCCTGGTCGGCGACTACGACCCCGGGGTGCGGCAGGTGGCCATCGATGCCCTTGGCCAGATGGGGGATCCCCGGGCGACGGCCGCCGTGGCCGAGGCCCTGGCCGACGAGTCATCCAGCGTGCGGTGCGTCGCGGCCCGGACCCTGGGCCTGATAGGGGACTCGGGCGTCTTCGGCCCTCTGGCCCAGGCCTCCAGGGACAAGAACGCGGGCGTGCGGATGGAGTCGGTCAAGGCCATAAGGGCCATTCGCCTCCGGTCGCGCTCCGCTACCTGAGAACCCGCTCGTCGCCCACGCGGCGGGTGATCTTCTGCTCATCCAGGTGTTCCATGAAGGCCAAAGCATACTTGCGGCTGGTCTGGAACATGTCGCGGACCTCCGCGACGGTGATCTTGCCATTCTGCTTCATCCGGACCATGATGCGGTCCAGCATCTCCCGGTAGGCCGCGGCCGCGAAAACGACGTTGTCGGCCACCTTCACCGCCTCGTGCTGCTCGATCAGAACGTCCAGCAGCTCCGGGGCGATGGTGAGCTCGGCGGGCGGATAGTACGGATTCCGGGCCAGGGCCGCGAGATAGGCATCCGTCAGGGCCTTCTGGCCGGCGCTGAGCTGCACGCGGTGCGACGGCAGGCGGACGGCCTTCACGTCCTCCGCCAGGACACCATCCTTGACCAGGAGCTGGAGCATCGGCGGGAACGAACCGGCGGAGGCCTTCAGCTTGCTTCTCAGCTCCTCCTTGGGCATCCCGGAGCGGAGCGGGAACTGGCGGTGATACGCCGCCAGTGACTGCGACACGCTGCCGGAGAGACGCTGCCACCCGGCGGCGGAGAAGAGCAGGGTGTGCGGGCCCCTGTCACCGAGCATCATCACCCTCTTCTGTGACACCAGGGCCTCCACCGCCTGCCGGGCATCGCCCGGCGACATGCTGGCCCGGTGGGCCAGCTCGGCCACATCGATCGGCTCCCGGGCCTCCAGCGTAGCCAGCAGCACATCCTCGGCGCTGCCCTTCTCCCTGGCGGCCAGGCCCTCTATGATGACTGCCTGAAAACGGCGGTGGCGCCTGGCGTAGGCGTCAACGATGTCGCCGCCCCCCAGCGTCTCTACCGGCGAACGAATGATGAACATGTCACCCTTGACCACGGCGGCCGGTTCGGCGAAGACCAGCTGCGCCCAGCCCGTCTCTCCGGGTTTCAGCTCGTCCCTGTCCAGGAGGCGGGCCTTGGCCACCACCTCCAGGGCATTGCTGTGGAAGCTGACCTCGGCGTTGTGTTTCAGGGGGCGGGCCAGCGTGGACAGCAGGCGAACCTTGGCATCCACCATGCTGGTCGGCCGCAGCCAGTCAGGCGTGACCAGCACGTGGCCGCGGACCAGCTCATCCGTGGAGAGCCCGGTGAGGTTGGCCGCCACCCGGCTGCCGGGCGGCACCTTCTCCAGCTTCTTCTTGTGGGTCTGCAGGCCCCTGATGCGGGCCCGCAGGCGGGGCGGGACGATCTCCACCTCCTGCCCCACGGACAGGCTGCCGTCCACCAGCGTGCCAGTGACCACGGTGCCGAAGCCGGCGATGGTGAAGACGCGGTCGATGGGCAGCCTGGGGCGCCCGATGTCCCTCTTGGGCGGGGTGGCGTCCAGCAGGCGGTCGATGGTGCTCACCAGCTCCGGCAGGCCGTCGCCCGTTACCGCGGACACGGCCACCATCGGGGCCTCGGCCAGGCTGGTGCCGGACAGGGCTTCCTTGACCTCCATGGTGACCAGCTCCAGCAGCTCTTCGTCCACCAGGTCCTTCTTGGTTACCACGATGACGCCCCGGCCCACACGGAGCAGGTCCAGGATGGCCAGGTGCTCCCGGGTCTGGGGCATGATGCCTTCGTCCGCCGCGATGATGAGCAGGGCCAGGTCGATGCCGCCCACCCCGGCCAGCATGTTCTTGATGAAGCGCTCGTGGCCCGGCACGTCGACGATGCTGACCTCCCGGCCGCTGGGCAGCTTGAGCCAGGCAAACCCCAGGTCGATGGTCATGCCCCGCTCTTTCTCTTCGGCGAGGCGGTCGGGGTCCATGCCCGTCATCGCCTGGACGAGGCGGGACTTGCCGTGGTCCACGTGGCCGGCGGTTCCCAGGACGAACATGGCCTAATCTACCACTATCCTTTGGGCGGGATGGCTGACGGCCTCCCCCACGATAGCGGCATCGGAGACACCGGCCTCCTTCAGCCTGGCCAGCATCAGGCCTGACTTGCCGGCATCCACCGCCATGAAGAGACCTCCCGAGGTCTGGGGGTCAAACAGGATATCCAGCACCACCTCGCCGATGCCGGTCGAGTCCACCATCTTCGCCCGGTACTCCTTGTTCCGGAAGGTGCCGCCGGGGACCATCCCCATCCGGGCCATCTCCACCGTCTCCGGGAAGACGGGGACCGCGGCGGAGTGAATGCGCAGGCCAACCTGGCTGTCCTGGATCATCTCGCAGGCATGGCCCAGCAGGCCGAAACCGGTAATGTCGGTGCAGGCGTTCACGCCGACCTCGAGCATCACCTCGGAGGCGGCCCTGTTCAAGGCGGCCATCGACCGGGCCACGGCCGCCGCGGCCCCTTCTCCGGCCATGCCCCCCTTGACGGCGGTGTTGATGATGCCGGTACCGACCGGCTTGGTCAGTATGAGCGCGTCCCCCGGCCTGGCGCCTCCCTTGGTCAGCACTCTCTTCGGATGCACCGTGCCGGTCACCGAGAGGCCGTACTTCAGCTCCACATCGTCCACGCTGTGCCCGCCGACCAGCGCCACGCCGGCTTCGCGCAGCTTGTCGATGCCGCCGCGGAGGATCTCGCGGAGGACGGATATGTCCAGCGTATCGCGGGGAAAGCAGACGATGTTCATGGCGGTCAGCGGCCGGCCTCCCATGGCGTAGACGTCGCTCAGGGCATTGGCCGCCGCAATCTGGCCGAAGGTGTAGGGGTCATCCACGACGGGCGTGAAGAAATCGACGGTCTGCACGATGGCCAGATCGCCAGTCAGCCGGTAGACCCCGGCGTCGTCCGCCTTCTCCAGTCCCACGATCAGGTCAGGGTCCGCCAGCAGCGGCAGCCCGCACAGCGCCTTGTCCAGGTCCCCTGGACCGAGCTTGGAAGCTCAACCGGCGCCGCGAACCGTCTCGGTCAGCCGAGGGTTCGGTTTGCCTTCCATCCGCTTCTCCTCTGTATTCATCCCGGAGCGCCTGTCAGATGGGGTAGATGCCCTGGATGTCTATCCGCTCCTCTTCCAGCGCCCTCTTGACCTCGGGTTCATCCTGGCTTTCGAACCTCAGGCACACGCCGCAGTCGGAGCTCAGCTGCCGCGGCACCGGGATCAGCTTGACGGCCACGCCCCCTGTCTTGAGACGCTTCTCCGCCTGCAGGGCCCCGGTGATCGAATGGAACACGACGACACTCCGCGGCATGCGCCCTTCCGGTACCGCTAGATGGAGACGACCTTGGAGGCCTTCATCAGCGCCTGGGTGATCTCGTACATGTTGGAGATGCGCCCCACCTCAACCGCCTCCTTCAGCCCAAAGTGGTTCAGGCAGGTCCCGCAGGCCAGTATCTCCACGCCCTCCCTGTCCATCCCCCGCAGGTCGTCAATCACATCCGACCCCTTGGCCACCAGTTTGACGCCGCTGTTCATGAAGATGATCTGGTGCGGCTTGATGTCCGATTCGGCCAGCGTGTGAGCGAAAGCGCGCATCAGCACCATTCCCAGCTCGTCATCCCCGCGGCCCAGGGTGCTGGCCGATACCAGCAGCACCGTCCGCTCGAAGAGCAGGGGCGCCTTTCCCCCCAGTGACTGGTCCGCGGGCCGGGTCAGGCGCAGGTAGATCCCGTCCCCCTTCTTGTCGACCGACACCTCCATGCCGTGCCCC
>CAYPDY010000065.1:0-13797 GCA_964409515.1 uncultured Dehalococcoidia bacterium
GTTCACATGCCCGGGCTCGGCGGCCTGCGTCGTGCGAAAGGAGATTCGCCCAACACGGGCTGGCGGAATGCCTCCTTTCGAGGCTACGCGGACTACATGCAGACGCCTGAGTTCGCGCGGAGCCTCGAAGAGTTGATCCGCCTGGCGAAGCAGGAACGGACCGTCTTGATGTGCGCTGAAGCGGTGCCGTGGCGCTGTCATCGTTCGCTGATCGCAGATGCCCTGCTGGTACGTGGAATTGCCACCGAGCACATCATGAGTCTGACTCACCGTCAGGTTCATACTCTCACGCTGTTGGCGAAAGTCCGGGGCACCGTGATCACATACCCCGCGAAGACCACATCCAAGGGGGAATAGACGATGAAGGCAAACACGTTGACGCCGGAGCTGCTCCGAAAGATGGATGCGTACTGGCGTGCCGCCAACTATCTGTCGGTGGGACAGATATATCTCTTCGACAATCCGCTACTGAAAGAGCCGTTGAAGGTGGAGCATGTGAAGCCGAGGCTGCTGGGCCACTGGGGCACCACGCCGGGATTGAACTTCATCTACGTTCACCTCAATCGGATCATCAATGAGTATGCCCTGGATATGATCTACATTACCGGACCCGGTCATGGCGGACCGGGATTGACGGCCAACACGTATCTTGAGGGCACCTACAGCGAGCTATACCCCGAGGTCTCCCAGGATGAACAGGGCATGAAAAGGCTGTTCACCCAGTTCTCCTTTCCCGGCGGCGTTCCCAGTCACACAGCCCCTGAGACGCCAGGCTCCATCAACGAAGGCGGCGAGCTGGGCTACTCCCTGGCCCACGCCTTCGGCGCCGCCTTCGACAATCCCGATCTGCTGGTGGCCTGCGTGGTAGGCGATGGCGAAGCAGAAACCGGGCCATTGGCCACCAGCTGGCACTCGAACAAGTTCCTCAATCCGGTCTACGACGGGGCCGTGCTGCCCATATTGCACCTCAACGGCTACAAGATCGCCGGCCCGACGGTGTTGGGACGCATCAGCCACGAGGAACTGGATCAGCTCTTCCGCGGCTACGGCTACGACCCCTGTATCGTGGAGGGCAATGATCCCGGGACAATGCACCAGCTTATGGCTGCCACGCTCGACACCGTGGTGGCCGGGATCAGGGACATCCAGCTCAAGGCCCGGACGGACGGCTTCAGCGGGCGGCCCCGCTGGCCCATGATCATCCTGCGCACGCCCAAAGGCTGGACCGGACCCAAGGAGGTCGGCGGACTGCCCGTTGAAGGCACATTCCGCGCCCACCAGGTGCCGGTCACAAACATCGCCAACAACCCCGAGCATTTGAAGATTCTCGAACGGTGGATGAAGAGCTACAGGCCCGAAGAGCTGTTTGATGGAAACGGCAGGCTGATGGCAGAGCTGGCTGATCTGGCGCCGAAGGGCCAGCGGCGCATGGGGGCCAACCCGCACGCCAATGGCGGAATGCTGATGCGCGACCTCAGACTGCCCGATTTCAGGGAGTATGCTGTTCCGGTGCCCGGACCGGGCACGGTAGAGGCGGAGTCCACTCGAGTCATGGGAGGCTTCATCAGGGACGTGATGAAACTGAACTTGGATCAGCGCAATTTCCGTGTCTTCAGCCCCGACGAGACCACGTCGAACCGCTGGGGTGCCTTGTTCGAAGTGACGGATCGCTGCTCCACCGCCACTGTCCTCCCCACCGATGACCACGTCTCTGCCGACGGCCGGGTGATGGAGATGCTCAGCGAGCACCAGTGCGAGGGCTGGCTGGAAGGCTACCTGCTGACCGGCCGGCACGGCTTCTTCTCCTGCTACGAAGCGTTCATCCACATCGTCGATTCCATGTTCAACCAGCACGCCAAGTGGCTGCATGTTTCCGACCGCATTCCTTGGCGGCGTCCCATTGCCTCCCTGAACTATCTGCTCTCATCGCACGTGTGGCGTCAGGACCAGAACGGCTTCAGCCACCAGGACCCGGGATTCATCGACCACGTGGTGAACAAGAAGTCGGACGTCGTCCGCATCTACTTGCCGCCTGATGCCAATACCCTGCTTTCGGTCACCGACCACTGCCTCCGCAGCCGCAACTACATCAATGTCATCGTGGCCGGCAAGCCTCCGGAGCTCCAGTGGCTGGACATGGATTCCGCCATAAAGCACTGTACCGCCGGGATCGGTATCTGGGACTGGGCCAGCAACGACAAGGGCAGCGACCCTGACGTGGTGATGGCTTGCTGCGGTGACGTGCCCACGCTGGAGACACTGGCCGCCGTCGAGATCCTCCGTCAGGAGTTACCGACACTCAAGGTCCGCGTCGTCAACGTGGTTGACCTGATGGTGCTGCAGCCACCCGTAGAGCATCCCCACGGGCTGAGCGACGGGGACTTCGATGTCCTGTTCACGAAGGACAAGCCCGTCATCTTCGCCTTTCATGGCTACCCCTGGTTGATACATCGGCTGACCTACCGCCGCGCCAACCACGACAACCTCCATGTCCGCGGCTACAAGGAAGAAGGAACGACTACCACACCGTTCGACATGGTGGTGATGAACGATCTTGATCGCTTCCACCTGGTGGGGGACGTCATCGATCGCGTGCCGGGTTTGAGCTCACAGGCGGCATGTGCCAGCCATTACCTTCAGGACCGGCTGCTGGACCACAGGGCCTACATCAGAAAGCACGGCGAGGATATGCCGGAGATCCGCAACTGGCGTTGGGGCGCGGCCGAAAGGGGCAGGTGAGTGCGAGGTCAGTTGACAAGAAACAATGCCGCGCATCATAATCACTCCAAGATCGGCATCCTCCAAGTGACACACGCTGCGCCTTTCGATTGTCACCATGAATACCGAACTGGTGAACACCGGAATTGACGTCATTGGTGCTGTTCCCTGGGGCACCCACTTCTGCCAGTTCTATCAGACCAGAGAGGATCTGATAGATACCCTGGTACCTTACTTCAAGGCTGGCCTGGAGAACAACGAATTCTGCATGTGGATTACCTCTGACCCGCTGAGCGCTCAGCAGGCCGGACAGGCGATGCAGCGGGCCATGCCGGATTTCGCCGAGCGACTGGCCAGGGGGCAGATCGAGGTACTGCCTCACACTGACTGGTATCTCAAGGGCGGGAGCTTTGAGCAGCAGCGGGTCCTCGATGGCTGGGTGGACAAGCTGAATGCAGCCCGCGCCGCGGGATACGCCGGATTGAGACTGAGCGGCAACACCTTCTGGCTGGAGAAGGGAGACTGGAAGGGTTTCACCGACTATGAAGCGGCCATCAATGACGTCATCGGCAAGTACCACATGCTGGCCCTGTGCACTTATAGTCTGGAGAAATGCGGAGCCGTTGAGGTCATGGACGTCATCCGCAATCACGAGTTCGCGCTCATCCGCAAGGAAGGAAAGTGGGAAATCATCGAGAGCGCGGTGCACAGGCAGGCCAGGCAGACGTTTATGGAAGGTGAGAGGAAGTACAGCCTGCTCTTCCAGAACATGGGGGAGGGCTTTGCCCTGTACGAGCTGCTGTACGATGAAGAGGGGCATCCGGTCGATTGGCGTGTTCTGGAGATGAATGACGCCTATACCCGTCACACCGGCATACCTCGCGAACAGCTGTTGGGACGGCGCATGAGGGAGGTGTACCCCGATGTGGTGCCGGAGTACCTGCCCCGCTTCGCGCAGGTGGTCGCCACGCAGATGCCTGAGGAATTCGAGACGTACTCCAGGCCCGCGGGCCGCCACCTCCACGTGAGTACCTTCCCGGCCGGAGGCCACCGCTTCGCCAGCGCCTTCGACGATATCAGTGAGCGCGTCATAGCGCAGCGCCGGGCAGCTCTCCTGGCGGAGACTGCCAGCGAGCTGCTCAGGTCCGACTCGCCGCAAGCGGTGGTCAACAGCCTGTGCCCCAAAGTCATGGCTTTTCTCGATTGCCATGCCTTCTTCAACTTCCTGGTCGACGAGTCTGCTGGACGGCTGCGCCTGAACGCTTGTGCGGGCATCACCGAGGAGCAAGCACAAGAGATCGATTGGCTCGATTATGGCGTGGCCATCTGCGGCTGCGCCGCCCGCGATGCCTGCCGATTGGTGGCTGAGGACATCCTCGAGACGCCTGACCCGCGCACCGAGCTGGTCAAGTCCTATGGCATCCAGGCCTATGCCTGCCACCCGCTCATCGCTCAGGATCGCGTGCTGGGCACGCTCTCGTTCGGCACTCGAACACGCACCCGTTTCACGGACGGAGAGCTGTCGTTCATGAAAGCCGTCGCCGATCTGGTGGCCGCCGCCATACAGCGCAAACGGACTGAGGATGCATTGAGGGAGACGAGCGACTACCTGAACAACCTGCTGAACTACGCCAACGCCCCTATCATTGTCTGGGATCCCGGATTGCGCATAACCAAGTTCAACCGCGCTTTCCAGACCCTGACCGGATATGAGGAATCAGACGTTCTGGGCAAGAAGCTGGACATGCTGTTCCCTGAGGAGAGCCGCGAGCGGTCGCTGGCTCATATCAGCCGTACCACAGCCGGAGAACGATGGGAGGTTGTCGAGATCCCGGTGCGGTGCGCTGACGGCACGGTCAGGACCGTCCTGTGGAACTCGGCCAACATTCGCGCGTCTGATGGTGCAACCACGGTGGCTACCATCGCCCAGGGTCAGGACATCACGGAGCGGAAGGAGGCCGAGGAGGCCATCCAGAGGCTGAACGACGTTCTCAGACAACGGGCGGCGGACCTGGGGGCGGCAAATAGAGAGCTCGAGTCTTTTGCCTACTCGGTTTCGCACGACCTGCGGGCTCCACTGCGAAGCATTGATGGCTTCAGTCTGGCACTCCTGGAGGACTATGCCGGCAAGCTGGACGACCAGGGGAAGGATTACCTGCGCAGAGTGAGGGCGGCCAGCCAGGTCATGGGAGAGCTCATTGACGACATGCTGGAGCTGTCGCGTGTCGGCCGGACGGACTTGCACCGGAGGAGGGTGGACCTCAGTGGTATGGCGCAGAAGATCGCGCAGGAGCTCCAAGACAGGGAGCCAAAGGAACGTGTGGACCTTGTGATCGCCTCTGGCCTCTCGGCGAATGGAGATCCGGCACTGCTGAGAGCGGCTCTGGCGAACTTGCTGAGCAACGCCTGGAAGTTCACGGGAAGATGTGACAGACCGAAAATAGAGGTCGGTGTCCTGAGGGAGAACGACCAGCAGGTGTACTTTGTGAAGGACAACGGGGTCGGCTTCAACATGGAATATGCGGGCAAGCTGTTCGAGCCCTTCCAGCGACTCCATTCGAAGGACGAGTTTTCGGGAACGGGAGTCGGCCTGGCCACGGTGAAGCGTATCATAAACCGCCATGGCGGCCGCATCTGGGCAGAAGGCAGGGTGGGGGAAGGGGCCACTTTCTACTTCACACTCAGTGACAAGAAGGGGGAAAGGTGAAAAAGCGAGGCAAAGGCGGCACTATCCTGTTGGTGGAGGACAATCCTGACGACGTGGCTCTCACCGAGAGGGCGCTCAAGAAGGCCAGGATTGCCAACGAACTGGTGATAGCCAAAGACGGACCTGAAGCGTTGGATTTCCTCTTCGGGACCGGCGCCCATGCGGGGCGTGACACCAGCACTGCGCCCGAGGTCATCCTGCTGGATCTGAAGCTGCCGAGGCTGGATGGTCTGGAAGTACTGCGGCGCCTGAGGGCCGACCAACGCACCAGGCTGCTGCCCGTCGTTGTACTAACCTCGTCCAAAGAAGAGCGGGATCTGACCCAGAGCTATGAGCTGGGAGCCAACAGCTACATCCGCAAGCCGGTGGACTTCAAGCAGTTCGCCAAGGCAGTGCAGGACCTGGGACTGTACTGGCTGGTTCTGAATGAACCCCCACCGTAATCAGTGCCGCGTCCGGGAGGAGTGGTGGTCCAGCCGATCCGCGTTTTGATTGTTGATGATTCTGAAGACGACGCCCTGCTGCTGGTGCGTCAGCTGCGCCATTCTGGCTTCGATCCCAGTTTCCAGCGAGTGGACACGGCCGAGGCCATGAATGCCGCTCTCGAAAAGCTGACATGGGACCTCGTTCTGTCTGATTTCATGATGCCCCGGTTCGGCGGACTGGAAGCCGTGGAGTTGCTCAGGCGAAGGGGTTTCGACATCCCCATTCTGATAGTCTCCGGCAAGATAGGCGAGGAGACCGCCGTGGAGTGCGTGAGGGCCGGCGCCAGTGACTACCTGATGAAAGACAATCTGAAACGCCTTGGCACCGCGGTTGAGAGAGAGCTGCGGGAGACGGAGAACCGGCGTATCCGGAGGATCGCCGAGGAGAGGCTCCGCGCGACTGACGCCAACTTCCGAAGGGTCATCACCAGCAGCGCTGATGGCATAGTCGTCGTCGCCGGAGATGGGACTATCCGCTTTGTCAACCCGGCCGCCGAGAGTCTCTTCGGCCGCACTGCGGACCAGCTGGTGGGCACTTCTTTCGGATTCCTTCTGGGTGAGAGAGTCGACCTGGAGATAGTCAGAGATGACGGCAGCAGGGTTGTAGCTGAGATGCGCGTTGTGGAGCTTGACTGGGAGGGAGCTACGGCCCATCTTGCCACCCTTCGTGACATTACCAAGAGAAGAGAGGCGGTAACGGCATTGCAGGAGAGCGAAACCAGGCTTCGACTGCTGCTTGGCCAGATACCGTGTCTAACCTGGACCCTGGACACCGGGCTGAAGTTCACCTCGTTTGCCGGTTCCGGAGCGGAGGTCGTCGAAGATGCTCCCGGCAGGATCGTAGGCAGGACCCTGAAAGAGTACTTCAAGGAAGATGATCTGGAATTCGCACCCTACGTGGCGCATCGCCAGGCGCTGCAGGGCACGCCCGCAAATTACGAACTGAGATGGGGCGGGCGCACGTTCTACGGCCGCGTCGAGGCGCTCAGAGATGCAGATGACTGCACTCTGGGTGTTGTGGGCGTTGCCTTCGATATCACCGACCGCAAGCAGGCTGAGGAGCAACTGAGGAGCCTCTCGCACCTTCTTGCCACGGCGCAGGAAGACGAACGCCGCAAGATTGCCCGCGAACTGCATGATGAGGTCGGCCAATCGCTCACTGCCCTCAAGCTCTGCCTGGACAAGGCCGCGCTGGGACAGTCGAGAGCAGATGGTTCCGAGCTTGCGGACGCGCGCCAGACGCTGAGGGCATTAATGGTCCAGGTGAGGAGTATGTCGCTTGAACTCCGGCCCACCATGCTGGATGACCTCGGCCTTCTGCCAACGCTGCTCTGGCATTTCAAGCGCTACACCGCCCAAACCAATGTTCAGGTCCGTTTCAGGCACCGCGGGCTTCGGAGAGACCTGCCCCAGGACACCATCACCGCCGCCTACCGTATCGTGCAGGAGGCGCTGACAAACGTCGCACGGCACGCGCAGGCCAGCAAGGTGCAGGTCAGTGTCCGCGTCGAGGCTGATGCCCTGGTTGTGGCGGTGGAAGACCACGGCGTTGGCTTCGACCCTGACGGTGTGGGCGCTGCAAGCATAGGCCTGGGGGGTATGCGTGAGCGCGCAATTTCTCTGGACGGCAAGCTGCTGGTGCAATCGAAGCCAGGAGAAGGAACCTGCGTGATAGCCGAGCTGCCTCTCCCAAAGAGACGACGAAGCCGAGCTAAGTATCCCCCACATCCCCAACCTAAGTAGTGTCCCCATATCCCTGCCAGGATGCCTTTTGAGATACTGGTCCAGGCAGCGCGGACATTGCTGGCCGCCGGCGCCGGGAGTCTCCAGCTCGATTCGGTGTGTGCTTGACGGGGGTGTGAACTGAGTCTACAGGTGGTGTCCTCATCGAACCGGCGCACGGGACTCAGCGGGGATGTGGCCCTGGACAGAGTGAAGTCCATTCTCTTCGACGTGTCCATCAATATTGCAGCCCTGATCGACGCGGTCTGCTGCTGCCCCCATTTCGCGTCCCCGGCCGACCCCGACGAGGGCCCGATCTCAGCCATCAGCCTCGCGCTGGCCGCGGATGATCGCGGCCTGCACGCCAGGGGCTTCATTGACATGCGCGTGCTGCCGAGGGAGAGGACGGTCGAATTCAACGGGGGATACTTCGACGAATACCATCAGCCAAGGCCGGTCATCGATGGATCTCTCAGCTGGCAGGAAGTGACGCAGCAGCGTCTGGGGCAGACGCTGCTGCTGATGTATGCCAGCATTATGCAGGCATGCCCGCCGCACGACCATGAGTGACAAGGAGGGTGAAATGGCTTGGTCCCGGACGTACGGGAAGGTGAATATCCCGATGATAGGCGAGAATGAACCCGTCTTCATCTTGCGTGGCCAGGACTCCCTGGCACAGTCGGCCATGGAGATGTACCGGCTGCTGGCCGAGGCCCATGGCTGCAAGGTGGCTGACGCACTGACCGGTGAAATCAGGAGCTTCAAGGAATGGACAGGGGAGAGGAGGCTGCCTGAATGGCCCATCTCGTGCGGGGAGCCTCCGGGGAATAGAACGGAGGGCGCCCGGAGACGACGAAAACCGGCAGGCTAGCCGGCGGGGTGTGCCCCCCAGCCGGCGCCCGACGTTGTGGTCCTGCTGCCCGTCTCCTTGTATGCCCTCTCCAGTGCCCCGATGTCAAACTTCTTCATCGCCAGGAACGCATTGGTGACGCGCTCCACCTTCTCTTTGTCCCTGTCCTGCAGCATCCGGCTCAGCACAGTGGGGACGACCTGCCACGAAACCCCGAACCTGTCCTTGAGCCAGCCACACACACCTTCCGTACCTCCACCTGCTGTCAGCCGCTCCCAGTAGTAGTCAATCTCTTTCTGCGTGGTGCATCCAACTATGAAGGAAATGGCCTCGTTGAACGTGAATTGGTGCATGCGGGCGCTGTCCATGGCGGCAAACTCCTGGCCTTCAAGGATGAACGCAGCGTGCTTGATCGCGCCTTCCCTGTCAGGTTCCTCTCCCCGGCCGTAGCGGACGATGCCGCCGATTCCCGCATTCTTGAACACCGATGCATAGAAGAGGATCGCCGCCTCCGCCTGCCCGGACTGCTGGCCGGTAAACATGAGCGTGGGGACGATCTTCTGGCTTACCTCGCGATCCCCCATCAGCATCACCTGCCAGGAAAGACCATACCTGTCCTGCGCCCATCCGTATCTTTCGCTGAACGGGTAACTGCCCAGATCCATCAGCGCCGAGCCCTTCTCAGAGAGCCTCTCCCAGAGGCGGTCAACCTCGCGGATCGTACTGCAGGCAACAAGAAACGACACGGTTGGAGTGAACTTGAACAGCGGCCCTCCATTGAGCGCGATGAATCTTTGCCCCTCTATGCTGAACTCAACAGTCATTGCCGCGCCTTCGGGGAGGCCGTGCATCTCGAAACCAGCCTTGCTGGCGCGGGTGGCGTCGCCGACCCCGGAGTGATCGAAGACCGAGGTGTAGAAATGCGCCGCCTCTTCGGC
Source organism: uncultured Dehalococcoidia bacterium (assembly GCA_964409515.1). Lineage (GTDB taxonomy): Bacteria > Chloroflexota > Dehalococcoidia > UBA2247 > RBG-13-53-26 > JAFGCL01. Next base: position 9,421 of record CAYPDY010000065.1, read on the forward strand.
CTGGCGGTCGAACCACAGGTTAGGCGTGATGGTATGTTTGCCAGTGGTCACACTCTTCTCCTTCTCCGCCGCTGCATCGGCACCTCATTGGGAACGCCATCGAACAGGGACAGTTTGCCCTCTTCACCTGGTGCCCAGCTATACGGAATCTTACATACCACGAGGATGTGGACGGTACTTATTCGTTCGGATGGCCGCTGCTGCAGATAGTGGACCGCTTCAGCGATATGTACGGCTAGTTACCCGCCGGCCTGCGGCAGCGGCAGGGCGATGACCGCCTCGCCCCGGCAGTGGATGCCCTCTTCCACCACCATGGAGAAGGCCACGTCCAAGCACGCTTCCCCGTCTGCCACCCGCTTCTCCTGCACGGTCCCGGTCAATGTCAGGGTATCCCCCGCGCAGCATGGGGTCATCAGCCTCAGCTTCAGGCGCCGCAGCCCGCCATCGGGCCGCGACCAGTCGGTCAGGAACTTGGCGGCAATGCCGCCCGAAGTTAGGTAGTTGACAAAGACGTCCCTCACCCCCGCCTTCCTGGCCGCTCTCAGGTCGTGGTGCAGGGCGGCGAAGTCCCTGGAAGCGACGGCGGCGGCGATGACGCCGGTGGTGGTCATCAGCCGGGAATACGGCGGCAGCTCGTCACCTGGCCTCACTTCATTCCAGGCGATGGCCTGACGGGCGGGCGGAGCACCGGCCGCGCCGATGTTCCACGGCGAGTTGGCCTCCCGGGCGGAGTGCCAGGGCGTGAGGTCGGCGTCCAGTTTGACGTCCTGGTTGGCATAGGTCGGCGGCGCCCCGGGGCGGTCCGCCTTTGCGCCATGCCCCCGGTACAGGTACATCGTCATTCGCTGCCTGCAGACCCGCTCCCGGCGATCGTTGGTGAACACGGATTCCAGTGTCACGAAGAAGCCCGTGCCCAGCGCGGTGGTCTTCAGGCCGGAGACGCCGGCGACCCCGGTGGCCGATTGCACCCGGTCCCCCGGCAGCAGCGGCCGGAGGAAGTGCATCTCGCTCTCCGAGTCGATCACCTGGTCATAGCCGCCCTGCCCGCATATCCCGAACAGCCTCTCGTATATGGGCGGCATGCCCGAGGGCGGCCACAGGGGCGGGATCACCCACGACGGCGTCATGGCCGGCGGAGCGACGATGCTCCCATACATGCTGCGCCGGCCGCGGTCCTCATCCAGGTACAGGGGGTTGTCCTCCTGCATGGCCTCGCACCAGTGGCGGATCATCTGCGGGCAGACCGCGTCCGCGCCCGCCATGGGCGGGAACTCCGCACCCACCAGACCGCACAAATCCTCGTAGACGCCCATCATCCAGCTCCCCGGCTGGCGGCCGCCCGGCCGTGCCTGTCCTCGATCGGGTTCCGCCGGTCCCAGTATACCATCCGGCAGGCGGCGGACCGGGCCCATGAACCTGCGGGCGCTGCCCGGGTCGATTTCGAGGACAGCGAGACACAGACCCGGCCGGGTCGCCGCCGCGCTGATTGCCCGTATAATAGAGGGAAGGAACCCGCATGGCTGCCTGGATCCTGAGTCAAGATATCGCCGGCATCTGCCTGGTCCTCGCCGGAGGCGATGCGAACATGGACCTGGAGGAGGTCATGCTCGAGGCGGACCGGTTCATGGTGGAGAACAACCGCCACTTCGGCATCAGCCGGACGGACCTGCGCGGTCTCTTCCAGTCGCTGTTCCTCTGGAACCTGGATGACAATCACCCCCTGGCCCTTCGCCTGGGCGACAGGTGGAAGGAGGGGGCCTTCGACGGGATCCATCTTTGGGAGATTATCCCCATCCTTCTCGAGTATCACGATGCCGCCTCCAACGATGAGGGAGAGCACTGGTGCCGCCTGGACGACGGCGCTGATGCCTGCTCCCGCGAATGGTATGAGAAGCATGACATGGCATCGTGGTACGGATATGACTGGGGGCAGTACTGCGGAAAGGCGAAGATGAAGGAGGCCATGCGCGAGCTGTTCCGCGGGCGGAAGTGCCCCGGCCGGGAGGCCGTGGCGGAGCTCATGCGGGCCCATGGACTTGACGAGAAGCTGCTCTATGGCTGCTCCAGGCGGGGCCGGTCGAGCTGAGAGCAGCAGAACGGCAGTCACGCTGTCGCGTGGAGGCCGACTGAGGAGGAAACAGCTGTGGGTGAGGCATCTTCTCTGCCCAGTTTCTCCGTTGAAGGGAGAGTTGCCATTATCACGGGGGCCAGCCGGGGCATCGGCCGGGCCGTGGCCAGAGGATTTGCTGACTCGGGTGCCGCGGTGGTCCTGGTCGCCCGCACCGCAGTCGACCTGGACGCGGTGGCTCGCGAGCTGGAATCCCGCGGGCGCAAAGTCCTGGCTGTCCCCGCGGACGTGACCGATGAGGCCCAGGTGTCTGAGATGGTCCGGCGCGCTCGGGAAGCATTCGGGCGCATCGACGTGCTGATCAACTGCGCCGGAGGAACGGGGGCCGATCGGTCCATCCCTGTCCTCGAGATGGAGGTGGGCGTCTGGACACGAGTCTTGGACCTTAATCTGAAGAGCGCCTACCTGTGCTGCCGGGCGGTGGGAAGAGTAATGGCGGACCAGGGGAGGGGCAGCATCATCAACTTCAGCTCCGGCACGGGGGTCCACCCGGTCCATGGTATGGCCCATTACGGTCCAGCCAAGGCCGGGATAAACCAGCTGACCCGGACTCTGGCCGCGGAGCTGGGCCGCTACAACATCCGGGTCAACGCCATTTCGCCCGGGCTCATTGATACTGAAACCGAGCGGCGGCATATGCCGCCGGCTGCATTTGAGAAGTACTCCAGGGCGGTACCGCTGGGGAGAGTGGGGCAGCCGGGCGATATCCTCGGCCTGGCGCTGTTTCTGGCGTCGGATGCCTCCGCCTACATCAGCGGGGCCGTTATCCCGGTATCGGGAGGGCCCCAGTAAGAAAGAGGGAGGGCACCCTGCGATGCCCTCCCTGGGTCTACCTCCCCAGCCTCAACTCAATCGCGGTTATCACAACCGCAGGTGGTGTCCGGAGACTACCACTCAATCAATGCAAACGAGTCAAGTTTGGGTTCCGCGCGCCCTGCCGTGAGGCAGGGCACTAACTCGGAAATATCCACACTCCATAAAGTGCCTGAAGCTTCACCTTTGACCTCCTAAAGCCGTTACTCAGGTGGTACCAGGAGCTTCCATCCGCAATTAACCACGTTTTGAGTGACTTGTCAATACCCCTGGGGCAAAAGAAGCGAGGCCCATCGGGAGCTTGACAGATAGGTAAATATAGGTTAGCATAGGTAAATCTACATCAAGCGGAGGTAACATGAGGTCAGTGGTGTGCCCCTACTGTGAACGGAAGTTCTGGGTTGAAGAACAAGCGGTTCTCGGACAGGACCAAGCGGCAGGGGAAGCGGGGGAGATCCAGGTTGCCGGCTGGCGGGAGAGGTCAGTGGTGCGAGGGTATGCGACAGAGCTCCCCTCAGTGTACAGGCGCGCCATTGAGCTGGACACTGTCAATACCGCGGATGGAGCCAGAAGGCGGTTCGAGATCTGGGAAAGGGCCAAACCCGATGCGCGTGGCTACCTGCTGACCATAGCCGGCTGGACCGCCCAGGGCAGAGCCAAGAAGAAGGATTTCAAGATAGGAAAGAAGGGCCTTTTCACAGTGAACAAGGGGAACGGGGGAGACGGGAGAAGCTGGACGAAGCTGTCCGCCCTCGAGCTCGAGAGACGCAAGCCCAGGAACAGCGCGCTGATGATAGACAAAGAACCGGACAAGGAGTCAAAGGGCTGGCTGCCTATTCGCCTGGGGGAAACCAAACCCGCATTACTGGATGACAAGAGCCACCTCAATGAGCCCCTGGTCAGGGAGATGATACAGGCGTGGGCCATGTGTTGGGATCCGGACTACCTGCGCTGATCGGGGAAGGACACCACTCCCTGACAGAGCATCCACCCACTTTACCCACGCCACCCACCCGACTCACCCAGAAGGCCTTACTCTCAACGGCGGGGTGAAGGTCACCGGCAGATTCACAACAAGGAGGACAGAAAAGTGATTGGCACAACGACTCTCGCTTGTGGTGCGTGCGTCAAAGACACCTCGTGGTGGTCGAGACGCCGTTCGAAATCAGTCAAGCACGGAAAAACCAGTGCGCCAGCGGCGACCTGGAGACGGCGCAGGAGGACGGAGTAATGGCCAGTGCAACAACCCTCGTTTGCGGCAAGTGTAGAAAGACATCCACAGCGGTCGGCAACCCCAGGCAGTGCACGGAGTGCGGGCAGAACAGCGTCCGCATCTATGCCAAGAAGGAAGGAGAAACAGATGGCAAGTAAGGCAAAGACCAGCAAGCTGGAGCCGCTGGGAGACAGGGTGGTAATCAAGCCCTCCAAGCGGGAGG